>NZ_BAGK01000194.1 GCF_000308795.1 Nocardia thailandica NBRC 100428 | reverse complement strand
CCCCCATCACCCGGTTGACCAACCTGCCTGGGCAGTACATCTAGGACCGCACGACCCAGGCGAACGCGTCGGCCTTCGAGCGCGCTCCCTCGACCGTGCGCGACCGGTTCGGCTCGCCCAGCTCGACCAGCAGCTCCTCGGTCAGGCCGACCAGGTCCGCCAGCGCGGCCGGGGTGAACCAGTCGGGGCGGGTGGCGAACAGGATGTCCTCGGAGGCGGTGTTGCCGCTGGCGCCGGGGGCGAACGGGCAGCCGCCGAGCCCGCCGAGCGCGCCGTCGACCATGTCGGCGCCCGCGGCGGCCGCGGCCAGGGTGTTGGCCACCCCCATGCCCCACGTGTCGTGCCCGTGGAAGACGACGCGGCGCGGCGGGGTCCGCTCCCGGACCGCGGCGACCAGCGCGCCGACCTCGCCCGGGTTGGCCTGGCCGAGCGTGTCGGCCAGGACGATGTCGGCGGCGCCCTCGGTGCGCGGGTCGTTGGCGATGGCCAGCACCCTGGCCGGATCGACCGGCCCGTCGAACGGGCAGGTGAAGGCGGTGGCCAGGCACAGCTGGATCCGGCCACCCGCCTCCTCCGCCAGCCGGATCGCCTCGGGCATGGCAGCCACCGAGGCTTCGGTGTCGCGGCCGATGTTGGCCCGGTTGTGCGCGTCGGAGACCGAGAAGCAGTACTGGAAGTTGACCGCGCCCGCGGCCGCGGCCTTCGCCACGTGCCGGGGCGTGGCCACCCACACCCAGCAGCGGGCCAGTTCGTCGGGGGTGAGCGCCTCGATCAGTTCGAGGGAGTTGGCCATGGGCGGCACGAGGTCCGGCCGTGCCATGGACCCGATCTCGAGCGCGGGCACGCCCGTGGCGAGCAGCCTGCGCACGATGTCGACCTTGTACTCGGTGGGCAGCACCTTGCCGGTCAGCTGCAGGCCGTCGCGCAGGGTGACATCGCGCAGTGCCGGGGCCGTCACCGGGAACCGTCCCGCTGCTGGGTGGGCACGCACATGACGCCGCCGCACGGTTTGTCGGACTGGCTGGCCGGCGTCGGGTGCACGGTCGGCCGGGTGTGGCCGGGACCGCGCAGCTCCCACGGGTTGCGCTTCGGCGGCCTGCGCCTGCCGTGTACTCGACGGGTCACGCTTCCTCCAGGGCATCGATCTCGGCGGCGGACATGCCGAGCACCTCGCTCAGCACCTCGCGGGTGTGCTCGCCGAGATCGGGCCCGACGTTACGGATGGGCAGCGACTCCCCGCCGATGACGGGCACGATGCCGGGGAAGCCGACCTGCTTGGGCGCGTCCTCGCCGACGTCGACGGGGAACGGCTGGATCATGTTGCGCGCCTTGTACTGCTCGTCGGCGACGATGTCGGCCGCGGTGTAGATGGGGCCGCACGGGATGGCGGCCTCCTCGAGCAGATCGAGTGCCTGCTCGCGGGTGTGCCGCACCGACCACTCGGCGATGGCGGCGTCGAGGCGGTCGCGGTGGCGCCAGCGGCCCGCGTTGTCGGCCAGCTCCGGGTCCGCGGCCAGGTCCGGGCGGCCGATGACCCGCATGTACCGCTGGAAGATGGCGTCGCCGTTGCCGCCGATGATGATGCTGTAGCCGTCGCTGGTCGGGTAGGCGTTGCTCGGCGCGATGCCCTCCATCCGGCCGCCGACCCGCTCGCGCTGGATGCCGTAGGCCAGGTAGTCCGGGACCAGCGATTCCATCACCGACAGGATGGACTCGTTGAGGGCCACGTCGATGATCCGCTCGGCCTGCGGGACGTCCCCGCCGACCCGTTCGCGCCGGAACAGGGCCATGACGGTGCCGAAGGCGGCGTAGATGCCGGCGATCGAGTCGCCGATGGACACCCCGGTCCGCACGGGCGGCCGGTCGGGGTCGCCGACCAGTTCGCGCAGGCCGCCGACGGCCTCGGCGACGGCGGCGAAGCCCGGCCGGCTCGACAGCGGCCCGGTCTGGCCGTAGGCCGAGATACGGGTGATCACCAGCGCGGGGTTGACCTCTTCGAGCACCTCGGGGCCGAGCCCCCACTTCTCGAGCATGCCGGGCCGGAAGTTCTCCAGCAGCACGTCGCAGTGCGCGAGCAGATCGAGCACGACCCGCCTGCCCGCGTCGGTGCGCAGGTCGAGGGTGATCGACTTCTTGTTGCGGTTGACCGTGCGATAGAGCATCGAGGTGTCCCCGCCGTAGAGCCGCCAGTTGCGCAACTCGTCGCCGACCCCGGGACGTTCGACCTTGATCACCTCGGCGCCGAAATCGCCGAGGATCCGCCCCGCCGTGGGGGCGGCGATGTAGTTGCCCAGCTCCAGGACGCGTACGCCGTCCAGCGGCCGAATACTCATGGACCCAGTATCGAGGCTCGCGCCGGGCCGCTCGTGCCGACCCCCGTCCGAGACGACGCTGTCCCCGGTGGAGGTACCTCCACCGGGGACAGTCCCCTCGCAATGTCTACAGCACTCCAGCAGCCTCACCTCCTCCGTCGCGCGTCGCAGGCGGTGGTCAGCTCGCCAGGAGCTCGGGCACCTCGACGATGCTGTAGTGCTCGGCGTTGCCCGCCAGCACGGTGCTCGGCGTGCCGTCGACGCCGACCGGGATGTCACCGGCGAGGGTGATGCGGGTCAGGCGGCGCGGCTGGCCGTCGTAGTCGTCCACCGCGTAGTGCTGGGTGGCCCGGTTGTCCCAGATCGCGACGTCGCCGTGGGACCAGTTCCACCGCACGGTGTTCTCCAGGCGGGTGACCCGGTCCTGGAACAGGCGGAACAGCGCCTGCGACTCGTTGCTGGACAGGCCGACGAAGTGCTTGACGAAGTGGCCGAGCAGCAGCGCCTTCTCGCCGGTCTCGGGGTGCACGCGCACGACCGGGTGTTCGGTCTCGTAGTAGGTCGACTGGAATTCGGCCCGGTACTCGGCGCGCTTGTCGCTGTCGGGGTCGACGTTGGCCGCGGCGTAGTCGTAGACGTTGGTGTGCACGGCACGCAGCGACTCGGCCAGCTGCCGCAGCGGGGCGGGCAGCGAGTTGTAGGCGGCGACGGTGGAGGCCCAGGTGGTGGAGCCACCGTAGGTGGGCAGGGTCTCCGCGCGCAGGATCGACGCCTTCGGAATGCGGTCGACGAAGGTGACGTCGGTGTGCCAGGAGTTGGCGCGGCCCCGCTCGGAGTCGATGGCCAGGCTCTTGACGCCCTGGGAGGTCACGGTCGGGTGCGGCGTGGTCGGCGAGCCGAGCAGCTGGGCGAACTCGTACTGGCCGTCCTCGGTGAGGTGCTGCTGGCCGCTGAAGAAGATCACCTTGTGCTCGGCGAGGGCGCGGCGCAGCGTGGCGACGGTGGCCGCGTCGAGATCGCCGCCCAGCCGCACACCCTCGACACGGGCGCCGATGTGGGCGCCGAGCTTGGTCACCGTGAGGGCGGGGATGGTGTGGACTGTGTTCTCGGCAGGCATGACGATCACCTTCGCTGTCGGTTTCCTGGTCGGTTGGCTGTCTCCAGCACACCGCGAAAGCCGCTGCCTCGACAGGGTTTCTGTCGGGGTGATCGAAAGCCCGCCGCGGGGTCAGCCGACGTGCTCACGCAGGTAGGCGAGGTCCTCGGCCACCCCTTCGGCCGGGGTCTCCAGGATGACCGGCGCGTCCGCGGTGCGGCAGACCTCGGCCAGCAGCTCGGGGTCGATGGTGCCGTCGGCGAAGTTGGCGTGCCGGTCGGCGCCGGAGTCGAACTCGTCGCGCGAGGAGTTCAGGTGCACCAGGTCGATGCGGCCGGTGATCGCCCGGATCCGCTCGACCACCCCGACCAGTTCCTCCCCGCCCGCCCAGGCGTGGCAGGTGTCCAGGCAGAATCCGGCGCCGTAGTCGCCGACGGTGTCCCACAGGCGGGCGATGGCGTCGAAGTGCCGGGCCATGGCGTGGTTGCCGCCCGCGGTGTTCTCGATGAGGATCGGCACCGCGAAGCCGCCCTTGTCCTGCTGCCGCTCGAACAGCTTGCCCCAGTTGACGATCCCGGCCTCGATCTCGTCGTCGGAGCGCACGTGCCCGCCGTGCACGACCAGGCCGAAGGCCCCGAGGTCGGCGGCGGCCTTCGCCTGCTGGGCGACCGCGTTGCGCGAGGGCATGCGCAGCCGGTTGTTCAGGCTGGCCACGTTGATCTGATACGACGAGTGCACCACCACGTCGATGGGGCTGGCGACGATCTCGGCGGCGCGGGGATGCGGTTGCGGTTTGTCCCAGGACTGCGGGTCGACCACGAACATCTGGATGACGTCGGCACCGAGTTTCTCACCGAAGCCGATCGGGTCGCTGTCGTTGCGAACGTGTGCTCCAATGCGCATGCGCCGAGTCTATGGCCCGCGGATGTTACGTCCGGCGTGCCTGTCGCTATACCTCGGTAGGATTCGGAACGGACGGACCCGTGAGGGGGTGGAGCGACGGTGTTGCAGCGAGGCGAGGTGTTCGCCGGGTACACCGTGCGCCGCGTGCTCGGCTACGGCGGGATGGGCACCGTCTACCTGGCCAAGCATCCCCGGCTGCCCCGGCTCACCGCGCTCAAGCTGCTCGGCAGGGACATGAACGCCGATCCCGAGATCCGGCGCCGGTTCGAGCGCGAGGCCGATCTGGTCTCCCAGCTCGAGCACCCCAACATCGTCACGGTCTACGACCGGGGCGCCGAGGACGACCAGCTCTGGATCGCCATGCAGTTCGTCGCGGGCGCCGACGCCGCCAGCATCGACGTCGACGTGCTCGAACCGCGGCGGGCGGTGCAGATCGTGTCCGAGACCGCCGTCGCCCTGGACTTCGCGCACGCCAACGGCGTGCTGCACCGCGACGTCAAACCCGCCAACATCCTGCTGGCCAAGCCGCCGATCGGGCAGCCGGAACGGGTGCTGCTCACCGACTTCGGCATCGCGTCGGTCCGCGACAGCGACACAACGCTGACCTCGGCCGACACCATCACCGCGACGCTCGCCTACGCCGCGCCCGAGCACCTGTCCGGGCACAGCCTCGACCATCGCGCCGACCAGTACTCCCTGGCCTGCAGCCTGTTCTGGATGCTGACCGGGTCGACGCCGTATCCGGGCACCAATCCCGCGGCGGTGATCCAGGCGCACGTGCTCGCCCCGGTGCCGTCCGCGCGCAGGCTGCGCCCGCAGCTGCCGCCCGCGCTGGACGCGGTGCTCGCGCGCGCCATGGCCAAGCACCCGGCCGCCCGCTTCGACAGTTGCGCCGCGTTCGCGGCGGCCGCCCGCGCCGCGCTCGGCGGCACCGGTCAGCTGCCCCGGCAGCCGGGCCCGTCGCCGATGGCCACCCGCCGCCCCGCGCCGGTGCCGCCGCTGAGCCTGGCCCGTCCGCCCCGCCGTCCCGCGCACGGCGTCATCGATTTCCCCGGCACGCACCGGGGCACGGCCCGGCGCCCGGCACCGGGGACGCACCGGCCGCCGTGACCGGCCACGCAAGGCGGTGAACCGTACCGGACCCTACGGGCCCGAAACGGACACCGCCTGCTGCTAAGGTTTCGTTGATTTGCCTGTGGCCGGGGCCACCCGCCACAGCTTCTTGTGCTGTACGCGTCTGCGCTGGTGGGTCCCGGCGCAGCGCGGGAAGTGGAGCAGACATGCTGGCCAATGGAGATGTCTTCGCCGGCTATGTCATCGAACGGCAACTCGGCCGCGGTGGCATGGGTTCGGTGTATCTCGCCAAGCATCCTCGCCTGCCGCGGATGACTGCGCTGAAGTTGCTGAACCGCGAGATGTTCTTCGACAAGGAGGTGCGGGCGCGGTTCGAACGGGAGGCGGATCTGGTCTCGCGCCTGGATCACCCCAACATCGTCACCGTCTACGACCGCGGCCTCGAGGACGAGCAGCTGTGGATCTCGATGCAGTTCATCGACGGCATCGACGCGGTGTCGGTCGACCCGAAGACGCTCCCGCCCGAGCGCGCCCTGCAGATCGTCAAGGAGACCGCCGACGCGCTCGACTACGCGCACGGCATGGGCGTGCTGCACCGCGACGTGAAGCCGGCCAACATCCTCCTGGCCCGCTCCGGCGCGGGCCGCGGTGAACGGGTCTACCTGACCGACTTCGGCATCGCCCGCCTGCGCGACGACACCGGCCACCTGACCCAGACCGGCACCTTCACCGCCACCCTGGCCTACGCCTCGCCCGAGCAGCTGACCGGCGCGTCGCTGGACCACCGCTCGGATCAGTACTCGCTGGCCTGCACGCTGTTCTGGCTGTTCACCGGGGCCGGGCCGTTCGCGGCGACCAATCCGGCCGCGGTCATCCAGGGTCACCTGCAGCAGCCGCCGCCCCCGCTGAGCAGCGTCCGGCCGGGCCTGCCCTACGGGCTGGACGCCGTGCTGGCCAAGGCCATGGCCAAGCGCCCGGACGAGCGGTTCGAGTCCTGTTCGGCCTTCGCCGCGGCCGCGCAGGCGGCCATGTCCAACCCGAGCGCGCCCGCACTGCCCCTGGTCGGCCCGCGTCCGACCACCGGTGGCGCCCTCCCGCAGACCGGCGGGCCCCGCCCGGCGACCGGCGGCGCGATCCCGCAGACCGGCGCGCCCTATCCCGTTGCCACGCCCGGCCCGATGACCGCGGGCCCGCACGGCACGGTCGGCCCCGTCACCGCCCAGGGCCCGATGACCGCGAGCCCGATGACCGCGAGCCCGATGACGGCAGGCCCGATGACCGCGAATCAGGGTGTGCCGCCGACCGGTCGGCACGGCGGGCCCGCGCCCTACACCCAGCAGTCGCGCCCGCAGTACGGCGCGACCCCGCCCGCGCCGCCGCGCCCGCCCAGCGGCGGCTACAACCAGTTCGCGGGCGGCACGCCGCCGCGCAAGTCCAACACCGGCCTGATCATCGGCATCATCGCGGCGGCGGTCGTCGTCGTCGCGGTGATCGCGGCGATCGGCGTGGCCGCCACCAGCGACGACTCCGGCGGGACGACCACCACCTCGGCGGTGGCGGGCAAGCCGGTCACCCCGAACGCGGACGCGATCAGCGCCGAGTTCCCGCGCATGGTGCCTGCCACCACCGATGGCGAGAAGGGCTACAACAACGCCAAGTGCTGGGAGACCGACACCAGCTACACGCCCTCCCCCAGCGACGGCGATCCGGAGTTCGGTGACTGGAAGTGGCAGTGGCGCTGCTACGACGGCGACAACGACGACCCGTTCTACCGGATCTACGTCTACAACAGCGCCGCCGACGTGCAGGCGGTGATCAACGGGCTGCCCGCCAACACCAAGTCCGTCGACACCAACGGCGGCAAGCAGTACACCAACTACAAGTACACCGACAACGGCAACAAGATCATCACCGTGTTCACCGGCGACCCCGACCGGAGCCAGTTCCTCATGTTCACCGACGGCTACGGCAAGCCGGAGGATCTGCTGAGCTGGTGGCGTTCGGCGCCGCTGAACTGATCGATGCTCTCTCCTGGGGATGTGTTCGCCGGCTACACCGTCGAACGGGAACTCGGCCGCGGCGGGATGGGCTCGGTCTACCTGGCCCGGCACCCGCGGCTGCCGCGCCGCACCGCGATGAAGCTGCTGAACCGGGACCTGTTCGGCGACGCCGAGATCCGGGCCCGGTTCGAGCGCGAGGCGGACCTGGTCGCCCGCCTCGAGCATCCGGGGATCGTCACCGTCTACGACCGCGGGGTCGAGGACGGCCAGCTGTGGATCTCGATGCGCTACGTCGAGGGCGGCGACGCGGACTCGGTGAGGGCGAGCCCGGAGCGGGCGGTGCACATCGTCGCCCAGACCGCCGCGGCCCTGGACTTCGCGCACAGCCGCGGGGTCCTGCACCGGGACGTGAAGCCGGCCAACATCCTGCTAGAGCGCACCGAGCACGGTGACGAACGCGCCTACCTCGGCGATTTCGGCATCGCCCGCCTCTACGACGACAACGCGGCCAAGCTCACCCAGACCGGCACCTTCACCGCCACCCTGGCCTACGCCTCCCCCGAACAGCTGGCGGGCACCGCGCTCGACGGTCGCGCCGACCAGTACTCCCTGGCCTGCAGCCTGTTCCGGATGCTCACCGGGACGACCCCGTTCGACGCGACCAACCCGGTGGCGGTCATCGCCGGGCACATGCAGCTGCCGCCGCCCCCGGTGAGCGCGGCCCGGCCGGGTCTGCCCGCCGCGCTGGACGGCGTCCTCGCGCGCGCCATGGCCAAGCGCCCGCAGGACCGGTTCGAGAGCTGCGGCGCCTTCGCCGCCGCGGCCCGCGCGGCGCTGTCGGTGCCGGACGCGGTGTTCGCGGCGCGCTACCCGGGCGGCGCGCCGCCGCGGGTGGACCCGCACGCCGTACCGCCGCTGCTGATCCCGGCGGCCACGCCGTATCCGGCGTACGACGCCACGCCGTATCCGGCGTACGACACGCCCGTGCCGCGGCGCGCGCCGAAGAAGGTCTACGACAAGCGCGAGTATCTGGGCGAGAAGACCGGCTCGCGCTGGCAGGCCGGGCCCGGCGGCTGGGCGGCGGTGATCCTGCTGATCGCGTTCCTGGTCTGGGTGTTCACCGCGGCCTTCGCCGACGACACCGCCGACCAGCGCTACCTGCCCGCCACGACCACGACCGTGTCGGTCGGCGGCTGATTTCCGGACCCGGTGCGGCTCAGTCGGTTTCGGCCGCGGGTTCGCGGTCGGCGCGCAGCTTGAGCAGGATCAGGCCCGCGGTGCAGGCGAGGATGAGGCCCGCGACCGTGACCTCCACGTGCAGGCCGGCGATGCCGAGGCCCGCGCCGACGAGTCCGCCGACGAAGAACAGCCAGCCGAGAACGCGTCCGACGACCGCGAGC
The DNA here is from genome assembly GCF_000308795.1 of Nocardia thailandica NBRC 100428. GTDB lineage: Bacteria > Actinomycetota > Actinomycetes > Mycobacteriales > Mycobacteriaceae > Nocardia > Nocardia thailandica. The sequence goes on along the minus strand of NZ_BAGK01000194.1, from coordinate 4,207 downwards.
GCGGTGCGCTCGGATCTCGCGGCCGGAGCGACTGCCCGTTCGGCAGTAACCGGCTCCTCAGGGGCCGAATCGGGTTCCGACGGCGCGGATTCCGGCCGGGTTGTCGAGTAAGCTCCCATCACCACTCCTCGATGACGCCGATCAGGTCTCGAGCGTCGTGCGGACGCTCGTGCACAACGAATAGCTCGCGGGCGTCTCATGCGTAACTTTGCTCACAACACGCTACGACTCGCGGACGCCCGACGCGCGCGACACGTGCCCCCGACACGCTTACTTGATCAATCCGATATCTGAACTATTCGCATTTAAATTTTCCGGATCGTCCCGCCCGGGCTGACGGAAGCGAGGGTCTCAATTAGGGTGAGGCGACTCGACAGCGCGAGGAGTACAAGCCGATGGACAGCAGCAGGACCAAGCTCGTAGGTCCGGCGGTCGCCGTGGGCGCGGTGTCGTTGGGGCTGATCGTGATCGGCGCCTGCGGCGTCGGCCAGCGCGACACCTACGTCTCGCCGCCGCCGCTGCGCGACGACCTGGCCGCGGCCCCGGTGAACATGCGCAGCGATCTCACCGGCACCACCACCTCCACGATCAGCATCCCGCCGTCGCCGACCTGGCGCATCGCGCCGAACGTACCGGTCCGCACGCCGTTCAGCCTCAGCACGACCAGCGTCACCGAACCGCCGGAACCGGGTGCCGCGCCGGAGGATCCGTCGACCACCCCCGAGCCCGGGGCGACCGAGACGGCCCACGAGGACCGCACCACCACGACCCGCCCCCGGCCGACGACCACCTCGCGCCCGCCCCGCACCACGACGCCGCGGCCGACCACCACGACCCGCACGCCGGTCGAGGAGGCCGTCGACGAGCCGACGCTCACCTACGACCGCACCACCGAGACCCGGCCCGAGCCGGAGGACGGTCCCGCCCGGCCGGAGACCGTGCCCGACCGGGCGACCACCACCGCGCCGCCCACCCCGCGCACCACCCCGGCGGACGGCTGATCGGTCTAGAGCTGCGGCAGGTCGTAGTCGCCGATCCGGTCGGCCAGCTGCCTGCGGTGCTCGAGCTCGCCGCCGAGCGTGCCCGCGATCGCGGTCAGCCGCGCGACGTAGTGACTCACCGGATACTCCGCGGTGACCCCGATACCGCCGTGCATCTGGACGGCCTCCTGCCCGATGTGCCGCGCCGCCTTGCCCACCTGCAACCGGGCGCGCGAGGCCACCACCGGGTCGTTGCCGCCGTCGGCGAGCGAGGCGGTGGCGTACAGGCTCATGCTGCGCGCCAGCTCCAGCGAGACGTACATGTTCGCGGCGCGCTGGGTCAGGGTCTGGAACTTCGACAGGGTGACCCCGAACTGCTTGCGCGCCTTGAGGTACTCGGTGGTCAGCGCCAGCGCCGACTCCATCGCGCCGACCGATTCCGCGGCGAGCGCCGCCTGCGCGTATCCCTGGGCGAGGGCGATCTGCTCCCGCGCGTCGAGGGTGTCGCCGAGCAGTTCGGCCGGGGCGTCGGCGAAGTCGAACTGGGCCGCCCGCCTGCCGTCGAAGGTGCGGTAGGCGGTGCGCCGCACCCCGGGACCGTCGACCGGCACGAGCAGCAGACCGGTACCCCCGCCTTCCAGTTCCGCGCTGACGATCACCTCGTCGGCGCAGTCACCGTGCAGGACCGGGTTCTTGACGCCGCTGACCGCGTACCCGTCGCCGCGCGCCTGCGCGGTGGTCTGCACGTGTTCGGAGGGCCAGCGCTCCCCCGGTTCGGCGTGGGCGAAGGCGAGTAGCCGCTGCCCCTCCGCGAGCGCGGGCAGCAGCCGCTCGCGCTGGGCGGCGCTGCCGGTCAGCGACAGCAGCGCGGCGGGCACCACCACCGCGTCAAGGACCGGTTCCGGCGCCAGCGCGCGGCCCAGCTCCTCCTGCACGACCATGGCCTCCACCGGGCCCGCGCCCGCGCCGCCGTCCTCCTCGGCGATCGTCAGGCCGAGCACGCCCAGCTCCGCCAGCTGCCGCCACACGTCGCGGTTCCAGCCGAGATCGGTCCCGGTGATCGCCACCCGCGATTCGGCGGTGTAGGCCCGGCCGAGCAGGTCGCGCACGGTGTCGCGCAGCATCACCTGTTCTTCGGTCAGATCGAGATCCATGTCAGCGCCTCACAATCCGAGGATCGTGGAGGCGATGATCGAGCGCTGGACCTCGCTCGAGCCTCCGTAGATGGTCACCTTGCGGTAGTTCAGGTAGCCGGGGCCGGTGTGCTGGGCCCAGTCCGGCGAGGCGATGCCGTCGGCGCCGACCGGCAGCGCGTCGGGTCCGGCGATGTCGAGCAGCAGTTCCGTCGCGGCCTGCTGGAGTTCGGAGCCGCGCAGTTTCAGCACCGAGGAGGCCGGATTCGGTTTGCCGTCGGCGGAATTGGAGACCACCCGCAACTGGGTCAGTTCCAGGGCGAGGAGTTCGTTCTCCAATTCCGCTATCCGCGCGGCGAAGACGGGATCCTCGAGCAGGGTGCCGTTTCCGGTGCGGGTGGCGCGCGCGTAATCCTTGGCGAGGCCGATCTTGACCTTCGTCTTGCCGACGCCGGTGATACTCGTGCGTTCGTTGCCGAGGAGGAATTTGGCGTAGGTCCAGCCCTGGTTCTCCTCGCCGACGAGCTGGTCGGCGGGCACCCGGACATTCTCGAAGAAGACCTCGTTCACCTCGTAACTGCCGTCGATCAGTTTGATCGGGCGGATGGTGACGCCGGGGGTCTGCATGTCGAACAGCAGGAAGGAGATGCCCGCCTGCTTCTTGGGCGCGTTCGGATCGGTGCGCACCAGGCAGAAGATCCAGTCGGCGTACTGTCCGAGCGTGGTCCAGATCTTCTGGCCGTTCACGATGTAGGAATCGCCGTCGCGCACCGCCGTGGTGCGCAGCGAGGCCAGGTCCGACCCGGCATCCGGCTCGGAGAAGCCCTGGCACCACCAGATGTCGAGGGCGGCGGTCGGCGGGAGGAAACGCTGTTTGATCTCCTCGGAGCCGAACTGGGCGATCACCGGCCCGACCATCGAGGCGTTGAACGTCAGCGGCTCGGGCACCGAGGCCAGCTGCATCTCGTCGAGCCACAGGTGCCGCTGCATCGGCGTCCAGTCCTTGCCGCCCCAGGCGACCGGCCAGTTGGGCACGGCGAGCCCGTTGTCGTTGAGGATCTTGTGGGCGGTGACGATGTCGTCGCGGGAAAGCTCGTGCCCGTATTTCACACGATCGCGGATATCGGACGGAATCTCGGTCCGATAGAAATCGCGCAGCTTGTCGCGGAACTCTGCCTCTTCGGGGGAAAGGGCCAGTCTCATACGGTTCTCCCAGCATCTCGTGAACGCCGAACACGTAGTCTCCGCACACCGAAGCTACGCCCGATCCATCATCGGTGTCGACAGGTCCGCCGACGCGCAATTCCCTTGTGATCCGCGCGTCCGGTTTCGATCCGCCGTCACGGGCCCCGGCCTGGTACGTTGCTCAACGGGCCGAGAGGCGACGACATCCACGAGGAGCAACGGGTGAACGGCAGAACCATCGCAGTCCGGACGGCGGCGGTCACCACGGCGGGCCTCGGCGCGCTGCTGATCCTCGGCGGTCCCGCGACCGCGGCACCGGAACCCACCCCCCTGCAGCAGGGCATGGCGAACCTGGACCGGATCGCGGGCGAGGACACCGCCGCGAAGGCGGGGGTCGGCGCCCTGCACAGCTTCACCAGCATCGTCGGCACCGACCGGCTGCGCGACATCTCCACCGCCTTCACGCCGTTCGGCTACGCCGCGCCGACCTTCGGCTGTGGCAGCAACGGGCCCATCACCACGATCATCGCCGCGGGCACCTCCGAGGTGCCCGGACCGCGCAGCGATCAGGGCATCGCGCCGGGCTCGCTGCGCTTCAGCGCCACCCCCGCGCACTCGGGGATGCCGCTGGCCTCGGGCCTGTCCGTGGCGTGGGTGAACGTGGCCACCGGCGCCAGCGGTGTCGACGTCCTCGACGACCACACCGAGTACGGGCTGCCCTCGCTGTCGAAGACGGTGCGCAGCGGCGCGGGCACCGTCCTCGCGTCCATGTGGGGCACCATCGACTACCCGGGCGCCCGCTGCGTCATGACCCCGACCGTCGGCACCTTCACGGTCACCGACCTGCCCGCGGCGGCCCCGAGACGTCCGCCGCGCCCGCCCCGGCCCCCGAGACGACCCCGCCGGGGT
>NZ_BAGK01000195.1 GCF_000308795.1 Nocardia thailandica NBRC 100428 | reverse complement strand
GCCCGCGCCTCCGGTCGCCGTGACCGGCTCGGCCGCTTCGTCTTTCGCGCGCTCGAACAGGTCGATCCGCCGGGCGGAGGCCCGCAGCGCGGCGATGCCCGCGATCGTGCCGACGACCGCCGGCAGCGCGCCCGCGACGCTGCCGGAGCGCCCGATCGCGAGCAGCGCGGTGAACACGCCCAGCACGGCGAACACCGCCGACCCGCCGTAGCCGCGGGCTCGTTCGAGCAACCCCGCACCCGCGGCGACCAGCACCGCGACCACGCCCATGCTCAGGAACAGCACCGTCTTGTCGTGCGTGCCGAAGCTCTGGATCGCCCACTCGCGCAGCCCGTCGGGTGTCCGGTCCACCACGGTATCGCCGAGCGCGTACAGCGGCGCGGTCGACGCCCCGGTGAACACCGCGACCAGCTGGGCGAGCCCGAACACCAGCCCGGCGGCGAGCACACCGGCCGCCATGCGCAGAAAAGCCATGTCCCGAGCCTACGTCCGCCGCCCACCGGTATCGGTGACGGAACCGGGACGGCGCGAAGCCCCGCGGATCCGCACCGGAGTGCGTGGTCCGCGGGGCTTCGCAGGGAGGTGTCCGGCCGGGCCGGGCCCGATCAGCGGTAGATCGAGTCCACCACGTCGGCGTACTTCTTCATGACCACCGCGCGCTTGAGCGACATCTTCGGGGTCAGCTCGCCGGTCTCCTGGGTCCAGTCGACGGGCAGGATGCGGATCTCCTTGATGGCCTCGGCCTTGGAGACCTTCTTGTTGGTCTCGGCGACCGCGGCGTTGATCTCCGCGACCAGGTCGGCGTGGGTGATCAGCTGCTCGATCGGCAGATCGGCGGCCACCCCGTTGCGCTCCTTCCAGCCCGGCAGCGCCTCCGGGTCGAGGGTGATCAGCGCGCCGATGAACGGCTCGCCGTCGCCGACGGCCATGACCTGGCTGATCAGCGGGTGCGCGCGCAGGGAGTCCTCGAGCAGCGACGGGGACACGTTCTTGCCGCCCGCGGTGACCAGGAGTTCCTTCTTGCGGCCGGTGATGGTGATGAAGCCGTCGGCGTCGATGGCGCCCAGGTCGCCGGTCTTGAACCAGCCGTCGGCGAACGCCTCCTCGGTGGCCTCGGCGTTGCCCCAGTAGCCGTCGAACACGACCGAGCCCTTGAGCAGCAGCTCGCCGTCCTCGGCGATCTTGGCGGCGTGGCCCTGGATCGGGCGGCCCACCGAGCCGACCCGGATGTGGGCCGGGGTGTTCACCGAGAACGCGGCGGTGCTCTCGGTCAGGCCGTAGCCCTCGTAGATGGTGACGCCGACGCCGCGGAAGAAGTGGCCGAGGCGGGCACCCAGCGGGCCGCCACCGGAGACGGCGGCCAGGCACTGGCCGCCGAGGGCGGCGCGCAGCTTGCTGTAGACGAGCTTGTCGAAGACGAAGTGCTTGACCTTGAGCAGCAGGTCGGGCCCGCCCTTTTCGAGCGCCTCGCTGTAGGCGATGGCGGTCTCGGCGGCGGCGTCGAAGATCTTGCCCTTGCCGCCGTCGTGCGCCTTCTGCTTGGCGGAGTTGTACACCTTCTCGAACACGCGGGGTACCGAGAGGATGAAGTCGGGCTTGAACTCGCCGAACTGCTCGACCAGGGTCGACCAGTCCGAGCTGTGGCGGATGGTGACCTTGGAGTCGAAGGCGATCAGCGCGACCGCGCGGGCGAACACGTGCGCCAGCGGCAGGAAGAGCAGGGTCTTCTGGCCCTCGGAGACGAACGCGGCGAGCTCGATGCCGCCGGAGCGGGACTCGGCGTAGAGGTTCGCGTGGGTCAGCTGGACGCCCTTGGGGCGGCCGGTGGTGCCCGAGGTGTAGATCAGGGTGGCGGGCGAGTTCGCGCCGACCAGCTTGCGGCGCTCGTGCACGGCGGAGTCGTCGAGGCCGGCGCCGCGCTCGACCAGGGTGTCGACGGCGCCCTTGTCGATCTGGAGGGTCTCGGTCAGCGCGGGCAGCGCGCCGTCCTCGATCTCGTCGATGGTGGCGCGGTGCTTGTCGTTCTCGACGACGAGCAGCTTGGTCTCGGAGTCCTGCAGGATCCACTTGGCCTGCTCGGCGGCCGAGCTGTCGTAGATGGCGACGGTGACGCCACCGGCGGCCCAGATGGCGAAGTCGAGCAGGGTCCACTCGTAGCGGGTGGCGGCCATGATGGCGACGCGGTCGCCGAGTTCGACACCGGAGGCGATGAGGCCCTTGGCGACGCCGGTGACGGCCCTCTCGAACTGCTTGGCCGTGACGTCGTTCCAGCCGCCGCTGCCGTCCGGGACGTTGAACAAGACGACATTCGGAGTCTCCGCCGCGAAGCGGAAGACGTTCTCGGAATTGTTCGCGTCGTCCGGGATGGTGTAGGAAGCCGGAACTTCGAACTCTCGCATCAGTGCCCTTCCAGTGGGTTCTACTCGCCAGTAATCTACGACACCTTCAACGGGACCGTGTTATTGCGGGCGGAATTCGCCCGCGACACGGTCTCATCGTAGGTCGTCGATGGATACCGGCTGAATCGCTTCTCGCAGGAATTCTGCGAGTTCGCTCAGGGTTGTCGCGGCCTCGGCGACCAGCGCGGCCTGGAGTTGCGCCACGTGCCAGAGTCCACGGGTCTCGGTGAACCGGACATGGACGCCCGCGGAGCGCAGCGCTGTGACCAGACGCACACACTGGGCGTGCAGCAGCTCGCTGACGTCGGCCTGGACGTAGGTCGGCGGCAGCCCGAGCAGCGGCCCCGACAGGGGAGCGTACCCCGCCGCCGCGGGGTCGCCGTCACCGAGGTAGGCCGCGGCGCACGACCGCGACCAGGGTTTGTTGATCACCAGATCGCGGTGGCGATCGGGGACCTCGTTCGGGTCCACCCACGGTGCGATCAGACCCAGCGCCGCGGGGACGAGGCCCCGGGCGACGAGCCGCTGCGCCAGTGCCAGCGACAGGCCGCCGCCCGCCGAGTCACCGGCGACGGAGATCTGATCGGCGCGGTAGCCGACGTTGTCGATCAGGTTCGCGAAGGCCGCCTCCGCGTCGTCGAGCGCGGCCGGGAACGGATGCTCCGGCGCGAGCCGGTAGTCCAGCGTGTAGACCGCGCACCCGGTCTCCTGGGCCAGCTGCGCGGCCAGGGACCGGTGTGTGCCGAGCGAGCCGATCGCGTATCCGCCACCGTGCAGGTAGAGGATCGCGCCCGCCGCCTTCTCCGGCGCCACCGCGCCGGTACGGGAGCCCGGCATCGCGGTCTCGGCGACGATCCGTTCGGCGGGCCTGCCGCCCAGCACCAGCGGCTGGACGATCGAACCGCCGGGGACCGGCTGCAGGACCGAGAGCGTGTCGAGCAGTGCGCGCTGCACCCGCCACGGCAGCCGATCGTTGATCGTCAGCCGGAAGACCGGCCCGAGGACGGTACGGGCCAGCGGCAGCGGAATCTTCGGGAGCCTGATGTCGACCATGGGTGGCTCAGTGCGGCATGAACTTGCCGTTGACCACGGCCGAGATCCGGTTGTAGCCCGAGGCGAGGAACCGCACGCTCGCGTCGAGCACCTTGGCCTCCCAGCCGATCAGCACGCGGGCGTGGCCCTTGCGCACACCCTCGGTGATGGTCTGCGCGGCCATCTCGGGGGAGTGGATCGCCAGGTACTTGTCGAACAGGCTCGCGGTGTTGGCGCCGTCGATGCCCTCGGCGTAGGTGGCGTTGCGGGCCACGGCGGTCTTGATGCCGCCGGGGTGCACACAGGTCACCTTGACCGGCGCCTTGGCGATCTTCATCTCCTGGTACAGCGCCTCGGTGAACCCGCGCACCGCGAACTTCGCCGAGTTGTAGGCCGCCTGGCCGGGCACGGTGACCAGGCCGAACAGCGAGGACACGTTGACCACGTGACCGTCGCCGGACTCGATCAGCATGGGAAGGAACGCCTTGGTGCCGTTGACGACACCCCAGAAGTCCACATCCATGATGCGTTCGATGTCTTTGAAGTCGGTCTTGACCACGTCACCGTGGTAGGCGATGCCCGCGTTGTTGTAGATCTGGTGCACGACACCGAAGTGCGCCTTGACCGCGTCGGCGTAGAGCAGGAACGCCTCGCGCTCGGCGACGTTGAGCCGGTCGGCCTTGACCTGCGCGCCCAGTCCCTCGACGATGCGCACGGTCTCGGCCAGGCCCTCGGCGTCGATGTCGGACAGCGCGAGCTTGGCGCCGCGGCGGGCCAGGTTCTCCGCCAGCGCCCGGCCGATGCCGGATCCCGCGCCGGTGATCACACAGACCTTGTTCGTGAAGTAAGCGTCCTTGCTCACTGTGCTGCCACCACTTTCCGTTCGGTGTTGTCGGCGGTAGAAGAGGTCGTCTCGTAGGCCGCGACGTCGAAATTCTTGGTCAGCCTACGGAACTGGAAGGTGAAGTCGGGCCACAGCGTGGTGTTGTTGCCGTGCGCGTCGAGATACCAGCTGGCGCAGCCGCCGGTCATCCACACGCTGCTCGCCATCTTGCGCTGGAGTTCGGCGTTGTAGGCATCGACGACGTCCTTGCGGACCTCGACGGTGCGCAGGCCCTGCTTGTCGATGGTGTCCAGCGCATCGGCGACGTAGTTGATCTGCGATTCGATCATGTACACCATCGAGGTGTGGCCCAGGCCGACGTTGGGGCCGAGCAGGAAGAACATGTTCGGGAAGTTGTCGATGGCCGAGCCCTTGTAGCCGCGCTGGCCGACCTCGGCGAACTGCTCCGACAACGTCTGGCCGGTGCGGCCGACGATGGTCTCGAAGGCAGGCGAGTCGGTGACGTGGAAGCCGGTCGCGACGATGAGCGCGTCGATCGGGCGCTCGGTGCCGTCCTTGGTGACGATCGAGTTCGCCTTGACTTCGGCGATGCCCTCGGTGACCACCTCGACATTGTCGCGGTCGATGGCCGGGTAGTACTCGTTGGAGATCAGCATGCGCTTGCAGCCGATGCGGTAGTCCGGGGTGACCTTGGCGCGCTTGACCGGGTCACGGACCTCGACCAGCAGCTTGCCGCGCGAGAGCGTCTCGAAGATCTTCATCAGCGCCGGGTACTTGGCCAGCCCGACGACCTGGGTCTCGCGGGCGGCGTAGATGGCCGCGCGGGACAGCCGCTGCACGGCAGGCACGTACTTGAAGGCGAGCCGCTCGGGCAGGAAGTACGGGCGGTCCATCCGCGGCAGCAGCCACGGCGCGGTGCGCTGGTAGAGGTCGAGGTGGGCGACCTTGCCGACGATGGCGGGCACGATCTGGATGGCCGAGGCGCCGGTGCCGATGACCGCGACGCGCTTGCCCTCCAGCTCCACGTCGTGATCCCAGCGCGCGGAGTGGAAGATCTCGCCCTCGAAGTCGTTGATGCCCTTGATGTCGGGGAGCGAGGGCTCGCAGAGCGCGCCGACCGCGGAGACCACGGTGTCGGCGGTGAAATCGCCCTTGCTGGTGGTGATCTCCCAGCGCGCGGTCTCGGCGTTCCAGCGCATGCCGAGCACGTCGCAGCCGAACAGGTGCTTGTCGAGGACGTCGTACTTCTCCGCGACGCCGCGGATGTAGGCCTGGATCTCGCCCTGGCGGGAGAACGAGCGGGACCAGTCGGGGTTGGGCGCGAACGAATACGAGTACAGGTGCGAGGGCACGTCGCACGCGGCGCCGGGGTAGGTGTTGTCGCGCCAGGTGCCGCCGACGTCGTCACCGCGCTCGAGCACGATGAAATCGGAGCGTCCCTGCTGACTCAGCCGGATGGCCATGCCGAGGCCCGCGAAACCACTGCCGACGATGACCGTCGGGTAGTGCCGGGCGGCCGGGGCGTCGACGACTTTGTCTGTAACCTTGCGACTCATGTAATGCATACTATGGGCTTATTGAGTCGTAGTCAACAGCTATTGAATCCAGTTCAGTAGGATGGTGCCGTGAGTAGCAAGAGTGCCGGTACGGCCAAGCGGGTCCGGCTGAGTCCCGCCGAGCGCAGGCAGCAGCTGATCACCCTCGGCGCCGACATGCTCGCCGACCGTCCCCTGGAGGAGATCTCGGTCGACGACATCGCCAAGCAGGCCGGCATCTCGCGCGGCCTGCTGTTCCACTACTTCGCCTCCAAGCAGGAGTTCCACGAGGCGATCGCGTTGTTCGTCGGGGCGGAGTTCTTCGCCGCCATCGCGCCCGATCGCGAACTGTCCCTGTTCGACATGCTGCGCGACTCGATCGAACGCTTCGTCGACTACGTCACCGAGCACTCCGCGTCCTACCGTTCGGTCCTGCGCGGCCCGGCCAGCATCACCCCCGACGTCGCCCGGCTCGTGGACACCACCCGCGGCGCCATCGCCGACATGATCGTCGCCGAACTCCCGCTGCCGCCCGACGACCCGGACCTGGCCCGCCTCACCCTGGCCGTGCGCGGCTGGATCGCGTTCGTCGAGGAGACCATCCTGACCTGGATGGCCGACAAGCCGATCAGCCGCGAGGCCCTGGTCGACCTCCTGGTCGAATCGCTGCCCGCCCTCGCCCTGAGCCCCGCGCTCATCGCCGCCCTGCGCGACTGACGGTTCGGCCGGATCGCGCCCGGCGCCGCTGTGCGAGCCGGCGGTTCCCGGCGCCCGCGCGGTGCGGCCCGACGCCCGGCGGCCGGTCATGATGGTGCGATGACGTCCACCGCTCGGCCCGCCGTAGCCCTGGCGCTGCCGGTCGCCTCCGCGTTCTGTTTCGGTTTCTCCGGTCCGCTCGCCAAGGCGCTGATGAGCGCGGGCTGGACCGCGGGCGCGGCCTCGGTGCTGCGGTGCGCGGGGGCGGCGGCGGTGCTGACCCTGGTCGCGGTGGCGCTGGGACGGCCCTGGTCGTGGCCCGGCCGCGCGGCGCTCTGGTACGGCGTGTTCGCTGTCGCCCTGGCCCAGACCGCGTTCTTCCTGTCGCTGGCGCGCATGCCGGTGGGCGTGACGCTGATGATCCAGTTCCTGGCGCCGGTCGTGGTGATCGGGTGGGAGCGGTTCGTGCGCCGGATCCCGCAGCCGCCCGCGACGCTGGTCGGCGCGGCGCTGGCCATCGGCGGCGCGGTGCTGGTGATCGACCCCTTCGGCAGCGCCGACCTGGACCCGGTCGGCGTGGGGTGGGCGTTCGCGTCGATGGTCGGGCAGGTGGGCTTCTTCCTGCTGTCCAGCGGGGAGGAGGACGCCGACCCGCTGGTCTTCACGGTGACCGGGTTGCTCGTCGGGGCGGGGCTGGTCGGCACGCTCGCGGCGGCCGGCCTCGTGCCGTTCGCCGTCAGCGGCGCCGACGTGCTGCTGCGCGCGCACGAAATGCCCTGGTGGGCGGCCTATCTGCCGCTGGCGGTCGTGGCGACCGCGCTGGCGTATCTGACCGGCGTCGCCGCGGTCGCCGCCCTCGGCTCGACGCTGTCGTCGGTGATCCTGCTCAGCGAGGTCGTCTTCGCGGTCCTCGCCGCGTGGTGGCTGCTCGGCGAGACCATCGCGCCGATCCAGTGCCTCGGCGGCGTGGTGCTGGTCGCCGGTGTCGCGCTCGCCCGCTGGCGGACGGTGTACGCCGAGGAGCCCGAACCCGAGCCCGAACCCGCCTGAGCCGCCGCCGGTTCGGCCCCGTCAGTGCCCGCGCGGACGGGCCCGCACGTGGGCGCGTTCGCCCTGCTTGCCGAACAGGCTGAGGAACTCCACCGCCTTGCCGTCGGCGGACCCGAACCAGTGCGGGACGTGGGTGTCGAACTCGGCGGCCTCGCCGGGCGTGAGCACGATGTCGTTGTCGCCGAGCACGAGTCGCAGCCGGCCGTTGAGCACGTAGAGCCACTCGTAGCCCTCGTGGACCTGCGGGTCGGGGGTGGTGCGGTCGCCGCCGGCCGGGATGACGATCTTGAACGCCTGGATGCCGCCCGCCCGTCTGGTCAGCGGCAGCATGGTGAAGCCGTGCTTGGTGACGATCGGGCGCATGTGGATGCGCGGGTCGCCGGTCTGGGGCGCGTCCACGAGCTCGTCGAGGGTCACCCCGTAGGCCTTGGCCAGGGGGAGCAGCAGTTCCAGGGTGGGTTTGCGGTCGCCGGATTCCAGGCGCGAGAGCGTGCTCACCGAGATGCCGGTCTCGGCGGCCAGGTCGGCGAGGGTGCGGTCGCGCTCGCCGCGGAGCGCGCGCAGCCGGGGGCCGACCGCGTCGAGGGTGCGTAGCAGGTCGTCCATACCGCCCAGTTTGCCATAGCGGCAAATAAGATTGCCACTATTGCGGATCGTGCGGCACCCTGGTCGGCATGGACGACAACTATGACGTGGTGATTCTCGGTGGTGGCGCGGCCGGCCTGAACGGCGCGCTCATGCTCGCGCGCTCCCGCCGCTCGGTGCTGGTGATCGACTCCGGCAGCCCGCGCAACGCGCCCGCCGACGGGGTGCACGGGCTGCTCGGCCGGGAGGGGATGCCGCCCGGCGAACTGCTGGCCCTCGGCCGCGCGGAGGTCGAGAGCTACGGCGGCGTCGTCCTGTCCGGCGAGGTGGTCGCCGTGCGGCCGCTCGGGCCGGACGCCGCGGTGGCCGCGCCGGTCGCCGACGCGACCGTGGTCACCGACCTGCGATTCGAGGTCGAACTCGCCGACGGCCGGGTGACCCGCGCCCGCCGCCTGCTGCTGGCCTCGGGACTGGCCGACGACCTGCCCGACCTCCCCGGCCTGCGCGAGCAGTGGGGCCGGGGCGTGCTGCACTGCCCCTACTGCCACGGCTGGGAGGTGCGCGACCGGCGGGTCGGCGTGCTGGGCACCGGGCCCATGTCGGTGCACCAGACCCTGCTGTTCCGGCAGCTCACCGACGATGTCGTGCTGTTCACCCGCGGCGCCGAGCTGCCCGGCGAGGACACCGAGAAGCTGCTGGCCCGCGGCGTGCGCGTCGTGCCGGACGAGGTGACCGAGATCGTCACCGGCGGCGACGCGGTCACCGGGGTGCGGCTGGCGGACGGCACCGTCGTCGCGCGCGACGCCGTCGCGGTGGGTCCCCGCATGAACGCCCGCGCGGGTTTCCTCGCCGACCTCGGCCTCGCGCCGGTCGAGCACCCGATGGGCATCGGCGAGCACGTCCCCGCCGACCCGACCGGGCGCACGTCCGTCGACGGCGTCTGGGCGGCGGGCAATGTCACCGACCCGTCCGCCCAGGTCGGCGCGGCCGCGGCGGCGGGCGCCGCGGCGGGCGCGCAGATCAACGCCGACCTCGTCGCCGAGGAGGCCGCGCTGGCCGTGCGGCGCCGCCGTGCCGGAGTGCCCGCCTGACCCGGAACCGCCCGGGGGTGAACACTTGACCTTGTCGTTACGGCAACTTCTACCGTCGATGACGAGGCCGGACGGACCGGCCCGGAAGTGAGGGGAGCGGCCATGAGCTACTCGATCGCGGAAGTGGCGAAGATGTCGGGCGTCACCGCCCGCACCCTGCGGCACTACGACGACATCGGGTTGCTCACGCCCGCCTACGTGGGCACCAACGGCTACCGCTACTACGAGGAGGAACAGCTGCTGCGCCTGCAGCAGATCCTCGTGCTGCGCGAGCTCGGCCTCGGTCTGGCCGAGATCGCGGAGGCGGTCGACTCCGAGCCCGACACGTTGCTCGCGCTCAAGCGCCAGCACGCGCGGCTGCTCGAGGAGAGCGACCGGCTCGGTCGCATGGCCGAGACCGTGGCCGCCACCATCACCGAACTCGAAGGGAGCACGGAGATGACCGTGAAGATCAACCGCCCGGAGAACCTGTTCGCCGGCTTCGACCAGACCCAGTACGACGAGGAGGCCGCCCAGCGCTGGCCCGAGGAGTTCGCCGAGTCGCAGCGCCGCACCGCGGCCATGACCCCGGAGGACATCGAGCGCATGCAGCGCGAGATGACCGCCGCCATGATCCGCATGGCCGAGTTCATGGCCGCGGGCACGCCCGTCGACGACCCGGCGGTGCTGGCCGAGACCGAGCAGACCTACCAGGGGATCGCCCGGTTCTGGACCCCGACCCGGGAGGCGTTCAAGTGCCTCGGCCAGATGTACGTCGACGACGAGCGCTTCAAGGTCAACTACGAGCGCATCGCCGTCGGCCTGGCCGAGTACTACCGCGACGCCTTCGCCGCCTACGCCGACGCCCGCCTGCCGGAGTGATCGCCCCGGCGGGGGAGCGTCGCCGGGCATCCGCCGGAACAGATCGGCCCTTGCGGGCGTTCCGAAACTTCGTATGGTGTACGTAGTTGATGCGGACGGGCGTCGCCCGGAGGAGGAACTCATGCAGATCGTGGACAGCACGGTGTCGTTGACGGTGGCCGACGTGGCGGTGACCGCGCGCTTCCTGATCGAGCACTTCGGGTACGTCGAGGCCATCGCGGCGGACGGGTTCGTCTCCGTCACCCACCCCGGCGGCGGGGTGGGGGTGGCGATCCACCGGCTCGGGCTCGAGGTGCTGCCGGAGGATCAGCGGGACGTGGCCTCGCGCGGCGTGGTGCTCGCCTTCACCGTCGCCGACGCGGCGGCCGAGGAGGCGCGGCTGCGGGCGGCGGGCGTGGAGTTCACGCTGCCGCTCACCGCGCAGCCGTGGGGCGAGCGGTTGTTCCAGGTCGCCGACGGCAACGGGGTGATCGTGCAGGTGCTGGACTGGGCCGAGCAGGCGGGCTGATCCGGTCCTGTTCCGGTCCGGATCAGCGGTGTCCGCCCGCGTGGTCGTGCGAGCAGGTGTCGGCGCGGCGGCCGTCGGCCGAGGCCGCCTGGCCCGCACCGTGGCCCTCGAGCGCGGCGAACGGGCCGCACTGGTGGGCGGCGATCCACACGTGCACCATCGGATTGCCGGAGCCGGGGTTGATCGAATTCGGCGGGCAGTTGCCCTGCGCGTCGGTCACCCCGGCCACCTGCGGCCCGTTGTCGCCGGCCTTCCAGCACAGGTTGTCGTGGACGTGCCACTGCATGAGCGCGCCGCCGTAGTTCACCAGCTCCGGGTCGTCGATCTTCTTGCCCTTGGCGATGTACATGGCGGAGACGAGCGTGCGGTTCGCGCCGTCGACCTTGTAGACCAGCGACTCCGGGTGCTTCGCGTCGAGGAAGTTGTCGTCGCGGATGTAGCCGGTGTTGACGTAGTGCTCGTAGCCGGTGGCCGCGTCGCCGATGGAGCGGAAGCCGAGGGCGCCGATCGAGGTCACGTCGGCGAACGCGGGCAGGTTGTCGAGGGCGCTGCGGATGAGCGCGGTGGCCCGCTGCTGCTGCTCGGCCGTCACGCCGGGGACACCGGACACGTCGATCGGCGCGGCCGGATCGAACGGCCGCGGCCAGTTCGCGGCCGCCGCGTGGTCCCCGTGATCGCCGTGCGCGCCCTGGTCGCCGTGGGCGTGCGCGTCGCCGTGGCTGTGCACATGGCTGACGCCGTTGAGCATGGCCGCCACGGCCAGCACACCGGCCGCCGTCGCGGCGATCCCGGCGCGCGCGACGGGCAGCTGCGCCGACGGCCGGACCAGCGCGACCGCCGCACCCGCCACGGCCAGCACACCCAGCGCCGCGCACACGGTGTCGAGGAACTGCGGCGACTCCTTGGTCAGGCCGTCGATCCACGGCACGTCCGCGAACCGGGTGTAGACCCACACGACGGCGGCGAACGCGTTGACCGCGATCACCGTCGCGGGCACGATCCGCCGGCCGCTCGCCAGGGCCAGCGCCCCGGCCGCGCACTGCAGCGCCGCGAGCACGACCATCAGCCGCGCCAGGGTGGCGTGCTCGGTGTGCAGGCCCGCCGCGAACAGGTGCAGCGCCCCCGCACCGATCGAGGCCGCCCCACCGATCAGCAGGTATCCGTTGCGCGTGCCGGCCATCGTGCGGTCCTTTCGTCAAGCGAAGTAAACGCTACCGCGTCCGGGCGCGCCGGGGTTGTGAGATCTCTGTGGATTCGCGGGCGGGGAATCGGACCGGCGGCCGGTCGGTTTCCGGCCCGAGGGGGCACCGCCGGCTCGCCTCGGAAGTGCTTGCGGCGGAACCGACTTCGTTACTTCATCGAGACAATTACGTCGGTTAACAAGTTTCGGAGGGTGCGCGAAAACCTGGGCATGAGTCTGAAAAGCAAGCATGGTCAACGAGTTTCGGTTCGAGTCGGGGTGGCCGCCGTGGCGGCCGTTGCCGCGCTCGTAGGGTTCGGTGGTTCGGCGGGCGCGGTGCCGTCGGATCAGGTCACGCAGTTCAACCCGACCCTCGCCCGGGTCCCGGGGAACGGCTGCGCGGCCATCGTCAACGCCGAGACGGTCCCGCAGCCGCAGGCCGGGGTGGTCGGTGTCCGGGTGAAGATCACCCAGACCGGGTCCTCCTGCGAGGCGTACCGCATCGCCTTCCGCTGGAAGAACCTCGACACCGGTGCCACCGGCGGCCAGTCCCAGAAGGTCGACGCCAACGGCGTGATCGACGCGCCGGACGGCGTGATCGTCGGCATGGGCACCGCCCCCGGCACCGGCCGCGTGGAAGCGAGCATCGTCGCGACCGCCGACCTCTACCCCAGCAACCCCGAACTGGAACAGCTCTCGGGCATGGCCTGGTTCACCCTGAACAAGTAGGACAGCGGCGAGTGGCGCGCCTGGCCGACTTCGCCCGACGTGCGCTGACCCGGCACCCGCGGCACAACGGCCGAGGCCGGGTGGATCGCTCGATCCACCCGGCCTCGGCCGTTCGCGGGAAACCTAGGCCGTCGGTTCGAAGGCCTCGGCGATGATCTCGGCCTGTTCCACGGCGTGCACCTTCGACGAACCCGAGGACGGGGCCGACATGGCGCGGCGGGAGATGCGGCGGAGCTTGCCGAGGCGGTCGGGGAGGACCTCGGGCAGGTTCAGGCCGAAGAACGGCCAGGCGCCCTGGTTGGCCGGCTCCTCCTGGACCCAGGCGATGTCGGTGGCCGCGGTGTACTTGGCCAGCGCCTCGTTCAGGCGGTACGTCGGGATCGGGTAGAGCTGCTCGACCCGGACGATCGCCACGTCCTCGCGCTTCTGCTTGGCCTTCTCCGCGGCCAGCTCGTAGTAGAGCTTGCCCGAGGTCAGCAGGACGCGCTTGACCTTGGCCGGATCACCGATGCCCTGCTCGTAGGTGGGCTCGTCGAACACTGAACGGAACTTCGACTCGGTGAAGTCCTTGACGTCGGAGACCACGGCCTTGTTGCGCAGCATCGACTTCGGGGTGAAGACGATGAGCGGGCGGCGGATGCCGTCGAGGGCGTGGCGGCGCAGCAGGTGGAAGTAGTTCGCCGGGGTGGACGGCACCGCCACGGTCATCGAACCCTCGGCGCACAGCTGCAGGAAGCGCTCGATCCGGCCGGAGGTGTGGTCCGGGCCCTGGCCCTCGTGGCCGTGCGGCAGCAGCAGCACGACGTCGGAGAGCTGGCCCCACTTGGCCTCGCCGGAGGAGATGAACTCGTCGATGATCGACTGCGCGCCGTTGACGAAGTCACCGAACTGGGCCTCCCACAGGACCAGGGCGTTCGGGTTGCCGAGGGAGTAGCCGTATTCGAAGCCGACCGCGGCGTACTCGCTCAGCGCCGAGTCGTGCACGGCGAACCAGCCCGGCTTCTCCGAGCCGATGTTGTGCAGCGGGGTGTACTCGTCGGCGGTGAGCCGGTCGATGATCACCGAGTGGCGCTGGGTGAAGGTGCCGCGCCGCGAGTCCTGACCGGTCAGGCGCACGTCGTGGCCCTGGTCGATCAGCGAACCGAAGGCCAGCAGCTCGGCGAAGGCCCAGTCGACCTTGCCCTCGTAGGCCATCTCGCGGCGCTTCTCCAGCACCGGCTTGACGCGCGGATGCACATTGAAGCCGTCGGGGACGTTGAGGAAGGCGTCGCCGATGCGCTGCAGCACGGACTTGTCGACCGCGGTCTGCACGGTGGCGGGGACCTTCTGGTCGTCCTCGACCGACTCCGACGGCTCGGGCGGGAATTTCTCCAGCTCGCGGACCTCGTTGAACACGCGCTCCAGCTGACCCTGGTAGTCGCGCAGCGCGTCCTCGGCCTCCTTGAGGGAGATGTCGCCACGGCCGATCAGCGATTCGGTGTAGGCCTTGCGGACCGAGCGCTTGGTGTCGATGACGTCGTACATCTGCGGCTGGGTCATCGACGGGTCGTCGCCCTCGTTGTGACCGCGGCGGCGGTAGCAGATGAGGTCGATGACCACGTCCTTGCGGAACTTCTGGCGGAAGTCGACCGCCAGGCGCGCGACCCAGTCGCAGGCCTCGGGGTCGTCACCGTTGACGTGGAAGATCGGCGCGCCGATGAACTTCGCGATGTCGGTGGAGTACTCGGTGGAGCGGCTGTTCTCCGGCGCGGTGGTGAAGCCGATCTGGTTGTTCACCACGATGTGGATGGTGCCGCCGACGCGGTACCCGCGCAGGCCCGACAGGTTCAGGGTCTCGGCGACCACGCCCTGGCCCGCGAACGCCGCGTCACCGTGGAGCATGAGCGGCATGACCGAGAAGCCCTCGGGGCCGTCGCCCTTGTTCAGCAGGTCCTGCTTGGCGCGGACCAGGCCCTCGAGCACCGGGTCGACCGCCTCGAGGTGCGAGGGGTTGGCCGTCAGCGAGACCGCGATCTCGTTGTCGCCGAACATCTGCAGGTAGGTGCCCTCGGCGCCGAGGTGGTACTTCACGTCGCCGGAGCCGTGGGTGGCGGCCGGGTTCATGTTGCCCTCGAACTCGGTGAAGATCTTCGAGTAGGGCTTGCCGACGATGTTGGCCAGCACGTTGAGGCGGCCGCGATGCGGCATGCCGATGACGACCTCGTCGAGTCCGTGCTCGGCGCACTGGTCGATGGTGGCGTCCATCATCGGGATGACCGCCTCGGCGCCCTCGAGCGAGAAGCGCTTCTGGCCGACGTACTTGGTCTGCAGGAAGGTCTCGAACGCCTCGGCGGCGTTGAGCCGGTTCAGGATGTACTTCTGCTGCGCGACGGTCGGTTTGACGTGCTTCTGCTCGACGCGCTCCTGGATCCACTGGAGCTGGTCGGTCTCGAGGATGTGGGTGTACTCGACACCGACGTGGCGGCAGTAGGCGTCCCGCAGGATGGAGAGCACATCGCGCAGCTTCATCCGCTCCTGGCCGTGGAAGCCCGCGACGTTGAACGTGCGGTCGAGGTCCCACAGGGTCAGGCCGTGCTCGGTGACGTCGAGGTCGGGGTGGCTGCGGAACTTGTCCTTGACCAGGCGCAGCGGATCGGTGTCGGCCATCAGGTGACCGCGGTTGCGGTAGGCCGCGATCATCTCCAGCACGCGGGCGCTCTTGTCGACGCCGCGCTCGCTGATGTCCTTGCGCCAGCGGACCGGCTCGTACGGCACGCCGAGGCCGTGGAAGATCTCGTCGTAGAACTCGTCGGAGATCAGCAGGTTGTGGATGGTGCGCAGGAAGTCGCCGGACTCCGCGCCCTGGATGATGCGGTGGTCGTAGGTCGAGGTCAGCGTCATGAGCTTGCCGACGCCGATATCGGCGATGCGCTCGTCGCTCATGCCCTGGAACTCGGCCGGGTACTCCATGGCGCCCGCGCCGACGATCGCGCCCTGACCCGGCATGAGCCGCGGCACCGAGTGCACGGTCCCGATGGTGCCGGGGTTGGTCAGCGAGATGGTGACGCCGGTGAAGTCGTCGGTGCCGAGCTTGCCGTCGCGGGCGCGGCGGACGATGTCCTCGTAGGCGGTGTGGAACTGCCCGAAGCTCATCTCCTCGGTGCCCTTGATGGCCGCGACCACCAGCGAACGGTTGCCGTCCTTGCCCGCGAGGTCGATGGCGAGGCCCAGGTTGGTGTGGGCCGGGGTGACCGCGTTGGGCTTCCCGTCGACCTCGGCGAAGTGCCGGTTCATGTTCGGGAACGCCTTGACCGCCTGCACGATCGCGTAGCCGAGCAGATGGGTGAAGGAGATCTTGCCACCGCGCGTCCGGGCCAGGTGGTTGTTGATGACCAGCCGGTTGTCGATCATCAGCTTGGCCGGGATCGCGCGCACCGAGGTGGCGGTCGGGATGGTCAGCGACGCCGACATGTTCTTGGCGATGGCCGCGGCGGGGCCGCGGAGCACCTTGGCCTCGTCGCTGGCGGCGACGGCGATCTTCGGCGCGGCGGGCGCGTTCGACGTCGGCGCCGGGGTGGTCTTGGGCGCGCGGACCTGCGCGGGAGCGGGCTTCGACGCGGCGGGAACGGGGGCCGGCGCGGCGGGCGCGGTGGGGGCGGCCGGGGCGGGCGCGCTCTTCACGGGCGCCGCGGCGGGTGCGGGGGCCGCGGCCGGCGCTGCGGGGGTGTTTGCGGGAGCGGCGGCGGTCTCGGAGTTGGCTTCAGGGGTGTAGTCGGCGAGGAACTCGTGCCAACTCTCGTCGACAGAGGACGGATCCTGTTTGAACTTCTGATACATCTCGTCGACCAGCCACTGGTTCTGTCCGAACTGGGAAGTTGAGCTGCTCACAGCAGGTGTTCGCCTCATTTCGTTCTTCGCGCTGCGACGTTTGTGACGTGCCCGGCTGGGGTATCAGCTGATGGCTGCCGATACGCCCACATGCGAGCATATGCCCAGCGGCAAATCGGCGTTGCTACGGACCCGGCTCCGGAGCCGGACGCTGTTCCCCGCCCGAGAATATTCCGTCACCCGCGCCCGCCGCAGCCCACAGCCGCGCGTACGGGCCGCCCGCGGCGACCAGTTCGGCGTGGGTGCCGAACTCGGCGACGCGGCCGTGATCGATGACGGCGACGAGATCGGCGCGGGCTGCGGTCGCCAGCCGGTGCGCGACCACGACGGTCGTCCGGCCCCGGCTCAGCGAACTGCTCGCGACCAGCACCGATGCCTCGGTCGCCGGGTCGAGGGTCGCGGTGGCCTCGTCGAGCAGCAGCAGGTCCGGGTCGACCAGTTCGGCGCGGGCGAGCGCGACGAGCTGGCGCTGTCCGGCGGACAGCCCGCGCCCCCTTTCCCCGACCGGCTGGTCCATTTTTCGCGGTAATGCCGCGATCATTTCCGACGCGCCGACCCGCGCGGCGGCGCGTTCGATGTCATCGGGAGTGGCGTCCGGTTGCCCGAATGCAATGTTGCTCGCCACGTCGCCGGTGAACAAGTGAGCTTCCTGGGGCACAATTCCCAACCGCGATCGATAGTCGGTGAGCATGAATTTACGTAGATCTATCCCGTCGACCCGGATTGTTCCGGTGGTCTCCGACGGAATGTCGTAGAGCCGCGCCAGCAGCTTGACCACCGTGGACTTGCCCGCGCCGGTCGCCCCGACCAGGGCGAGGGTGGCGCCGGCGGGCACGGTGAAGCCGACCCCGCACAGCGCGGGCGTGCTGGTGCCCGGGTAGCGGAAGTGCACGTCGTCGAAGGTGATCTCGCCGCGCAGCCGACCGGTGACGGCCACCGCGTCGGGCGGATCGGCGGCGATGGAGGACGGGGTCCGCAGCAGTTCCCCGATGCGGCGCAGGCCGACCCTGGCCTGCTGGTAGCCGTCGAAGACCTGGGAGAGCTGCTGGATCGGGAAGAACAGCAGGCCCAGGTAGAGGATGAACGCGACCAGCGAGCCGGGGCTGGTCGACCCGTCGGCCACCGCGCGGGCACCGAAGAAGATCACCGCCGCCTGCGCGGCGTCGGCCCAGGCCCCCACGAAGGCGAAGTAGGCGGCGATGGCCCGCTGCGAGCGGAGCCGGGCGTCGCGGTAGCGGCGGGAGAAGGTGGCGAAGCGGTCGGCGGCGACCGGCTCGTGGCGGGCGGCCTGGACCGCGCGCAGTCCGGCGATGTTCTCGTGGAAGTCGGCGTTGACCGCCGAGATCCGCTCGCGCGAGACCCGGTAGGTCACCGAGGACACCTTGCGGAAGGCCACCGTGGCGACGATCAGCGGTGGCAGGGTGGCCAGCACGACCACGGCGAGCCCGGCGTCGAGGACGACCAGCGCGACCGCGATCCCGGCGAGGGTCAGCACCGCGACCGCGGTGGTGGCGACCCCGGTCTGCAGGAAGGTCGACAGGGCGTCGACGTCGGTGGTCATGCGCGTCATGATGCGGCCCGACATCTCGCGCTCGTAGTAGTCGAGTCCCAGTCGTTGCAGGTGGGCGTAGCTGCGCACCCGCAACGCGAACAGCACCCGCTCGCCGGTCCGCGCCGTCAGCACGGTGCTCGCCGCCGCGACCACCCAGCCCGCCGCGACCAGCACGACGCCCGCGATCGCCGCGCGCGCCAGCGCGGCCTCGTTCGCGCCGGACACGCCCGCGTCGATGGCATAGCGGACCAGCGGCGGGAACGCGACCCCGATCAGCGCGTCGGCCACCAGCAGGACCGCGACGACCGCGACCAGCGCCCGCACGGGACGCAGCAGCCGCGGGAGGGAGAAACCGGGTTCCGGCGCGCGCAGGCCCGCCGACGGGCCGGGGGATTCGGTGGCGGGCGGCAGCGACTCGAGGGTGCGCCGCAGTTCCGGTGTCTCGGCGACGTTGTCGGCGGCGTTGGCGAACGCGTACTGGCCGGGGCGCGGCGGCGCGTCGGCGGCGGGCCGGGCGGGGCGCGACGGCGCGCCGGGCGTGTCCGTCGCGGATCCGGGCGTGCGGGCGGCCGCCCCCGCCTCGGTCGGGGCGGTCGGGGTCGGCGGCGGGCCGGGCAGCCGGATGACCCGGTCCGCGTGGGCCAGGGTCGACTCGCGGTGGGCCAGGATGATCGTGGTCCGGTCGCCGGGGTCGGGGAGGTTGGCGAAGATCTCCGCCTCGGTGACGGCGTCGACGGCGGAGGTGGCGTCGTCGAGGACCAGCACGCGCGGCCGGTTCAGCAGGACGCGCGCCAGGGCGATGCGCTGGCGCTGACCGCCGGACAGGGTCAGCCCGCGTTCCCCGACGACGGTGTCGTAGCCGTCCGGCAGGGCCGTGACGAACGCGTCGGCCGCCGCGGCCTTCGCGGCGGCCCTGATCTCCTCGTCGGTGGCGCCGGGCCGCCCGAGGGCGATGTTGGCGGCGATGGTGTCGGAGAACAGGAACGGGTCGTCGAAGACGACGCCGACCGCGGCGCGCAGGTCGGCGGCGCGCAGGTCGGCCAGGTCGATCGCCCGTCCGGACGGTGCGGCGGGGTCGGCCCGCGTGGTCAGCCGGATGGCGCCCGCGTCCGGGCGGTAGAACCGGGGCAGCAGCAGCGACAGGGTGGACTTGCCCGAGCCCGCCGGGCCGATGATCGCCACCGTCTCGCCCGGCGCGACGCGCAGATCGAGATCGGTGAGCACGCGGCGGCCCGGCTCGAATCCGAAACTCACCCGGTCGAATTCGACGCCGAGCGGCCTGTCCGGCAGCTCGGCCGGGCGCGGGGGATCGGTGTGTTCGGGTCCGGTGTCGATCACCTCGAAGACCCGGTCGGCGGCGGCGCGGGTCAGCTGGGCCATCACCACCACCGAGGTGATGGTGCGCGCGGAGGCGGTCATGGTGGCCAGGTAGGCGGTGAAGGCGAGGAAGGTGCCGATGCCGATGGTGCCCTGCAGGGCCAGCCAGCCGCCGCCCGCGATGACGGTGACCAGCCCGGCCTGCGGCAGGGCCGAGACCGTCGGCGCGAAGCGGGAATTGATCCGGGCCGCGCGCATGCGCTCGGCGTAGAGCGCGCGGCCGTGGGCCTCGAGCAGGTCGACCATCCGCGCCTCCTGCCCGAAGCCCTTCACCACCCGCACCCCGGTCACCGTCTGCTCGACGTGCTCGGCGAGTTCGGCCGCCCGCTGCTGCGCCGACCAGGTCGCGGCGTAGAGCACGGGCCGCCTGCGCCACACCACCACGCCCATCGCGGGCGCGACCAGCAGGGCCGCCAGGGCCAGCGGCGGGCTGAGCACCAGCATCACCCCGACGGCGAGCACGAACTGCAGCGCCGCCAGGCCCGACCACGGCACCATGGCCAGAAAGCCCTGCACCAGTTGCAGATCGGTGATCGACCGCGACACGACCTGCCCGGTGCGCAGGCCGTCCTGGCCCGCGCCGTCGAGCCGCTGCAACGAGGACAGCAACGAGACCCGCAGGGTGTGCTGGACGTCGAGGGAGAGCTTGCCCGCCCACAACCGGCGGGCGAAGGTGGCGAGGAACCGGGTCAGCGCCAGCAGCAACAGGACGAGGGCCGCCGCCCCGATGACGGCGGTGTCCCCGAGGCCGGCGGCGTCGACGGCGCGCTTGGTCACCAGCGGCGCCGCGATCTCCACCGCCGCGCCCGTCAGGATCGACGCGGCGAGGATCACCAGCAGCCCGGGATGACGACGGCACAGCCGCCACAGCCGGGTCAGCCAGCCGGTGCGATCGGTGCTCACCGCGGGCTCGTCAGAGATCGCGCCTGCGCAGGTCCCACCAGCCCGCCGCGCCGGCCACGGTCGCCCAGAACACCAGCACCACCAGGGCCGCGGGCGCGGGCGCGAACAGGGTGCTGTCGGGGAAGGACCCCGCCATGACCCCGGCCAGCGTGCCCGACACCGGAAGCAGCGTGCACAGCCCGCCGAGCCCGACGCCGCCCGCGACGGCCCAGACCAGCGGCTCGAAGACGAACGCCCAGCCCAGCAGCACGATCAGCGCGGTGCTCACGTTGCGCAGCAGCAGACCGGTGCCCGCGCCGATGATCACCCAGCACACCGCCGCCAGCAGCCCGGCGCCGACGACCTGCAGGAACTGCGCGCCGAACTCGAACTTGCCGCGGGCGCCGAGCAGCAGCACCCCGGTCGAGGCGATCTCGGTCAGCAGCGCGACGAACAGCGCCATCAGGCCGAGCGTCAGGTACTTGGCCGTGAGGAAGCGGTCGCGGTCGGGCGCGAACAGCAGCGACAGCGCGAGGGAGCCGCGCTTGTACTCGCCCGCGGTCGCGCCGACGCCGAGCACGGTCACGGCGACGAGGACGGCGAGGATGCCCAGGTAGAGCCCGATGGTGGCGGCGCCCGTCGCGGGCGTGCCCTTCGGGTCGGCGGCGCCCGAGACGAGCGCGGTGATCAGGGTCCCGACCAGGCCGACCGCGACGGGCCCGGCCAGCAACAGCCTGCTGGGACGCAGCGAGACGACCTTGCGGGTCTCGACCTCGAGGCCGGGCACCAGATCGGCGGGCAGAGTGATCATCGGGACATCCCAGGGGTGGTCGACGCGGCGCCGGCGTAGGCGGGGACCTGAGGGCGGCGCGGGGTGGTCAGCGAGGCGAGCACCCGGTCGGGGTGGATGGGGTCGGCGACGATGGCGCTGAGCCGGACCTGGGCCCGGTCGGCGGCGGCCCGGATCTGCGCCTCGGTCGCCTCGGCGACGGCCAGCCTGCCGTCGGGCCGCATCACCGCGTCGGTGAAGCCCTCCGAGGCGAGCATGGTGGCCAGCGCGATGGGCGGGGCGGCCGAGACGACCAGGCGGTCCGGATGCCCGCGCCGCAGCCGTTCGGGGGTGCCCTGCCAGACCACCGTGCCCTCGCTGAGGACGACCAGGTGGTCGGCGGCCGCGACCACCGCGGCCAGGCTGGTCGCCGAGAGCAGCACGGTGCCGCCGCGACGGGCGTGCGCGCGGGCGATGTCGAGGACGCCCGCCCGTTCGGCGGGCTCCGGCCCGGCGTCGACGGCGTCGAGGACGAGCAGCTGCGGATCGGCGAGCAGCGCGACGGCCAGGGCGAGGCGGGTCTGCTCGCCCTCGCTCAGCACGGCGACCGGCCTGCCCGCGGAGGCGGTCAGCCCGACCTGTTCCAGCAGCGCCGCGACGCGGTCGCGGGACGCCCCGGCCGCGGGGGCGTAGAGCGCGAGCTGGTCGCGGACGGTGCGTCCCGGATGCAGGCCGCGCGGGGTCAGGACCGCGCCGACACGGCGGATGCCGCTGCCCGGCCCGCCGACCGACACGGTGCCGGTGCCCGGTTTCTGGAGGCCGAGCACCATGTCGAGCAGGGTCGACTTGCCCGCGCCGGACGGGCCGACGATCGCGGTCACCGCGCCGGCGGCCGCCGTGAAGCTGACATCCTTCAGCGCGGTGAGCAGCTCGTACTGCTTGCCCAGTCCGCGCACCCGCACGGCCGGTGGCCGAGGCGCTGCCGTCACCGCTCGCTCGCCCTGGTCCGCTGCGCCGGGGTGATCGCGGGCGGTTTCGTGCCGAGCGCGGGCAGCGGGTCGGCGTCGATGACCAGGTTGTCGGCGCGCCAGTGCGTCGGCGCGGGCCCGAACGCCTTGCGCGCGTTGTCGACCGTCTTGCGGCCGAGGGTGCGGTTGCCCGCGGCGCCGATGGCCGCGCCGATGCCCGCGGGCAGCACCTTGCCCGCCATGAGCGCCGCGCGCTTGGTGATGAACTTCTTGATGAACTGCTGCAACAGATTCGAGTGGATGCCCGCCATGCCCGGGATGCGGTCGGCGAAGGCGCTCGTCCAGTTCTTGGCGGAGGTGCCGAGGCCCTTCTGCACGATGGCCATGCCGCTGTCGCCGAGCACGACCGCGAGGACCAGCGAGCGGCGGGCCTCGTTGTCCTCGGGCGCGATGCCGTGGATGTGGGCCTGCGCCAGGGTGAACAGCGCCGAGGCCTCCATGAAGAACACGGTCTCCGCGCTCACCGCGCCCAGCGCGGCGACGGTGCCGACGCCGGGGAAGGCGGCGGTCGCGCCGACCGCGGCGCCGCTGCCGGTGACCGCGAGCAGGTACTGCTGTTCCAGGCGCGTGACGATCTGGGCCGGACTCTCGCCGGGATGCCGCTCCCGCAGGAACTTCACGTACTTGGCCACCGCCGGGGCCTGCAGTTTGGAGCCGGAGTCGAGAATGTCGACCACGGTCTTCTCCAGCCTGTTCTTGAACACGGCGTCGTCCTCCTCTTCGCCCGTACCCGCCGCCACTGTAGGCGACGGGAACCCCGACAGCTCATCTTCCCAACGCCCGGTGACAGGGCGCCGGTTCCGGGTGTGCCGGTGCTCTCAGCCCAGCGCGGGCACCCGCTCGGCCTCCGGTGGCGGGGGCGGGGGCGTGCCGTCGCCGAAGGGACGTCCGCCCAGCTCCTCGCGGTGGTGCGGCGAGAGCCAGTTCGACAGGTCGGGTCCCACCGGGACGATCCCGGTGGGGTTGATGTCGCGGTGCACCACGTAGTAGTGCTCCTTGATCTGACCGAAGTCGATGGTGTCGCCGAACCCCGGGGTGCCGAACAGGTCGCGGGCGTAGGCCCACAGCACCGGCATCTCGGTGAGCTTGGTCCGGTTGCACTTGAAATGCCCGTGATAGACCGGGTCGAATCGGACCAATGTGGTGAACAGCCGGACGTCGGCCTCGGTGATGGTGTCGCCGACGAGGTAGCGGCGGGTGCTCAGCCGCTCGCTCAGCCGGTCGAGCGCGGCGAACAGGCGCGCGTAGGCCGCGTCGTAGGCGTCCTGGCTCCCGGCGAAACCGCAGCGGTACACGCCGTTGTTGACCTCGCGGAACACCTCGTCGTTGATCTCGTCGATCTCGGCGCGCAGGTGCTCGGGGTACAGCTGCGGCGCGCCGTCCCGGTGATATCGCGTCCACTCGGTGGAGAAGTCGAGGGTGATCCGGGCGTAGTCGTTCGTGACGACCTGGCCGGTCGGCACGTCGACGATCGCGGGCACGGTGATGCCGCGCGGATAGTCGGGGAAGCGCGCGAGGTAGGCGTCGCGCAGCCGGTGGATGCCGAGGACCGGGTCGACCCCGCCCGGGTCGAGGTCGAAGGTCCAGCTGAGCTTGTCGTGGGTGGGCCCGCACAGGCCGAGCGACAGCACCGGCTCGAGGCCGAGCAGGCGGCGCACGATCAGCGTGCGGTTCGCCCACGGGCAGGCGCGGGCCGCGACGAGGCGGTAGCGGTCGGGTGCCACGGGATAGCCGTCACGGCCGTCGGCGGTGATCCGCGTGGTGATGTAGTTGGTGTCGCGGCGGAACTCGCCAGGTTCGACGTAGCTCCCCGCACCGGCATCGGCATCGCTCACCGCTCCAGTCTTCCAGATCCGCCCCCCGCCGGGCCTTACGCTGAGGCGCATGAGTGAAAACCAGCCCACCCGCCTGTCCCGCGACTTCACCGCGGGCGGCGCCGAAGTCGCGACCCTGACGCTGGCCAGCCCGCCGCTGAACCTGTTCGACCGCGCGCTGATGGACTCGCTGATCGCCGATATCGCCGCGCTGACGGCCCAGCCGCCGCGGGCGGTGCTGCTGCGCGCGGAGGGCAAGGTGGTCTCCGGCGGCGTGGACGTCAACGTGTTCGACGGCCTGTCCATCGAGCAGGGCGCCCAGCTGTGGCGCGACCTGTTCGACCGGATCATCCACCCGCTGGAGGCGCTGCCGTGCCCGGTGGTCTTCGCCGCGCACGGGCTCACCCTGACCGCCGCCTTCGAGATCGCGCTGGCCTGCGACATCATCCTGGCCGCGCCGAAGGCCAAGTTCGGCCTCGTGGAGACCGTGGTCGGGCTGACCCCGTCGATGGGCGGCCCCCAGCGGCTGGCCGAGCGGGCCGGTTCCGGCCGGGCCCGCGAGTTCGTCATGACCGGTGACCTCTACGACGCCGCCACCCTGGCCGACTGGGGCGTGGTGAACGCGGTGCACGAGGACCTCGAACCGGCGGCGACGGCGCTGACGCACCGGCTGGCCGACGGCCCGACCCGCGCGCACGCGGCGACCAAGCAGATCATCGGCGCGTGGCGCTCCGGCGGTGTGGCCCATGCCGATTCGGTCACCCCGCAGGTCTCGGGCGAGCTGTTCGCGACCGAGGACCTGAAGGGCGCGGTGCGCAGCTTCCTCGCGGTCGGCCCGGGCAAGGCGACGTACCGGGGGCAGTAGCGTTCGCTGACAGAAGTGTGATCCACGTCATATAGTCGACGGGGGTGCTGCTGCGACGTCCGGAGGTTTGTGATGAGAGACAGCGAACCGGAGGCCGGGGCCACCATCGTCGAGTTCCCCGCCGCGCGCGCACTGGGGACCGACCTGCCGGTCGCGCGCGGCGCCGACGGGGTGCTGCGCTACGGCAACCTCAGCCCGGCGCTCACCGAACTCCTGGATCTGCGCGTGCATTCGTTCACCTCGCGCGAGGCGGTCGTCGAGGTCGGCGGCCCCCGGCTGACGTATCGCGAACTGTGGCACCGCGCCTCGCGGATCGCGGGCGGCCTGCAGAACCACGGCATCGGCTACGGCGACCGGGTGGCGGTGCGCATGCCCGCGGGGGCGCGCTGGGTGCAGGCCTTCCTCGGCGCCCTGCTCTCGGGCGCGGTACCGGTGCTGGTACCCGACGGCCTGGACGCGGGGGAGACCGAGCGGGTGCTGGCCGACAGCTGCGCGGACTTCGTCCTCGGCCCGGACGCGCCCCTGCCCGACGGGCACGCCTTCATCGACGACGGCGCCGCGCTCGGCGACGTGGCGCTGCTCTGTTACACCGGCGCGGGGACCGGCGCGCGGCGCGGGGTGGAGCTGAGCAACGAGAACCTGCTCTCGGCGGTCCGTTCCCTGGTGAGCGCGCTCGACCTGCCCTCCGACGGAATCCGCAACCTGGTCCTGCTTCCGCTGTCGCACGCCAGCGGCTGCGTCGACCAGATGCTGGCCACCTTCGCCGTCGGCGGCACGGTGGTCCTCGCCCCCGACTCCCGCGGCGTCGCCCGGGCGCTGTGCACCGAGCGCATCGACATGCTCTCGGCGACCCCGCGCATCTTCACCCGCCTGCTCCCGCTGCTGCGCGCCCACGGCGCCGCCGCGACCGGGGTGCGCTGGATCAGCAAGGCGGGTCATCGTTCCGAGCGGGCCGCCGACGGGGCGCCCGCCCCGGCGGCGGCGCTGCGCGAGGTGTTCCCGCGGGCGCGGCAGTGGTCGATGTGGGGCGCCACCGAGACCAGCGGTATCGGCCTCGCCCTCGACGACACGGACCACGCCGACCCGGCCGGGCTGCTCGGTTTCGCCGTCGGCGGTACCGAGGTCGCGCTGACCGGGCCGCGCGCGGGGGAGGGCGTCGGCGAACTGCTCTGTCGCGGGCCGAGTGTCAGCCGCCGCTACTGGAACGATCCGGCCGCCGCCCTGACCCGCTTCACCGGGAACTGGTTCCGCACAGGCGATCTCGTGCGCATCGACGGAAACGGCCTTGTGCGGCGCAGCGAAGGGGAACGCCGGGTCAGCGGGCTGTGAGGACGGCCCGCTCGATCGGGCGCGGTGTTCAGGCCGCCAGCAACCTGGCGCGCAGCCGGTCGCGCAGGCCGGCGCCGAGCCCGGCCGCCTTCAGATAGTTCTCGAAGCTGCCGTGGTGGTCGAGGACCGCCTCGTCGGAGGCGCGGAGGTACTCCGGGAACACGCCGAGCAGGTCGTCGGAGACGATCCGGCCGGGCCAGCTGGTGGTCAGCAGCCTGCGTAGCGCCTCGGCGCCCGCGGCCGAGGCCATGTAGTCGGCCAGGACGTCCTCCTCGGTGACGCCGACCGCGCGCAGCAGGGTGGCCACCGCCCAGCCGGTGCGGTCCTTGCCCGCCGCGCAGTGCACCAGGACCGCACCGTCGCCGTCGGCGATCGCGGTGGCCAGCGCGACGATGGCCCGGTGCGCCTCGGGCCGCTCCGGGAACGCGCGGTAGACGCCGAGCATGTGCTCGCGTTCGGAGCGGGTGCGCGCCTCGTGCGGCGGGGTGTCGTCGAGGCGGGTGTCGAACGGGGTGACCAGCAGGCGGATCTGTTCGGGGAGGGCGTCGTGGCCGATGGTGTCGATCTCCGCCGGTCCGCGCAGGTCGTGGACCGCGGTCACGCCGAGGCCGAGCAGGGCGGTCCGGCCGTGGTCGTCGAGCCCGGACAGCTGGGCCGAGCGCAGCAGCACGCCGGGGCGGGTGCGGCCGCCGTCCGTCGTGCGCAGGCCGCCGATGTCACGGAAATTGAAGGTTCCGCTGAGGAAGTACTGGTCTGCGGGCGGCGAAAGAGTCACCGATCAAGGCTAACCGCGCACGTAACCGACCCACGCGCAGTTTTGCGCGGTCGACACCGAACTTGTGACGGTTGTTCGGCCGCTCGTCACTGTGCCTTCCCCCACATCGGCGAGCGGCGCGCGGCGGGGCCGGTACCGTGGTCGGGACGGACACGCCGGGGGAGGGGGTGGCGAAATCCGCGTACCGACCGATAAATTCCTTCCGACCAGTCTGTTTTCCGCACATCGCGGTCGGATAACAAAACAATCTTTCAGTCTGAAAATGCCGACTGAATCAGTTCACGGATCCAGAAAACCTTCTACCATCGAGGTCGCTGGATGGATCGGCACCGCGGGCGGGCAGCGTCCGAGCCGATCCGATCGCACTGTGGCGGGCAGCGTAGTCAGTTGCCGAGGAGTCCTTTGTTGAGCGCAAATCGAGAACTTACCGAGAAAACAATGCGTGACCCCGTACGGGTCGCCGTCGAACAGGCTGCGGCGGGCCTGACCACCTCCGGTGTGCGGGCGCTGCGAGTGCTGCTGCACGCCGGTCTCACCGCCTACTGGCCCACGGTCCGCGCCACCCCGACCCGGCAGCTGGCCGCCTACGAGACCACGCTCGACACCATGCGCGAGCGCGTCAACGGGACCGGCACCACCGTGGGGCAGGGGTCGATCGACATCTTCCAGCAGATGGACGGCGAGGGCGCGGCCTTCCTTGATCTGTGCGCGCGCCTGGCGGGCGCGCAATGGCTCGAACCGCTCGACTCGCTGGCCACCATGCTGGTGTCGGTGCTCTACGGCACCGTGCTGCGCTGGCTGGCCGACGGTAATGACGAGACCGTGGTGATCGTGCTCGACGACCTGGTCGGCTGCCTGACCCTGAAGGCTGTCGACGCCTGAGATCCGCAAATGCTGGACGCCTGACCAGATCGGTGGTTCAGTAGGCAGGTGACCTCGATGACCGCACAGGCCGTCCTGCACGAGGCGACCGCCGACCTCGACCCACCGCTGGCGGCGCTCGACCGGGCGGCGCTGCTCGCCAACGCCGACGATCTCGTCCGCCGGGCGGGCGGGGTCGCCATCCGGGTGGCCAGCAAGTCGGTGCGCTGCCGGGCGGTGCTCGCCGAGGTGCTCGGCCCCGATCTCACCGCCCGCGGCGGCTTCGCCGGCATCATGGCCTACTCGCTGCGCGAGGCGCTGTGGCTGGTCGGCCTCGGCGCGCGCGACGTCCTGCTCGGCTACCCGACCGTCGACCGCGCCGCGCTGCGCGAGCTGGCCGCCGACCCGGTCGCGCTCGGCGCGGTCACCCTCATGATCGACGACCCCGCCCAGCTGAGCTTCGTCCGCGACGCGCTCGGCACCGATCTCGCCCACCCGCGCGTGTGCCTCGACGTCGACGCCTCGCTGCGGATCGGTCCGCTGCACCTCGGCGTGCGCCGCTCGCCGGTGCGCAGCCCCGACCAGGCCGCCGCACTGGCGAAAGAGGCGGTGCGCCAAGGGTTCACCGTGGCGGGCGTGATGACCTACGAGGCGCAGATCGCCGGACTTCCCGACAGCAACCCCGCCGTGCGGGTGGTCAAGCGGCTCTCCGCCGCCGAGATCACCCGGCGCCGGGTACGGGTGCTGGACGCGGTGCGCTCGCAGGTGGGTCCGCTCGAGATCGTCAACAGCGGCGGCACCGGATCGATCGAGGTCTCGGTCGCCGACCCCGATGTCACCGAGGTGACCGCCGGGTCCGGGCTCTACGTCCCCACCCTCTTCGACCACTACCGGTCCTTCACGCCGCGCCCGGCCATGTACTTCGCCACCCCCGTGCTGCGACGGCCCTCGCCGAACATCGCCACCGTCTTCGCGGGCGGCTACATCGCCTCCGGGCCCGCCGGGCCGAGCCGGGTGCCGCTGCCGGTGTGGCCCGCCGGGCTGAAGCTGCTCGGGTCCGAGGGCGCGGGCGAGGTGCAGACGCCGCTGTCGGGCGCGGCCGGGCTCGAGATCGGGGACCGCGTGTGGTTCCGGCACGCCAAGGCGGGCGAGCTCTGCGAGCGATTCGACACGGTGCACCTCGTCGACGCGGACGGCGGCCGGGAGTCGGTGCCGACCTACCGCGGCGAAGGACAGTGTTTCGGCTGATCAGGCGGGGCCCGCGGGCGGCGCGGCGAGCAGGTCGAGGACCTCGGCGTCGGTGAGCTGGTGGAAGTCGTCGTAGGCGCCGCCGACACCGCCGAGCTCCCCCGGCACCCACGGGCACACCAGTTCGTCGGTCTCGGGCGTCACCCGGTGCATCGCCTCCGGCGACGACACCGGCACGGCGACCACCAGCCGCCGTGGCCGCCGGGCGCGCGCGACCCGGCACGCCGCGGCCACGGTGGCGCCCGTGGCCATCCCGTCGTCGACGATCACCACGGTGCGCCC
Organism: Nocardia thailandica NBRC 100428; assembly: GCF_000308795.1. GTDB lineage: Bacteria > Actinomycetota > Actinomycetes > Mycobacteriales > Mycobacteriaceae > Nocardia > Nocardia thailandica. The sequence goes on along the minus strand of NZ_BAGK01000195.1, from coordinate 8,767 downwards.
GGCGAGGTCCGGCGGCGGCGCGCCCGCCCGCAACAGTGCCCGCCTGCGTTCCAGCTCGGCCCGTTCGGCCGCCTCGACCTCGGCGAACTCGTCCGGGGAGACCCCGCTGCGCGCCAGCACGTCGTCGTTGAGGACGAGGACGCCGCCGTCGCCGAGCGCGGCCATCGCCAGCTCGGGGTGCCGGGGCAGGCCGAGCTTGCGAACCAGCAGGACGTCGACGCGGCCGCCGATGACCTCGGCGATGCCGACGGCGACCGGCACGCCGCCGCGGGGGAGTCCCAGCAGCAGCGGATCGGCCGCGCGCAGGTGGGTCAGCGATCCGCCGAGCGCGCGTCCGGCGGCGAGGCGATCCGGATAGACCATCGCCTCCGACGCTACTCCGCGCGCCCGGCGCTGCCTATCGCTCGACGATCGCGAAACGGCGAAGGGACAGACTCGGATTCGCGGCCCGCACCCGGGCCAGGTGCGCGGTGTCGATCTCGGCGGTGAGCACGCCCGGCGTGTCGCCGAGCTCGGCCAGCACGTGCCCGGCCGGATCGACGATCATCGAGGCGCCGGCGCCGCGATGGGCGGCCTGGTCGGCGGCCGCGACGTAGACGGTGTTCTCGATGGCGCGGGCCCGCAGCAGCGTCGTCCACTGGTCGACCTTGGCCGGGCCGGGGATCCACTGCGCGGGCAGCAGCAACACCTGCGCACCCGCCGCGGCGACACGCCGGGACCCCTCCGGGAATCGCAGATCGAAACAGGTCTGCATGCCGAAGATCACACCGCCGGCTTCGAACAGCGCGGGTTCGGCGATCGGCCCCGGCTCGACCACCTCGGACTCCACGAAGCCGAACGCGTCGTAGAGATGCACCTTGCGGTACAGCGTGACCAGGGCGCCGTCGGGCCCCAGCGCCACCAGCGTGTTGCGGATGCGGTCCCCGGGCGCCGCGGCGGTGCCGGTCGACTCGACGACGCCGGCCACCAGGTGCACCCCGAATTCGCTTGCCACCGCGCCGAGCCCGGTGACGAACGGGCCGTCGAGGGGCTGCGCGGCGGCGACGACCCTGGCATCGAGCCTGCTCACGGCGAACATCGAGTACTCGGGGGCCAGGACGACACGTGCACCGGCCTCGGCGGCCGCGCGCACGTGCTCGCGCAGGGCCGCGAGATTGGCCGCGGTGTCGGTGCCGGGGGCGAATTGCACGACCGCGACGGTCACCGTGGCGGGGGTCGGTCGCTGATGCGCGGCGGGGTCGGTCAGTTGCATAGGTCTCACCGTATTCACCCGGTGACCGGAACAGCTACCGCCAGGCAGTAAACTCCTGGTCAATGAGTACCAACCAGGTCGACAGCGTTCCTGCCGACGACGACAGCGACGCCGACGGCCCGACCTTCGCCGACCTCGGCATCGACGACCGCATCCTCGCGGCCATCGCCGACGTGGGCTACGAGTCGCCGTCGCCGATCCAGGCGGCGACGATTCCCCCGCTGCTGGAGGGCGCCGACGTGGTCGGCCTCGCCCAGACCGGCACCGGCAAGACGGCGGCCTTCGCCATCCCGATCCTCATGGGTCTGGACACGACGGTGAAGAAGCCGAGCGCGCTCGTGCTCGCCCCGACCCGCGAGCTGGCCATCCAGGTCGCCGAGGCGTTCGGCAAGTATTCCGCGCACATCCCCGGTCTGCACGTGCTGCCCATCTACGGCGGCCAGAGCTACGGGGTCCAGCTCTCGGGCCTGCGCCGCGGCGCCCACGTCGTGGTCGGCACCCCCGGCCGCGTCATCGACCACCTGGAGAAGGGCACGCTCGACCTCACCGAGCTGCGCTACCTGGTGCTCGACGAGGCCGACGAGATGCTCAAGATGGGCTTCCAGGAGGACGTCGAGCGCATCCTGCGCGACACCCCCGACGACAAGCAGGTGGCGCTGTTCTCGGCGACCATGCCGAGCGTGATCCGCAAGATCTCCAAGCAGTACCTGCACAACCCGGTCGAGATCACGGTCAAGGCCAAGACCCAGACCAACACCAACATCACCCAGCGGTGGGTGCAGGTGTCGCACCAGCGCAAGCTCGACGCGCTGACCCGCGTCCTCGAGGTCGAGGACTTCGAGGCCATGATCATCTTCGTGCGCACCAAGCAGGCCACCGAGGAACTGGCCGAGAAGCTGCGCTCGCGCGGTTTCTCCGCCGCGGCCATCAACGGCGACATCGCCCAGAACCAGCGCGAGCGCACCATCGGGCAGCTCAAGTCCGGCGCGCTGGACATCCTGGTCGCCACCGACGTCGCCGCCCGCGGCCTCGACGTCGAGCGCATCTCGCACGTGGTCAACTACGACATCCCGCACGACACCGAGTCCTACGTGCACCGCATCGGCCGGACCGGCCGCGCGGGCCGCTCGGGTCAGGCGCTGCTGTTCGTCGCCCCGCGCGAACGGCACCTGCTCAAGGCCATCGAGCGCGCCACCCGGCACCCGCTGACCGAGATGCAGCTGCCGAGCGTCGAGGACGTCAACGCCCAGCGCGTGTCGAAGTTCGGCGACGCCATCACCGAGAACCTGCAGAACACGAACCTGGCGCTGTTCCGCAAGCTCATCGAGGACTACGAGCGCGAGCACGACATCCCGCTGGCCGACATCGCCGCGGCGCTGGCCATCGGCTCCTACGACGGCGACAACTTCTTCATGGAGCCCGAGCCGGAGCCCACCGAGCGGCCCCGCCGCGAGCGCGCCCCGCGCCGCTTCGACGACGAGGAAGGCGGCCGCCGCCCCGCGCCCGCGTTCCAGCGTCAGACCGGCGGCGAGCTGGCCACCTACCGCATCAGCGTCGGCAAGCGGCACCGCGTGGTGCCGGGCGCGATCGTCGGCGCCATCGCCAACGAGGGCGGCCTGCGCCGCAGCGACTTCGGCCACATCAGCATCCGCCCGGACCACAGCCTGGTCGAGCTGCCCGCGAAGTTGCCCGACGAAACGCTGGAAGCGTTGCGCCGCACCAGGATCAGCGGCGTGCTCATCCAGTTGCAGCTGGACTCCGGCCCGCCCTCGCAGCGGCTCAACAGCCGTGGTCCGCGGCGTGACCGCGACGCCGGACGGCGCCCGGAACGGCGGAAGCCGCGCTCCTAGGGGCGGGTGGCGTTCGCCGAGGTCAGCCCGGCTAGCTATGGTGTTGCCGTCGGTGTCCGTGAGGTCGCAGGAGGGCCGCGTTTGTTCGTGTCCGGTGATCGGGTGGTCGGTACCGTCGGTGACCTCGTGCGCGCCGCGGACTGCGAGTTCGCGTTCCTGCGCGCCCTCGACACCGCGCTGGGCAATCTCGACGGCCCCGTTCCCGCACCGGGATTCGGCGTAGCGGGTCTCCTCGCGGACGACCAGGTTGTCCCGGACGCGCCGATCCCGCCCGGCGGGCCGGTGGCGCGGATCGAGCTACCGGTCGGGCCCGCCGATTCCCCGGAAGCCTGGACGGCCGCGCTGGCGGCGGCCCACCGGCGCACGGGCGAGGCCGTGCGGTCCGGCGCGTCGCTGGTGAGCGGCGCGGTCTTCGTCGACGACCGGTTCGCGAGCCGGGCCGGCGCGCTCGTCGCCGACCGGCGTGGCCGCTACACCCCGCACGGCGCCGTGCGTTCGGCGCGGGAGAGTCTCACGGCCGCACTCGAACTCGCGGCCGCCACGCAGTCCCTCGCCGCGCACGGGATCGCCGTCGCGGCCGCGGTGACGGTGCACGGACCCCACGGCGCGCAACCGTGGGCGACCCGCGATCTGCTGCCCGTGTACCGCGCGCGCAGGCGCCGGGTCGAGGAGATCGTCGACGAGAAGCTGATCGAACTGCTGCCGGTGCAGTGGGGCGACCCGCGCTACCCCGCCTGCGGCCGGTGCGCGACCTGCCGCGCGGAAGCCGCAGCGGCCCGCGATCTGTCGCTGGTGGCCGGGATGCGGCCGACGATCCGCGCCCGGCTGCGCGAGGCGGGCGTGCTCACCCTGGACCGGCTCGCGACCGAGGCCGCCGCGGTCCCCGGCGTCCCGCCGCGCGCGCTCGCCACGCTGCGCAGGCAGGCCGGGATCCAGCTCCGCAGCGAGCATTCCAACGCGACCGCCTACAGCCTGGTCGACCCGCAGGCGCTGGGCGCCCTGCCCGCGCCGAGCCCGGGCGACCTCGCGCTGACGTTGCGCCTCGACGACCGGGGCGCGGTCACCGAGGTGGAGATCGCCGACGCCCAGTCCGCCATGGCGATGCCGGTCGACGGGGCGGACCCCGGCGAGATCCTCGACGACGTGCTCGGGCTGATCGGCCGCCAGCACGAGGCGTACCCGGACATGCGCGTCTACCACTACGGCACCGCCGTCCGGGACACGCTGCTGCGGTGGGCCGCTCGCGGCGGCGCCGGCGTCGACCGGCTCGACGACCTGCTCACCGGGGGCGCCCTGGTCGACATCGCGCCGGTGGTGCGCACCGGCCTGCTCGTCGGCACCCGCGCCTACGGTCTCGACGACCTGGCGGCCCTGCTGCCCGCCCGCGCCGAGAGCGCGGGACAGCGGGTCCTCGGCCTGCGCGACTGGCTCCTCGACCGTGCCGCCGACGCCGGGGTCGAGGTCCCGGGGGCGCGGTTCGCCATCGCCGCCGCCGACGCCCCGCCCTCGCTGCGTCCCACCTCCCTCGAGGCCGCCCTCGCCGAATTCGCCGCGGCCGACGCGAAGCCCGTGTCTCCCGACGCCGCGTTCGACGAATCCGCCACGGGCGCGGGCGAACACCGGTCCGGCCCGCGCGGAGACGGTGCGGCCGAACGGGATCCGGACCCGCGCGGCCCCGGGCACGCGTCCGCTCCGCTCGCCCGCCACGGCGGCCCCGCCGAGTCCGAACCCGGCAACTCCTACTACCTCGACGCCGATCCGGGCGGCGAGGCGGTGCAGGCGGCCTCCCTGGCCGCGGCCGTGCTCGGCTACCACCGCCGCGAACGCCAGGCCCGCTGGTGGGCGCAGCGGGACCGGCTCAGCCATCCGGTCGGCGAGTGGGCCGACGCGCCCGGGGTCTTCGTCGCGGAGTGGGGCACCGTCGACACGAAATGGCATCGCACGCCCCAGCATCCGACCATGCGGCGCTATCTCACCCTCACCGGCCGGCTCGGCACCGGGGCCGCGCCGACGCCCGGCACCGAGATGATCACCCTCTACGACGGCCCCGCCGCCGCGGGTATGACCCAGACCCTCGGCAGGCGCGCCACCGCCACCGCCACCGTGCTCGGCTGCGCCGTCGACGCCGACTTCGCCGACACCGTGCGCCTGGAAGAGCTGCTGCCCGAGGGCTGCCCGGCCTTCGACGACCTGCCCGCCGCCGTCCTGCCCGCCGAGCCCGAGGGCGATCGGCTGCTGGAGTCGGCCGCGGAATTCGTGGCACAGGACCTGCTCATGACCCTGCCGTGGGTGCCCGAGAACGCGGTCTTCGACCTGCTCTGCCGTCGCCCGCCCCGCCTGCGCGACCGGGACGGCCTGCCCGAGGTACACGGGGACATGGCCGCCGCCCTCGCCGACGCGGCGGGCGCGCTGGACGCCTCCTACCTGGCGGTGCAGGGCCCGCCCGGCACCGGCAAGACGGCCACGGTCTCGCGCGCGGTGGCACGGCTGGTCGCGCGCGGGCGCTGGCGCATCGGCGTCGTCGCCCGCTCGCATGCCGAGGTCGAGCGGATCCTCGACGCCGTCGTCGACGCCGGGCTGCTGCCGGAGCTGGTCGCCAAGAAGGACGTGGCGGCGGTCGCGCCGGAATGGTCGGCCATCGACGCCGCCCGCTACCCGCGCTTCCTGGACAACGCGGTCAACGGCTGCGTGATCGGCGGCACGCCCGCCGATTTCGCCGACGAGGCGCTCATCGCGCGCGGCGCCCTCGACCTGCTGGTGGTGGCCGACGCGGGCACCTGCGCCCTGGCCGACACGGTCGCGGTCGCCGCGAGCGCCCGTAACCTGCTGCTGGTCGGCGACCCGGTGCCGAGCCGGGCGGCCGCCGCGCACCCCGCGCCGATCGACGTCTCGGTGCTGGAGTGGCTGTGCGAGGGCGCGGCCACGCTGCCCGCCGAACGCGGGTACTTCCTCGACCGGACCTGGCGCACGCATCCCGCGGTGTGCGGGCCGGTGTCGGATCGCTACTACGACGGGCGGCTGCGCGCCAACGAGACCGTCACCCTCGCCCGCACGCTCGACGGCGTCGCGCCGGGCGTGCGCACGGTGCCGGTGCCGCACCGGGGCTGCGCCACCGAATCCGACGCCGAGGCCAAGGAGGTGGTGCGCCGGGTGCGTGGGCTCCTCGGCGCGCCCTGGACGGTCGGCGAGGTCACCCGCAGGCTGCACCCGCACGACATCCTCGTCGTCGCCCCCTACGCCGCGCAGGTGGCCCGGATCCGGACCCTGCTCGCGCGCGCGAAGATCGACGACGTGCTCGTCGGCACCCCGGACCGGTTCCACGGGCGCGAGGCGGCCGTCGTGCTGGTCTCGCTGACCACCTCCACCCCGGCGGACGCGCCCGCGCCCATGCCCGCGCTGCTCTCGCGGGATCTGGTGCACGCGGCGCTGTGCCGGGCCATGTGGGCGGCGGTGATCATCCGTTCCCCGCTGCTCACCGAGTACCTGCCCGGCACACCGGAGGAACTCGGGGTGCTCGCCGACTTCCTCGCCCTCGGCTGAGCGGCTCAGTCCACCGGGGTGATGCCGGTGCGGTGGCGCTGGGCCAGCTCGGCGTAGAAGTCCGGATTCAGCTTGACCCAGCCCTCGGCCTGGGTGCCTTCGATCGGCTTGCGCACCTGGGCGGGTGAGCCCGCCGCCAGGACCCCGTCGCCGATCTCGGTCCCCGGCGCGACCAGTGAATGCGCGGCCACCATGCTGCCCGCGCCGATGCGCGCGAGATCGAGCACGGTGGTGCCGTTGCCGATGATCGTCTCCGCGCCCACCGAGGCGCCGTGGAAGACCACGCTGTGGGCGATGGTCGCGCCGGGGCCGATCTCCATCGGCACGCCCGGCGGTACGTGCAGCACGGCGTTGTCCTGCACGTTGGCCCGTTCGCGGATGGTGATGGGCGCGAGGTCGGCCCGCAGCACGGCCCCGTACCAGATGGAGGCGCCCGCCTCGACCCGCACGTCGCCGATGAGACAGGCGGTCGGGGCGACGAACGCCGTGGGATCGACCTGCGGTCGCTTGCCTTCGAATTCGTAGAGCGGCATGAGCACACCGTAGGCCGTACGGGCGCGGGCGCAACGCCCCCTTGACCTGAACCAATGTCGAGGTTCTACCGTCGGCCGGGTGAACACGACACCGGAAATCACCCGTCCGCGCCTGAGCGATCCCGCCGGGGCGGCCACCGCCGACACCGTGGCCCGCGCGCTGGCCGCCGAACTCCAGGACGGCGGCACCCGCGCCGACGCCGACCGCTACGACAGCTCCTTCGCCGCCGACATCCTCTGGGGCACGCCCTTCGGCGCCACCGTCCACGGGTACGACACCCTCAACGCCATCCACCACGGGCTCATGGCGCAGGGCGCCGCGCCCGAGTCCCGCTTCGAGGTGGTGGCGTCGTTCACGCCGTCGCCGGGCGTCGTGGTGTGCCAGATCCGCAGGCAGGCGGTCGATCCCGGCGGCTTCTCCGAGGTCGCGCTCTACGTGCTCGCCGAGCGCGACGGACGCTGGTGGCTGGCCGCGGCGCAGAACACCCCCGTCGATCCGGCGCGCGGCGGCGGCCGGGTCAGCGGCTGACGCGCGCCCCGGCGGCGGCCGCGCCGAGCAGCGGCCGCAGCCGGTCCACGGTGGCGGCGGGCGTGGCGGGCACGATGTCGACGTCGGCGCGGGTGTGCACCAGGTACCGCCCGTCACCGGCGATGTCGAGCCAGCAGAGCACCCCGCAGACCGGGCCCGCCGCGCCCGGCGCCACGGTGATCTGGCCGACGCCGGTGCGGGGGCGGTTGAGCAGCGCGCGGATGCGGGTGGCCTGGCCGGGGCCCGCGACCGGCATGGTCACCAGGTCGCGGCTGTCCTCGCGGACCCGGTCCAGCGGCGCCGACAGCGCGGGTCCGGCCCCCGGGCGGACGGCCGGGAGGTGCGCGAACAGCGCGGCGGCCAGGCCCTTGGTGCTCCCGAGCCGCACCAGCACGTCGCCGCCGCGGTCGGGCAGCGTGCCCGGCTCCTGGACGGCCAGCGCCGCGGTGTCGCCGGCGACCGCCGCGAGGACGCGCACCGCACGCCGCTCGGCGACGGGCGGCAGCACGGGCGCGGAGACGGCCGGTCCCGGGGAAACCGGCTGCCGGGCCAGGGTTTCCGGCGAGATGGCCCCCACCTCCGGCGCCGGCTGGGCGCCGGCGCCCGCCGCCGCTCCCTGCGCCGTCCAGCCGTCGGCCTCGAGCCGCAGTTCGGGGGCCGCGAGCACCGCCAGCGCGGTGCGCAGCTCGGCGGGCGCACTCGCGAACCACGCCTCGAGGGCGGGCCGTTGCCGGGCGCGTTCGGCGGCGTCGCGGGCCGTGGTGCGCACGGCGAGCGGGTAGGGCACCCGATCGCCGTGCACCCGCGCCCAGGCCAGGGCGAACCGGTCCGGGCTGAGCGGCCAGGTCACTCGCGTCCGGTCCACTCACCCACGACGGCGGGCGTGGTCGGCGCGAGCGGGCCGATGAGCGGGTTCTCCTCGTCGGCGGGTTCGAGGTAGGTCAGGTCCTCCTCGGTGAAGTGCAGGAAGTCGTCGTCCTCGTCGTCCTGCGCGCCCGCGGGCGGACGTTGACCGGCGGGACGGGCCGAATCCGAGACGGCCAGCGCGCCGCCGAGCATCCCG
>NZ_BAGK01000196.1 GCF_000308795.1 Nocardia thailandica NBRC 100428 | reverse complement strand
ACGGAGTACGGCGCCCTCGCCGCGGCGGAGCCCGCCGCGCGGCCGGTCCGGGGCGGGTCGCGGGGGCGCTGAGCGGGCGGACCGGCCCGCCCGCGGGCGGGCCGGTCCCGCCTGGCACGGGGTGTGGTTAGGGCAGGCTGACCTGTGAGCAGGGCGGGAACCGGGATAGGGTTGACGCGGCGGAGTAACCCCGCAGTGAGGACAGACCAGGAGGGCGGCAGTGCCGTACATCATCGCTGAACCGTGCGTTGACGTGAAGGACAAGGCGTGCATCGAGGAATGCCCCGTGGACTGCATCTACGAGGGTGGCCGCATGCTCTACATCCAGCCCGACGAGTGCGTGGACTGTGGTGCCTGTGAGCCCGTCTGCCCGGTGGAAGCGATCTTCTACGAGGACGACACCCCGGATCAGTGGAGCGGTTACATCAATGCCAACGTCGACTTCTTCGACGAGCTCGGTTCGCCCGGCGGCGCGACGAAGGTGGGCAAGGTCGACTTCGACCCGCCGTTCGTGAAGGCGCTGCCCCCCATGGCCGAAGGCTGAGGACGGCGTGTCGCTGCGTGGACGGGTGAGCTCGCTGCTGCCCGATTTCCCCTGGGACACCATCGCCGCGGTCAAGGAGAAGGCCGCCACGCATCCCGGCGGCCTGGTCGACCTGTCGGTGGGAACCCCCGTCGACCCGGTGGACCCGCTGATCCGGTCGGCCCTGCAGTCCGTGGCCGAGGTGCCGGGCTATCCGACCACGCACGGCACCGCCGAGCTGCGGGCCGCCGCGGTCGCCGCGCTGGCCCGCAGGTTCGGTGTCACCGGTGTCGATCCGGCGGCGGTGCTGCCGGTGATCGGCACCAAGGAACTGATCGCCGGGCTGCCCCGCCTGCTCGGTATCGGCGCCGACGACCTGGTGGTGATCCCCGAGATCGCCTACCCCACTTACGAAGTCGGCGCGCTGCTGGCCGGGGCCAAGCCCTGGCGTGCGGACGGCCTCACCCAGATCGGCCCGCAGAATCCGGCGCTGATCTACGTGAACTCGCCGTCGAACCCGACCGGCAAGGTGCTCGGCCTCGAGCATCTGCGCAAGGTCGTCGCCTTCGCCAGGGAGCGCGGCGCGATCGTCGCCTCCGACGAGTGCTACCTGGGCCTGACCTGGGAGGGCGAGGCCTATTCGGTGCTCGACCCGCGCGTCTGCGACGGCGACCACACGGGCCTGCTGGCGATCCACTCGCTGTCCAAGACCTCGAACCTGGCGAGCTACCGCGCCGGGTTCGTCGCCGGTGACCCGGCGCTGGTCGCGGAGCTGCTCGAGGTGCGCAAGCACTCGGGCATGATGGTGCCGTTCCCGATCCAGGCCGCCATGACGGCGGCGCTCGGTGACGACACGCACGAGGCGGCCCAGCGCGAGCGCTACCGCGCCCGCCGCGAGATCCTGCGGGATGCCTTGCTGCAGGCCGGTTTCCGCATCGATCACTCCGAGGCCGGGCTGTACCTGTGGGTCACCCGGCGCGAGAGCTGCCGGGCCACCCTGGACTGGCTGGCCGAGCGCGGCATCCTCGCCGCGCCGGGCGACTTCTACGGCCCCCGGTCGCCGGAGCACGTGCGCATCGCGCTCACCGCCACCGACGAACGCGTCGCCGCGGCGGCCGAACGCCTGCGCGAGAGCCGCCCGTGATCCCCGGCGGGCCCCGGGTTCCGCCTCAGCGGTAGCCCAGGGGTCCGTCGTGGATGTCGGTGGCGGCGGTGACGACGTCGGTGGTCTGATCGTCGGGGGAGCCGTAGGTGATGGCGGCGATCGTGAAGCCGTCGCCGAAGGAGGCCGAGGCGACCTCGGCGGCGGTGCCGCGATCGGCCCAGCCCCATTTGGTGCCGCGCACGCCGGGCAGGCGGGCGGTGCCCCAGTCCTGCACCGTACCGTCGGCGGCCACCGCGCCCGCCGCGCGCATCCAGCCCAGGATCGGTGAGCCCGGGTCGGATGTCGTTGTGCCGCAGAGGAAGTCGGCGAGGTCGGCGGCGCTGGTCCACGACATGCCCCAGCTCGCGCCGCCGCTGGTCGCGGTGAGCCCGTACTCGGCGGCGACGGCGTCGATGGCCCCGGGATACTTGGCGGCCAGCTTGTCGGCGGCGGCGTCGTCGGAGTACCGGATCATCCGTTCGGCCAGCGCCCGGTCGTCCTCCGCGCCGTCGCCGTGGCGCAGCGCGTAATCGGCCAGGTAGAGCTTGGCCGTGGACAGCGCCGCCCTTGCCTCGTGCTGGTTCGCGGTGCCCCAGGAGCCGCCGAGCGGGGTGCGTGCCGCCAGTGCGGTGCGCGTGGGCACCTGGGCCGCCTCCGGCGCGCCCGCCGCCGCGCCGCCCGCCCACAGGCAGCAGCTCAGTGCCGTCGCCACCAGTCCCGCCGCGAAACCGTGTGCCCGCATCATCTCCCGACCTCCTCGCCGAACGAGGACCCATCGTCACCCGGATCACGGTTTCCGGCGAACCGAGGTTTTACCCGCGGGACACGAAAAGTGCCGCCGCCGTTCAGATCAATGGTCTACCGGTGCGGCGGCGCCATCGCGTGTCCGCGAGGGTGGCGTTGAACGGGAAGTTGCGGATCGGGCGCGGCAGGCGCCGGGAGACCGAGCCGGTGGCGCGGATCATCCGGTTGAGCCGACGCTCCTCCGCGTCGGACCAGGACAGCCCCAGCTGGTCGCGGATGTGTGGGGGCAGCATGCCGGTGGTGATCCAGCGGTGCGGCCGGGCGAAGACCGCGCGCACCGGCCGGGGCAGCATCTTCAGGTCGAGCAGGTCGTCGAAGTAGGCGGCGATGGTGGGGTCGATGCTGGTGCGGGCGAGGTTCTCGGTCCAGTAGGCGTCGAAGGCGGCACGGTCGGCGGGCCACATGCTCTCCGGAACCTGCAACGTCGTGCCGAGGCGGGCGGAGAAGGTGTAGAAGAAGTCGGCCAGGTCCTCGTCGACCGGGCCGTAGAGCCGGTTCCGGAGGTCGACCGACCCCCAGTACAGGCAGGCCGCCACCCACAGCTGCAGGTTGCGGTCGAAGGCGTTGTACTTCACCGGGCTGCTCGCCGTCGACCGGACCTGGCGGTGCGCGCCGTTGACCGCCTCGCGGAAGGCCGCGCGATCCTGCTCGTCGCCCATCATCGCCACCGACAGGTAGGTCAGCGTGGTGCGGGTGCGTTTGATCGGATGGAGCATGATGCTGCCGCTGTGCACCGTCGATTCGGCGACGCCGTGGCCGACCGGGGCCAGGCTCAGCTGCATGATCACGTTCGCCGTCGCGCCGAACAGCGCCGACGCCCCGTCGATGTAGTCGCGGACATCGAAATCGGCGGGATCGAAGTTCCGCGGCGCGGCCCGATCTGCGATGGTCATCGTCGACCTCGTTCTCGTCGTTGAGAGACTTCCACTTCTAATCTCTCATTGTGGCAGCTTCGGCGTCAACGGACGGCGGCGAAACGGTCACCGCCGCGTCCCGTTACCGTGGACCGATGTCCTACGGTTCGCCGCTGCTGCTCCGCTCCCTCGACCCGTCGGCCGTGGCCGCCGGCGACGACATCCCCGACGCGGTGACCATCGACGGGGTCACGCTTTCCCGCGGCGACCTGCTCGGCGCGGCCACCTCGGTGGCCGAGCGGGTGGCGCGGGCCGAGCGGGTGGCGGTCCTGGCCGAACCGACGGTGACGACCGTGCTGGCGGTGGTCGGCTGCCTGATCGCCGGGGTCACCGTGGTGCCGGTCCCGCCGGATTCCGGGGCGGCCGAACTCGATCACATCCTGCGGGACTCCGGGGCGCAGGCCTGGCTCGGCGTCGCGCCCGCGGGCGCCACGCTGCCGGTGATCCCCGTGCGCAGGCACGCCCGGTCCTGGCACACCTATCCCGAACCCGCCGCCGCAGCCACGGCGTTCATCCTCTACACCTCCGGCACCACCGGCGCCCCGAAGGGCGTGCTGCTCTCGCGCGGCGCCATCGCGGCGGGCTTGGACGCCCTGGCGCAGGCGTGGGCGTGGACCCGCCGTGACGTCCTCGTGCACGGCCTGCCGCTGTTCCACGTCCACGGCCTGATCCTCGGCCTGCTCGGCCCGCTGCGCGTCGGCTCGCCGCTGATCCACACCGGACGGCCGACCCCGCAGGCGTACGCCGAGGCGGGCGGCACGCTGTACTTCGGCGTGCCGACCGTGTGGTCCCGGATCGCCGAGAACCCCGAGCGGGCACGGGAACTGGGCAAGGCCCGGCTGCTGGTCTCGGGCAGCGCGCCCCTGCCGGTTCCGGTGTTCGAGCGGCTCACCGAGCTGACCGGCCTGGCGCCGGTCGAGCGCTACGGCATGAGCGAGACCATGATCACCCTGTCCACCCGCGCCGACGGGGAACGCAGGCCCGGCTGGGTCGGCGTCCCGGTCGCCGGGGTCGAGACCCGCCTGCGCGACGAGACCGGGCAGCCCGTCGCGCACGACGGGGAATCGGTGGGCGGCCTCGAGGTCCGCGGTCCGATGCTCTTCGACGGGTACCTGAACCGCCCGGAGGCGACGGCCGAGAGCTGGACCGAGGACGGCTGGTTCCGGACCGGTGACGTGGCGGTGATCGACGCCGAGGGCTTCCACCGCATCGTCGGGCGGGAATCGGTCGACCTCATCAAGTCCGGGGGCTTCCGCGTCGGCGCCGGCGAGATCGAGACCGCGCTGCTCGGTCATCCGGCCGTGGCCGAGGTCGCCGTCGTCGGCCTGCCCGACGCGGACCTCGGCCAGCGCATCACCGCCTTCGTCGTCCCGCGCGGCGAGGCGGCCGCCGACCTGCCCGAGCGGCTGATCGACCATGTCGCGCACCAGCTCTCGGCGCACAAGCGGCCGCGCGAGGTCCGCCTGGTCGAGACGCTGCCGCGCAATGCCATGGGCAAGGTGCAGAAGAAGCTCTTGACCTCGAGCTGACTCGAGGTTCTACCGTCGGGGCCATGAACGAACTGCTGACCCCGGCGCACCGCGCCTACCTCGCGGGCCGGAAGCTGGGCCGACTGGCCACCGTGCGCCCCGACGGCACGCCGCAGAACAACCCGGTCGGCTTCCGCTACAACCCCGACCTGGGCACCATCGACATCGCGGGCTGGAACATGGCCGCGTCCAAGAAGTTCCGCAACCTGGCGGGCAACCCGCACGTGGCCTTCGTGGTGGACGACGTCGCCGGTGTGCGGCCGTGGCGGGTCCGCTGCCTGGAGATCCGCGGCACCGCCGAGGCGCTGACCGGCGTCGCCTCCTACATCTCCGACGAACCCGACGCGCTCATCCGCATCCACCCCGAGCGCGTCATCGCCTTCGGGCTCGACGACGCGGCGGCCTGACCGACGTGCGGGCCCCGGACGGATCCGTCCGGGGCCCCGCCCGTCGCGCCGGATCAGTCGTTGGCGTGCAGCGCGGCGTTCAGCTCGATGCCGGTGCCCTTGCGGTCCACGACCTGGACCGCGCCCGTGGTGGAGTTGCGGCGGAACAGCAGGTTGGGCCTGCCGCTGAGCTCGACGGCCTTGACCACGGTGCCGTCCGGGGTGGTCACCTTGGTGCCCTCGGTGACGTAGAGGCCCGCCTCGACGACGCAGTCGTCGCCGAGCGGGAAACCCAGCCCCGAGTTGGCGCCGAGCAGCGAACGCTCGCCGACCGCGATGACCTGCTTGCCGCCTCCCGACAGGGTGCCCATGGTGGAGGCGCCGCCGCCGATGTCGGAGCCGTCGCCGACGACGACACCCGCCGAGATCCGGCCCTCCACCATGGAGTTGCCCAGGGTGCCCGCGTTGAAGTTGACGAAGCCCTCGTGCATGACCGTGGTGCCCGCGGCCAGGTGCGCGCCGAGGCGGACGCGGTCGGCGTCGCCGATGCGCACCCCGGTCGGCACGACGTAGTCCACCATGCGGGGGAACTTGTCGATGCTGTAGACGGTGACCGGGCCGCGCGCCTTCAGCCGCAGCCGGGTCCGCTCGAAACCCTCCACCGGGCACGGGCCGTGATTGGTCCACACGACGTTGCTGAGCAGGCCGAACTGGCCGTCCAGGCTCAGGCCGTGCGGGGCGACGAGGCGGTGCGAGAGCAGGTGCAGCCGCAGGTAGACGTCGTGCGCGTCCACCGGCGCCGCCGACAGGTCGGCGATGGTCGTGCGCACTGCGACGACCTCGACCCCGCGGGCCTCGTCCTTGCCCAGCAGCGCGGCGTAGTCGGCGGGCGCCTCGGCCAGGACCTGGGTGCCGGTCTCGGCGAACTCGCCCAGCTCGGGCGCCGGGTACCAGGTGTCGAGGACGGTGCCGTCCGTGGTCACGGTGGCAATGCCGAGTGCAGATGCGCCCTGAGAAGTCATGGGGGAGAGTTTATGGGGCGCGCCGATCCGGGTGTGTTCGCAGCCCCGCCGATGTGACTGCCGCCTCCCCGCCGTCCCCGGACGCGGCGGCGCCGGAATCGGCCCGCTGACCTGCGCCACACCCGTGCTCGCCGACCCCGGACGGTGAGCGCTCATAAACTACACGGATGACTCTCGATCTGCGTGCCGACCCCGTCCAGCTCACCGCCGCCCTCGTCGACGTCCCCAGCGTCTCCCGGGACGAGGCGAAGATCGCCGACCTGGTCGAGGAGGCGCTGCGCGCGCAGACCACGGGATTCGAGATCCTGCGCCACGGCAACGTCGTGCTGGCCCGCTCGCAGCGCGGCCTGCCGACCCGGGTCGTGCTGGCCGGGCACCTCGACACCGTGCCGATCGCGGAGAACGTGCCGAGCCGGCCCGACGAGGTGGACGGCGAGCCGGTGCTGTTCGGCTGCGGCACCGTGGACATGAAGTCCGGCGACGCGGTCTTCCTGCACCTGGCGGCCACCATCGCCGACCCCGTCTGCGACCTGACGCTGATCTTCTACGACGGCGAGGAGATCGCCGCCGAGTTCAACGGCCTCGGCAAGGTGGAACGCGAACTCCCCGAATGGCTCGACGGCGACCTGGCCATCCTGGGCGAGCCGTCCGGCGGCTGGATCGAGGCGGGCTGCCAGGGCACCCTGCGGGTGCGCCTGACCACCAGCGGCGTGCGCGCCCACTCCGCGCGGGCCTGGCTGGGGGAGAACGCGATCCACGGCCTGGCGCCGGTCCTGGAACGGCTCGCCGGCTACACCGCCCGCGAGGTCGACATCGACGGCTGCGTCTACCGCGAGGGCCTGTCGGCGGTCCGGGTCTCCGGCGGCGTGGCGGGCAACGTCGTGCCCGATGTCGCCGAGGTCGACGTCAACTTCCGCTTCGCCCCCGACCGCTCCGTGCCGGAGGCGATCGCCCACGTCCGCGAGGTCTTCGACGGGCTCGACGTCGGTTTCGAGGTCACCGACTCCTCGCCGGGCGCCCTGCCCGGCCTCACCGCCCCGGCCGCCCGCACCCTCATCGACTCGGTCAACGCCCACGGCGGCGGCGGGGTCCGCGCCAAGTACGGCTGGACCGACGTCTCCCGCTTCGCCGCCCGCGGCATCCCCGCCGTCAACTTCGGCCCCGGCGACCCCAACCTCGCCCACAAGCGCGACGAACACGTCCCCCTCGCTCAGATCACCGCCGTCACCGCCATGCTGCGCACGTATCTGACCGGAGGAGGAAGGGGCTAGCGGTCGCGCGGAGCGAGGGCATCCGAGCGACGATCGGGACAGCCCGGCGCGGGACCGCCGAGGTCGGCGGGGTGAGTGGTGAATGTATCGGGTTCTGCGAGAAGGGAGTCGATCCACCGAGGGACCCCGTCAGATGCCCTCCCCGTTCGCGCCGAGGGCGCCCGCGGTCTGCTGGTCGACGGCCTGGAGCTTGCCGATGGCGGCCAGGAAAGTGTCCCGCTGGTCGCGGGCGATGGAGATGTGCTGGTCCAGGCGTTTGGTGGCGGAGTCGCCGGCATCTCCACCCGCGACGGCCTTCTTCTCGAACTTCTGCTGGATGGCCTTGGCAGACGGCAGGCCGCCCCAGCCGGATAGGTATTGCAGACGCCCGGCCTCGACCTTCTGAGCTTCGAGGTCGGTGATGTACTGGCTGACCACGCCGGCGATCGCCTGGCCGAGGTCCTCCTCGATCTTGAACTGGCCATTGATGGCTTGCTGTTTCATGTTCCGCCAGTAAGCGGCTTGATCCTCGGTCATGTCGTGTCCCCCGGTGGCTTACTTCGGCAGGTTCGGTTCGAGTGCCTCCGCGTATTTCGCGGCCATGTCGCACAGGTCGCCCACCCGGCGGCCTTCAGAACTGGTCCACACGACGTCGACGTTGAACATGCCCTGCTCCGCTTCGAACGCGGCGTAGCAACTGTCGGGAACGGCCTTGTCGCGGTAGATCAGCCCTGGCCGGGAGTTCACGCGCACTTCGCGGATGTCGGTCAGGCTCTCTTTCGCGCGCGCCTCGTCGAGGGTGTGACTCGTCGAGTAGACCCCGACGCTGCGGCGGCCGGATCCGTACCGGTCGTCAAGCGGTTGCCAGCTGCACACACGCCAAGTCGAAACGCCCGTCGGCGGATCGGTGGTGATCCGCTTCGTCGCCGGATCCAACCCCGCCCCCCGCAGCGCGTCGTCGGACAACGCCCCCCGGCACGGGTTGAACACCTCGATCTTGTCCAGGTCGCGCACGGTCGTGGTCGGCCCGGCCGATCCGTCCGTGGTGGTCCCGCACCCGGCGAGCACGGCCGCCCCGACCGCGGCGCAGACCGCCACCCGCCTCACCGCATCGCTTCGCACAGCACTCCCTACCTGGTCGAACCCGAACAGCTCCCGCCCTACAGAGGTTGGACGCGTCCCGGCCCCGATCGGTTCCCTCCGGATCGTGACGGGTTCCCATCAAACCACGGCACGGCCCTGAGGTCGGGACCGCAGTGTGCGGAGTTCACGGGCTGCGGTGGGATCTTCACCATCCGGCGTAGGGGCGTCCCGTACCGGCAATCACTCACGATCTCCTGGGTCTTCGTCCGAGCGAGAGCCTGCTCGACGCGAGTGCGGACCTTGCGGTCTGACTTGTTGTGGGCCTGTTTCCCCTCCGGCAGCTCGCCACCGGGTGACCGGCGGTGCGGGACGACCAGCCGGTGCCCTGGCAGCCGCCGCCCACGATCAACACCGCATCGCGCGGGGCCGTGCCCGGGGCATAGCGCCAATGCCGGTCCCAGGTCCTCGATCACCCGGACCGTCGTCGTCTTCGAGACGCCGAACACCGCCGCGAACTGCGGCATGAGACCGGTCCTCCAACACGCAGCCGACGATGCGATACCCATTGCCGCTCGCGACATAGAGCCCCTCACGAGAGCGGCCAGGTAGCGATGAGGTTCGTTGTCGTGCAGGGTTTTTCGCTGTGTGGGCGCCGACGGTCGTGGATGATGAACTCTGGGTGGTCGTCGAGCCGCTACTGCCGGAGAAACCAGCAGGGCGCCGGTCCCAGCCCAGCACGAACCGAGGTGGGAGTGTGGTTCAACCAGTTCCGCAGGTGACGTGAATGCTGTACGCCGCACTGGTGCCAGCACGCAGCTCGGAAATCTGCTCGGACGTCAACTCTGCCTCGTATTCTGGGGATTGGATTTCGTGCCACATCGTGACCCTGCATCCGTTCAGGAATTTCCCTTCCGCAATGAGGTCCCTCTGTGCCGGAATCCCCTTCGGTTGCACGGGCGGCGAACCATACTTGACACCTGCCGCTGGTTCGATGGTCAACCCGTCGCCGGTGACGTTTTGGAGTACGTTCGGCGTAGCCGGTCCGATGAAGTATCCCCTGGACCACGTGTCCCCCTCCATGCGTCCGTTGCGTTCAACTGCCTTGCTGTAGTCGCGAACATTGATACTGCGGAGTGCGGTCAGTGCCTCGTGAGGTGCCCCGCATCCGGCGTCGGCAAGCGCCACCGCGGCCAGTAGCGTGACAACGAGCGATACCCGCCTCCGCCGGGTCTGTGAATCAGCAGCAGACATACAGTTTGTCCATGAGGTTCTTTGCGCGACCATACGACTGGTTGCTCATCTCGATGTAGCTCTGGGCCTTCGGTCCGAAGTCGTTGGCGTCCTTGTAGTCACCGAACATGCCCTCGGCGTTGTATCCCGCTGCCATGAACTCATTGATGGAGTACTTCTCACGGAACTCGTCAGAAAACTGCGGCGCCCACGTGTCCTGGATGTATCGGAGATTCCATGCCGCCGCCTTCACCGCCAGGTCATGATTGGCGGCCAGGTGCTTCCATTCGACGTCCTTGAACTCGTCGGGATACCTCTCCTTTACGGCATTGAAGGTCGTCTCCTTCATGTTGGTCAGTCCGATCGAATTGCCGACGCCTTCATCCCATTCGGACCGCAGGTCGCTACCCTCGAGCCGGATGACGTCCCAGACACTGCCCTCCCGATCCCAGCGGACCCAGATTCTTGTCGGCGCCCTCGTTGAGCACGATAGCCATCACCAACCGAGGATCCACTCCGGCGGCGTTGCCGTAATTGACAGCGGCTTCCAGCCATGGCTTTTCACGCTGATCGATCTTCGCCATCTCCTCCTCCCAGTTCGACTTCAGGGTGCACTTCACGGGAGCCTCTTTCCAGGAGTCGAGGTTGGCGAGTGAGTCGGTCTGGAGCTGCGCCAGTTCGTTCAGCCTGCTCCGAATATCCATGCCGTCCATGCCCGGGAATACCGGGTTGGCGATCACGGCATACAAGGCATGCCCGGTGACGGCGGCGCACAGACTCTGCCCGCCGGTGGTGACCATCTCGGCCGTGGCGTCACCGCTGTAGGAAATCGTGACGGCATCGGCTACGGATCCCGCGGAAACTGCAAGGTCCGGGAACGCACCTGGTGCGGCAGCTGCCATCTGGGCGCGGTAGTTCACAAGCTCCTACTGGTGGGGCTGGATCCCCGACGCGAAACCTGCAGCCGCGGCGCCGATCCCGTCAGCACCCTTGCGGAGGGTCTCGAGCATCTCTAGAAGGGTGGGCTTGTCTGGCGTGTCGGTCGCATCGAACGATGCTGCGACGCTCTGAATCCTCGCCGCAGCACCCGTGATCGCCGCATTGGTCGCCACCGCGCGCCAACCGGCGACCCCGATCTCCAGTTTCGTGGTGTTGCCTTTCGGGATCTCGGTTCCGCCGGCCTTGATAGCCGATCGCAGCGCGTCCTGCATATCTCTCGGATCGGTAGTCAATCCGCTGTCCGGCGTCGTGTAGGGAGCCGGTTCCGGATCTGGGACCGAGATGCTGGACTTATCGAATGGCGACCAGGACCCGTTGACCGGTGCCTGGGGTTCGTGCCCCTGCGTCCCCTTCCGGTTGCTGTTGAAGTTGGCCAGGTCCCAGTGGTATCCGACCATATTGAGGATGTCGCCCATCGTGCGCGTTGCCGATACGAAGGAGACGACGGTCTGCACGAAGCTCTCCGAGTATTCGCGATAGGCGTTGAGCCACGGTCTGACCGCGGCATAGTTGCCAGCCATTCCCGCAGTATCGAACAGACCCGGATTGAGATTCTGACCAGCCACTGCCGCGACATCATTCGAGATACTGTGAACAGCTTTGGCAGCCGCGTAGTACGTCGCTGGATCGACGGTAACCACCCGAAGTCCCCCTAGCTATCTTCCCTGCAGCAATCTGCGGTTGCGTTCGATTGCGCCCGTGTATTCGTCGTGCGCGGTCCGTGCAGCCTTGCTGATGTCGCTGATTCCTTCGGCCAGATCACGAGCACCTGCCACCCATTGCTGGTGAGCTTCGGAGTACGCCTGGCTAGCGACACCGCTCCACTCGGTGCCCGCCAGGGTGGCAACCTTGTCGTCGATCTCGTCCAAGTGCTCGGAGATGAAGCCCGCCAGGCCGGAGAGCCTACTCACAATCCGGTCGAGTTCGTCGAGCTCGACGGAGAATCCGGACCTCACGGCAGATCCAGCGATAAGGCACCCGCGAATTCGCTTGCGCGACTTTCATCCTGCACGCTGAACGTATCCGCGGTAACGCCGAGCTTCTCGGCCATCCCGGTAAGGGCAGCGATTATCTGTGCGCTACCTGTGCGAATATCGTTCCAGCCGTCGGCGAATGCATCGGCAGCATGCCCGGTCCAGCTGGCTCTGGTCAGCGCATCGACATCCGAGGCGGCCGAATCCACGGCATCGCGTAGTGTTTCCGCGAGGCCGTAAACGAAGTTGCCGACCGTGCGAACCTCCTCAGGTACGACCGTCACGCTCTGGTCTGTGCCTGGTATCCCCCCGGGTTCAGTCATGGGAACGAGGATACCGGTCCCCGGACTGAGGTAGCGACCTGAGCCAGAGCCTGCAGCGGACCGTCCCGCTGACACGGCCTGAGCCGAACCTGAACCCGGAAAGCTGAACAGACCAGCGGCCACCCACACCCAAACCCACCCGTCAACCTGAAATGGCGCCTGAACCGGCTTCCACCCGTCGCGAATGCGCGTCGTGGATCGAGATCAAGGCAGGTGGGGCCGCTGATTGGAAGTGTCAGCCTGGTCACCGGAGTGCACGCGGCGCGGTTGAGCTACGCGCGCCGGCGCTGGCGGAATTGGTCGAACGCGATCACGGCAGCACCCTCTGCAGCCGGGGAGAGTTGTGCTGATGGGTCTTCGCCGACCGGGCCGGTGCCGGGCGTTGTCCGGTGAGGACGTCTCCGATGAGGACTTGGGGCCACTTCAGTGAAGGGGGTCGAGCATGGTAGCGGTGATGGTGCCGTAGCAGTGCTCGACGCAGCGTGATACCAGGCGGGGCCGTTCGGGTTCGTGGGCGTCCCAACCAGGTTCGGTTTGCTCCATGTGTGGCTGGTGTCGGGATTCACGCGGGTGTAGAGCTGGCGGCGCAGCATCTGATAGCGACGCTCGTCGATCTGATTCGAGGTGGCGAGGTCGTGGATGAGCGCGCCGAACGAGATGCCCACTTCAGTTTCAGTGGAACCAGATTCATCAGCGACGGCATCTTCGGCACCTCACCGGCGATAGCTAGGCCATGCACACCACGATGCTAGCCCACTGCCACCGCGCGGGATTGATCGATTTCGACCGCGTCATCCCCGACGGCTCGCATGTGCGGGCCAAAATGGGGGCGGTACTGGTCCCGGCCCGGTCGACCGCCGCAAGGCCGGAGCGAAGCACCACATCCTGACTTGCGGCAACGGGCGCTAGCTCGCAATCCTGCAATCAGCGGCCAACATCAATGACAATCTCGTGCTGCCCGGACGGCTCGATCGAGTACGGCCGCCACGAGGACGCACCGGCCGAACCCGTGAGAAGGTACGACCCTGATCACGGACAAGGCCCTGGGGTCACGCCGAACTCGAGCAATGACGGATCGCCGGCTTCATTCCCCACCGCGGTACCCGCGACAAGGTGACCGCAGGCCACTGGATCGTCGAGCAAACCCTGGCCGTACTGCACCAATACCGGCACCTGGCCATCCGCTGGGATCACCCGCACCGACATCCACCAGGGTTTCCTCGACCTTGCTGCGGCGCTCGTCTGCTGACGACTATTCAGCAATCGAATCCGACCCAGCGTGCAGCCGCAGTCGGGCGGGTGTCGGCCCAGTGGCGGCTGGTGGTGTATTGGGTTCGACCTTCGCACCGGCCGGATTCGGTTTGCTGTCACAAGGTTTGGTTGCGCGTGACGTTTCGGCTGATTTCGGCACGGCATCAGCGGGTTTGGGTGCGGTGGTGCTCGCTGGAGAGATGGGCGCAGGTCGCGGGCGCGCGCTACCGGCGTCCTCGACCAGGTTGCGGCCGGCCCGGCCGAGCGCGGCGGCGTCGCCGGCCTTGTCCAGGGCGGACGCTCTGAGTTCTGCCGAGCCGGCTCCGCCGGTCGCGACAGTGGTGAGCAGGTCGCCGGTCAGTGAGGTCAGCAGGCCTGCGGTGAAGTTGAGCTTCGCGTGTTCGAGGGTTGCGTTGGCATCGATGATGTTTGTGCCTCACCGTGACAGGACTGGGTGGCTCGGTCAGTGCGATGTCGGTAGCCGCGCTGATCGCGGCGGCAGCGGTGGTTGCGGCGTTGTCACGTTGGGTCGGGCGTCCCGCAGGTTCGCGCGAGCCTGATCGCGCAGGACGGTCCACGTGTCGGTGAGGTTCTTGCCTCTGCGGTCGTCATCGGACTTGGTGCTCCGCTCGTTGCGCCGGCTGTTCTCCTCGGTGTCGGCTTCTTTCACTTCGCGATCGCTTCGGCGGCCTTCGTCTGGGCGGCGGTGACGTCGTGGAAACAGCTGCCCAGCGCGGCTTTGGTCCTGGACATCGCGTCGGCGCCGTCCCGCCACAAAGTGGTCTGTTTCGCGATTTCGTCGTCGATTGCCTCCGCGGCGGATCCGGTCCAGTCGGCGGCGTCGATCTTGGGTAGTGCGTCACCGGTCTGCTCGATCGAGGTTCCGATCTTGCCGAGGTGTTCGGCGTGCGGAATCTGCCTCGATCGTGTCCATCGAATCCCCTCCCCAGGGTACCGCTACCGGATCGGCCGGATGCGGTGACTGCGCTCGAGCCGATCGGCCCTCACGCTAGTGTCGGACGCATGTCCGCTGAGGGTGAGGAAGTAGGAAGCAAGCACAAGTCCACCGCGAAGTTCCGGGGGCCGGTGATGTTCCGGCGGGACCGGAAGCCCGGCGTCCGGACGGCGGACCGCAATCTGCTGGACCAGCGCGGGGACAGCGACTGGGTGCACACCGATCCGTGGCGGGTGCTGCGGATCCAGGCCGAATTCGTCGAGGGGTTCGGGGCGCTGGCCGAGGTGCCGCGCGCGGTCACCGTCTTCGGCTCGGCGCGCACGCCGCACGACCACCCGGAGTACGCGGCGGGGCAATCGATCGGGCAGGCGCTGGCCGCCGCCGGGTTCGCCGTCATCACCGGCGGCGGGCCGGGCGCGATGGAGGCCGCCAACCGGGGCGCCAGCGAGGCGGGCGGCTACTCGATCGGGCTCGGCATCGAGCTGCCGTTCGAGCAGAGCCTCAACGACTGGGTCGACCTCGGGATCAACTTCCGCTACTTCTTCGTCCGCAAGACGATGTTCGTCAAGTACTCGCAGGCCTTCGTCTGCCTGCCCGGCGGCTTCGGCACCCTCGACGAGCTGTTCGAGGCCCTGACCCTGGTGCAGACCCGCAAGATCACCCGGTTCCCGATCATCCTGTTCGGCAGCCGGTACTGGACCGGCCTGGTCACCTGGATCCGCGAGACGATGGAGGCCTCGGGCAAGATCTCGCCCGGCGACCTGGACCTGATCCGGGTCACCGACAGCGTCGAGGAGGTCGTGCAGATCATCCGCAACGCGGCGGGCGACCGCGACAACATCGAACGGCTCGGCACGGAGGACCAGTGGTGAGCCCGGCGCCCTTCGCGGTCTGCGTGTACTGCTCGGCCAGCACCGGCGACCCCGACCTGATCGGGCTGGCCGCCCGCACGGGCACCGAGATCGCCCGCCGCGGTTGGCAACTGGTCTCCGGCGGTGGGCACGTGTCGATGATGGGCGCGGTCGCCACCGCCGCCCGCGCGGGCGGCGCGCACACGGTCGGGGTCATCCCCAAGCATCTGGTGCACCGCGAGGTCGCCGACGTCGAGGCCGACGACCTGGTCGTCACCGACACCATGCGCGAACGCAAACGCGAGATGGAGGCGCGGGCGGGCGCCTTCCTCACCCTGCCGGGCGGCATCGGCACGATGGAGGAGCTGTTCGAGACCTGGACCGGCGGCTACCTCGGCGAACATGCGAAAACCGTTGTGCTGCTGAACCACGGCGGTTTCTACGACGGTCTGCTGTCCTGGCTCGACGAGCTGGCCGCCCGCAGAATGGTGGCACCCGAGGCGCGCGAGCGGCTCGTCGTGGTACCCGACCTCACCGCCGCCTTCGCGGCGCTCGAAGCCGCCGCGCGCAATCCCCGAGGAGCAACACCGTGAGCAACGACGCCCGCAACACCGTGAGCCTGATCGATCTGGCCAAGGCGCTGCCCGGCATGGCACTGGACGCGCCCGGCATGCTGCGCAACGCGCGCGGCATGCTCGTCGGGCCCAAGGACAAGGCGTCGGTCGGCCTGTACTTCCAGCGGGTCGCCCACAAGCACCCCGACCGGCTCTTCCTGCGGTTCGAGGGCCGCTCCTTCACCTACCGCGAGGCCAACAGCCTGGTCAACCGCTACGCCGCCGTGCTCAGCGCCCGCGGCGTCACGCGCGGCGACGTGGTCGGCGTGCTCATGACCAACCGGCCCGAGACCCTGTTCACCACCCTGGCGATCCTCAAGCTCGGCGCGACCGCGGGCCTGCTCAACCATCACCAGCGCGACGAGGTGCTCGCGCACAGCTTCGGGCTGCTCGACAGCGTGGTCGACGTGGTCGGCGAGGAATGCGCCGACGCGCTCGACTCGCTCCCGGAACCCAACGGCAAGGTCCTGCCCGCGGCCGAGCTGGAGGAGGCCGCGCGCTTCGCCCCCGACACCGATCCGGAGGTGTGCGCGCGGGTCACCGCGGGCGAACGCGCCTTCCTGATCTTCACCTCCGGCACCACCGGCCTGCCCAAGGCCAGCGTCATGACCCACCACCGCTGGACCAAGAGCATGGCGGGCCTCGGCGGTCTCGGTATCCGGCTGCGCGGCGACGACACCATGTACTGCTGCCTGCCGCTCTACCACAACAACGCGCTCACGGTCGCGCTGTCGGCGGTGCTGTCCGGGGAGGCCACCTACGCGCTGGGCCGCAAGTTCTCCGCCTCCGGGTTCTGGGACGAGGTCATCCGGGAGGAGGCCACCGCCTTCATCTACATCGGCGAGCTGTGCCGCTACCTGCTCAACCAGCCCGCGCGGCCGGTGGAGAAGGAGCACCGGGTGCGGCTGGCCGTCGGCAACGGGCTGCGGCCCGAGCTGTGGGACGAGTTCCGTTCCCGCTTCGGCATCCGGCGCATCGTGGAGTTCTACGGGTCGAGCGAGGCGCCCGTTGCCTTCGTCAACGCCTTCGGGATGGACCGCACCGCCGGGTTCGGCCCGCTGCCGTACGCGATCGTGGAGTACGACGAGGAGACCGGCAAGCCGCGCCGCGGCGCGGACGGCAAGCTGCGGCGGGTGAAGTCCGGCGGGGTCGGCCTGCTGCTGGCCAAGGTCAACAACCGTCAGCCCTTCGACGGCTACACCGACCGCGGCGCCTCGGAGGCCAAGCTGGTCCGCGACGCCTTCAAGAAGGGCGACGCCTGGTTCGACTCCGGTGACCTCGTCCGGGACCAGCGGTTCTGGCACATCGCCTTCGTCGACCGGCTCGGCGACACCTTCCGCTGGAAGGGCGAGAA
The DNA here is from genome assembly GCF_000308795.1 of Nocardia thailandica NBRC 100428. Taxonomy (GTDB): domain Bacteria; phylum Actinomycetota; class Actinomycetes; order Mycobacteriales; family Mycobacteriaceae; genus Nocardia; species Nocardia thailandica. The sequence goes on along the minus strand of NZ_BAGK01000196.1, from coordinate 34,537 downwards.
CGTGGCGACCACCGAGGTCGAGGGCGCGCTGGGCAACGACCCCGACATCGACCAGGCCGTGGTCTACGGCGTCGACATCCCCGGCACCGACGGCAAGGCGGGCATGGCCGCGGTCACCCTGCACGAGGGCGCCACCTTCGACGGGCGGCGCCTGGCCGCCGTGGCCTACGAGCGGCTGCCGTTCTACGCGGTGCCGCTGTTCGTGCGGGTCGTGGCCGAGCTGGAACAGACCTCGACGTTCAAGAGCCGCAAGGTCGAGCTGCGCAAACAGGGCTACCAGCCCGACGCCGACTCCCGGCTCTACGTCCTCGCCGGGCGCGAGGAGGGGTACGTGCCCGCCTACGAGGGGTACGCCGCCGACGTCGCCGCGGGCCGCGCTCCGCGCTGAGGCGCCCAGTACAGTCGGAACCATGTTCACCGCCGCAGCACCGCTCCCGACGTTCTGCGGCAAGCCGGTCCCCACGGACCGGGCGCTGGTGATGGCGATCGTGAACCGCACCCCGGACTCCTTCTACGACCGGGGTGCGACCTTCACCGACGCCGCGGCCATGGAACGGGTCGCCCGCGCGGTCGACGAGGGCGCCGACCTGGTCGACATCGGCGGGGTGAAGGCAGGCCCCGGCCAGACGGTGGACGCGGCCGAGGAGAACCGCCGGGTTGTGCCGTTCGTCGCCGCCATCCGGGCGAAGTACCCGGACCTGTTGATCAGTGTGGACACCTGGCGCGCCGAGGTCGCCCGCGCGGCCGTCGCCGAGGGCGCCGACCTGATCAACGACACCTGGGCCGGTGCCGACCCGGAGCTCGTACCCGTGGCGGCCGAGACCGGCGCCGGGATCGTGTGCAGTCACACCGGCGGCGCGGTGCCCCGGACCCGCCCGTTCCGGGTGCGCTACGCCGACGTGGTCGCCGAGGTCACCGAGACCGTTGTCGCCGCGGCGGAACGGGCCGCCGCGGCAGGCGTCCGGCGCGACGGGATCGTGATCGATCCCACCCACGATTTCGGTAAGAACACTTATCACGGGCTCGCTCTGTTGCGGGGAGTGGACGTTCTCGTAAATACCGGATGGCCGGTCTTGATGGCGCTGAGTAATAAGGATTTCATCGGGGAGACTCTAGGAGTAGGTCTCACCGAACGGGTCGAGGGAACACTCGCGGCGACCGCCTGGTCGGCCGCCGCGGGCGCCCGGATCTTCCGGGTCCACGAGGTCGCCGAAACCCGGCGGGTCGTGGACATGATCGCCGCCATCCAGGGCATCCGGCCCCCCGCACGAACCTTGCGAGGTCTGGTATGAACATCACCCACCGCGAGCCCGCCTGGGCCAGCACGCACACCTGGGACGACCCGTCGTGGACGGTCGCCGAACTCGTCGCCGCGAAAGCGGGCCGCACGGTCTCGGTGGTCCTGCCCGCGCTGAACGAGGAGCGGACCGTCGCCGACGTGGTCGCCAGCATCCGGCCGCTGGTCGGCACGCTGGTCGACGAACTGATCGTGCTCGATTCCGGCTCGACCGACGCCACCCGAGCGCGGGCGCTCGCCGCGGGCGCCACCGTCGTCACCCGGGAGGAGGCCGTGCCCGAGCTCGACCCGGTGCCCGGCAAGGGCGAGGTGCTGTGGCGCTCGCTGGCCTGCACCACCGGCGACCTCATCGCCTTCGTCGACTCCGACCTGATCGACCCCGATCCGCGATTCGTGCCGAAATTGCTCGGCCCGCTGCTGACCGTTTCCGGCACGCATTTGTCCAAGGCCTATTACCGGCGCCCGCTGCGGCAGGGCGAAACCGTGGACGCCACGGGCGGCGGACGGGTCACCGAACTCGTCGCCCGGCCCGTGCTTGCCGCGTTGCGCCCGGAATTGGCGCAGGTATTGCAGCCGCTCGGCGGCGAATACGCGGGCACCCGGGAATTGCTCACCGCCGTGCCGTTCGCTGCGGGCTACGGCGTCGAGATCGGATTGCTCCTGGATACGCACGCCCGGCTCGGCATGGACGCCATCGCCCAGGTCAACCTCGGCGTCCGCACCCACCGGAACCGCCCGCTGTCCGATCTGGGCGTGATGAGCCGCCAGATCCTCGGCACCGCGCTGCGCCGCTGCGGCATCCCCGACTCCGGCGCCGCGCTCACCCAGTTCCCGCTCGTCGACGGTGAGTTCGTCGCCCACCGCACCGAGGTCTCCCTCGAGGACCGCCCGCCCATGCAGACGCTGCGCCCCGAAGAGGTCGCCGCCTAGGACTCGCTCACCCGCCACGGGGCTCGGCGTCGGTGATGGATCGGGCCGGCCTCGGTGGACAGTGCCCTGCCCGTGCCGCCGCCGCGGACCGCCACGATCTGCGCGGCGATCGAGATCGCGGTCTCTTCCGGGGTGTGGGCGTTGAGATCGAGACCGAGGGGGCTGTGGATGCGGGCCACGGCCGAGTCGGAGACGCCCTCCGCGCGGAGACGGGCCAGGCGATCGTCGTGGGTCCGGCGGGAGCCGAGGGCGCCGAGGAAGGCGAGCTCGGGGAGGTCGAGGGCCGAGATCAGCGTGGGGACATCGAACTTCGGGTCGTGGGTGAGGACGCAGACCACCGTGCACCCGTCCAGCCGGCCCGCGGCGCGTTCGGCGTCGAGGTAGCGGTGCGGCCAGTCGACGACGACCTCGTGGGCGGCGGGGAAACGGGCGGCGGTGGTGAAGGTTTCGCGCGCGTCCACCACGGTCACGTGATAGCCGAGCTGGGCCGCCGTGACGGCGAGGGCGCGGGTGAAGTCGTTGGCGCCGGCGAGGATCATGCGCGGCGGGGGAGCGAAGACCTGGACGAACGCGCGCGGGCGCGCGCCCGCGGTGTCCTCCGAGCCGACGATCCCGTCGCGGCCCGAGGCGAGCCGGGCGGCCGCGTCGCGGTCCAGGTGGCGCCAAAGGCGCGGGTCGCCGGGGTACAGCAGGGTCCGGTCGGGCGTGGCCTCCAGGGTCGTCACGAGGGCGACCGGTGTGGCGGCGGCGACCGCGGCGTCGAGTTCGCGCAGCAGGGCGAGCGCCGACCGGTCGAGGTACTCGGTGAACACCTCGATCTCGCCGCCGCACGGCAGGCCGACGCCGAATTCGCCGGTGGCGGCGAAGCGTTCGAGCGCGGACCCGCGGTCGGCGAGCACCTGCTCGGCGGTCGCGACCACCGCCGCTTCGAGACACCCGCCCGAGAGCGAACCGAGGACGGTGCCCGAGGCGGTCACGGCCATGGCGCTGCCGGTGTCACGCGGGCCGGACCCGGTGCGGTCCACGATCCGCGCCAGGGCCACCGGCGCCCGGTCGAGGGCGTCGAGCAGTGGGGGGAGGATCGCACGCATCGCACACCGGCCTCTCCGCGGGAACCACACCGGATCCCGGTCGTGGACCGCTGCCGACCAGCCTAATCGGGCCGGTCGGTTCGTGCGCGGCGGCGCGGGCTAGTCGAGCAGTTCGCGACGCTGCAGGCCGCCCGGGAGGCGGCCGCTGCGGAACCAGGTGCGGAAGATGGCCAGCGCGTGCTGGGCGGTGAACACCTCTTCCGGGTACACGTAGGTCTCGTCGGTGCCGTGCGGCAGGTAGACGGTCGGCAGGCCGGCGCGTGTGCCCTCGAAGCCCAGCACGTGGGTGCGCGAGACGTGGTCGACGGTGCTGCGCAGGTGGATCGCCATGGCGTCGGCCGAGCCGACGCAGGACAGGGCGTGGTCGCCGCGGGCGGCGCTGACGGCGGGGGTGACCTCGGTGGCGGGTAGTGGCTCGGGCAGCAGCGAGACCTCCAGCGCGTAGCGCTGCATGCCGTCCATCCGGCGCAGCGGGCGCAGGAAGCTGTCGACGTCCTCGTCGGGGCCGATGAACACCTTCAGGCGATCGCTGTAGGTGACGCGATGGGTGGTCAGGGTGATCTCGGCGACGTGCTCACCGGCATCGGCGGAAGCTGTCTCCGGAGCGTGGGCGGCACGGGCCGGAAGAATCCGGTGTGCGCGCGCCTCGGGCGCGGGGAACATCGAAGCTCACCTACTCACGTTTGGTTACTCGCTAGCAATCTATCCATCGGGCTCGGTACGTGCCGCATAACCATAGCGTGATGCAGATCACATATGTGCGAGGTTACAAACCTTTTATGGGCGGGTTCGTGCAGAAGCCAACCGGGGGTCGGTTTCGTGCCGATAGACCGGCGTCAGCAGATCGGCGTCGACCGGCTCCCCGGTGGCCCGGTCATAGCGGACGGCGATCAGGACAGAGAACAGGTGGTTTCCGGCCCGTTCGTGCAGGGTCGCCAGGCGGGTGGCCAGCAATCGGATGGCGCCGAGCGACCCCGGCGGATGCAGGCCGTCGATCAGCAGAATGCTGCCCCTGCGGTCCGGCCGGGGCAGCCGGGCCAGATAGGCGATGTCGTGCGGTTCGGTCCCGCCCGGGCGGTACACGCGGCGCGCGGCCCGGTCCTCGATGCCGCGGCGGGTGTCGCCCGCGCGGGTGACCGTGCGGCGCAGGCGCGGGTCCGCCACGACCAGCTGGCGCAGGCTGGGGGAGAGTTCCGGGCCGCCGAGGATCACCAGGCCGTCGCGGTTGAGGTCCACCGGCCTGCCCGGCAGGAAGGTCTCCACCGACGCCGGGAATCCCAGTTGCCGCAGCAGCTCGGCGAGGCGCTGGGCGGCGGTGGGGTCCGGCGCGCCGAGCAGGCGTCCGGCGCGCACCTCGGGCGCCAGCACGGTCAGCGCGCCGGTCCCGAAGAACAGCCCCTCCGGCACGGGCCCCTGGGTGCTCACCTGATGGATGCGCGCCCGCGACAACCCCGCTGCGGCGCCGATGCGGGCGAAGGTCCACCCGTCGGCGTGGAGTTCCCGGATGACCGCGCGACGGATCCGGGTCAGTTCGTTGATGGTCTGCTGGGCAGCCGCCACCCCATCGGTGGCTGCTTTGAGTCTTTCGACTTTGTCCTCGATCGCGAAGACCTTTGCCACGTCATCGGCCGACATGTGCGAAGTTTAGACAGCTCGACAGCGTTTCGTGTCTATTCCGGTTGACATCGAACTGCACTGCGTAACAACGACTATGGCACGGGCGGGGTCAGCAATCGTGATCAGCGGAGGTCGGTGGCGCTGTCGCGTCGGCACGCGATCCGGTGGCAAATGACGACCGTGCGGTGTGTTCTGTGCGAATTCAGGTCGCGTCGAAATCGATCGGCGGGCGCTCGTTGCGATCGAGGGGTTTCTGCGCGGGCGGCATCGACGGCGCGGGCATGCCGCTGCTCGTCCCGAACAACTGCTGCTTGTCCGGGACCGCCTTCTCCAGATCCCGCAGTACCGAATCGTCCCCGCCGAGCAGATGCTTGGTGACCGCCGCGCGCGGCGACATCGAGCGCAGTTCGTTCAGCTCGGCCAGCGGCTTGCGCAGCTCGTCGAACTCCGGCCCCAGCTCCTCCTTCAGCTGCGAGGTGGCGCCGCTGGCGTAGTCGCGGACCTGACGCAGGGAACGGGTGGTCCAGCGCACGGCGCCGGGCAAGCGCTCCGGACCGAGAATGACGAGGGCGGCCACGAGCAAGATCATCATCTCGCTCCAACCGACATTGCTGAACACGGGGATATTTTAGCGCCGGCGCGCCGTGTTCGCGGCCCCAGGTGTCCCGTCGAACACCGAACCGATGCGCGCGGCCGCGCCGCACGGTCTCGGTCCACTGCTCGACGGGACGGCCGCGCCGGGTGCCTCCTCGAGGCAGGCCCGGCGGGGTTGCCCGAGCATGTTCTCGCTCGGGATCCTCGAAGCCGTTCTCCGTCAGTCGGATTCGAGGGTGACCGGGACGTCGACCTGGCGGCCGTCCCGGATCAGCTGGACGTTGACGGTGTCGCCGATCTTGTGCTGCTGGACCGCGACGACGAGTTCGTCGGGGCCGGTGACCTCGCGGTCGCCGATCTTGACGATGACGTCGTTCTCGACGATGCCCGCCTTCTGCGCGGGGCCGCCGGGCTGCACGTCGGCCACCGCGGCGCCGCTCATGACCTCGTTGGCGACGGTCTTGGTGCGCGCGCTCAGGCCGATGAACGGGTGGTGCATCTGGCCGTCGCGGATGAGGGTCTGCGCGACGGTGGTCATCACGTCGACCGGGATGGCGAAGCCGAGGCCGACCGAACCGCCGGTCTCCGAGCGGATGGCGGTGTTGATGCCGACCACGCGGCCCTGCATGTCGACCAGCGCGCCACCGGAGTTACCCGGGTTGATGGAGGCGTCGGTCTGCACGGCGTCGATGACCGCGTTGGTGTCGCTGCCCTCGCCGGCCAGCTTCACCGGGCGGTGCAGGGCGCTGACGATGCCGGAGGTGACGGTCTTGCTCAGGCCGAGCGGCGAACCGACGGCGAGCACGTCGTCGCCGACCTGCACGTCGGAGGACTTGCCCAGCTTGGCCACGGTGATGTTCTTCACATCGACCTTCAGGACGGCCAGATCGGTCTTGGGGTCGCGGCCGACGATCTTGGCCGGCACCCGCGAGCCGTCGGAGAACTGGACCTGGATGGCGGCCCGGTTGGTCTTGTCGGTGGCCGCCATGGAGATCACGTGGTTGTTGGTGACGATGTAGCCGTTGCCGTCGATCACGACGCCCGAGCCGGTCGCGCCGTTCTCGCCGACGGTCACCCGGATCGAGACCACCGAGGGCAGCACGGCGTTGGCGACCGCCGCGATCTGGCCGTGCGGCCGTTCCTGGTCCTCGGTCTGGGAGAGGGTGACCTTGCGGGAGGTCAGGGTCGAGGCGGTCTCGGCGGTGATCCGGCCGACCAGCCCGCCGAGCACGCCGATGCCGAGGGCCAGCACCGCGAGCAGGGCCAGCGCCTTGGGCGCGACCGTGGAGCCGAAGAGGACCTCGCGCGCGCTCAGCTTGCGGCCCTTGGGGCGCGGCGCGGGCGCCGGGGTCGCCACGGCGGGGGAGCCGAGCCGGGCGGGCGCGGCGGGATCGCGCCACGGATCCTCCGGGCCCGCGACGACCACCTGCTCCTCGCTGCCGGGCTCGCGCTGCAGCAGCTCGTCGGACCCCTCGGGGCGGCCGAACGCCTCGGCCAGCACGGCGTCGGGCGGACGCGGCGTGGAGATCTGTTCGTCGGTGGGGCGCCTGTCCGCGCCGCGCTGCGGGTCGTGCGCGGAGAACGAGCCGGTCAGGCCCTGCGGGCGGCGGAACGCGCGCGCGGTGTGGGAGTCGATGTGCGGCCGGAGCACCGGGCGCGGGCCGAGGACCGGTGCGTCGGCCGGGCGGAGATTCCCCCGATCGGCGGCCGATTCCGCGTTCTCGTCCCGGCCGGAATTCGTCGATTCGCCTGTCACGCCCGAAACTCTACTTGCGCCGCCACGTGGTCCACCGGGTCGCGGTGAACGAATCGGTGAGGAATCCGCGAATCGCCTCGTTGCGGCGGGGCTCGCCCGCGGCGTTGCCGACGGTCGGGGGCAGTTCCGCCAGCGGGATCCGGGTCAGGCTGTCGTGCAGCGAACGGGGGATCGAGACCTCGCCCGCGCCGCGCAGGGCGATGCGCGCCTGCTGCTGGGCTTCCACCTCGGCCGCGCACTCCGGGCACAGCGAGAGATGCTGCGCGGCGCGCAGATAGGCGTTCATGCGCAGCTCGCCGTCGACATAGGCGGCCACGGCCTCGCTGGCCAGATGCTCGGTGGGCTGGAATCGCGGTGCACGGCCTGAGGTGCCGGGATCCACACTCATCTGCGAGTTCATCCTTCCGACCGACATCTATCCGAACCGATGATGCCGGATCACGGCGTCACCCTGCGTAGGAATCAGCGGCGAACCGCTGCCCGCTTCCATTATGCGCAAGGTATTCACGCAGTGCCTGCCGCCCGCGGTGGATGCGGCTGCGGACGGTACCCAGTTTGACGCCGAGCGTCGCGCCGATCTCCTCGTAGGACAGGCCCTCGATGTCACACAGGACCACCGCGGCGCGGAACTCCGGCGCCAGCGAGTCAAGGGCGGACTGCAGATCGGGGTCGAGGCGGGCGTCGTGGTAGACGTCCTCGGGGGTCGGGCCCTCGGCGGGCACCCGGTCGTAGTCCTCGGGCAGCGCCTCCATGCGGATGCGGTTGCGGCGGCGGACCATGTCGAGGAAGAGGTTGGTGGTGATGCGGTGCAGCCAGCCCTCGAAGGTGCCGGGCTGGTAGTTCTGCAGGGAGCGGAAGACCCGGATGAAGGTCTCCTGGGTCAGGTCCTCGGCGTCCTGCGCGTCGCCGGAGAGGCGGTAGGCCAGGCGGTAGACCCGGTCGGCGTGTTCGCGGACCAGCTCGTCCCAGGACGGCATGACGGCGCGGTCGCCGGTGGCGTCGAAGGCGGCGGTTCCGGTGAGTTCGGCGTCGGGGACATCGGCGGCGTCGATCATCGGATCCGCGCCGGTGAGGGCGAGATCGGCGGTGAGAGCCTGCTCGGACAGTGTGGCGTTTTCACGCGCCGCGTCGACCATGTGGATGGGGACACCTCCTACTCGGGACCGCGGGTGCGACACCGCTCCGGTCCGGGTCAGCGAACCTGAACTTCACCGGGATCAACCGGCAGCGGTGTGCCGTTTGTTCCCGTGTCCCGCACCGGCCGCGATCGGCTGGTCTTGCGTAGGGCAACTATTTCCTGCGCTGGTATGGGTGACGTATGGATACCCTGAGGAGCACCTGAGAATCGGTCACCGCTGTCAGTACATCGCCGCGGCGTGCGCGAACGCATCATCGCGGGGCCGGTCGTGACCAATCCGCAAACTTCCGGCAACCGCTGTGGTGTTGTAGAACACTTACCGAAACGGGCGGCTTCGCTGAATACACAGACCCGGTCGGTGCCCTAGCCTCATAGCCGTGGCATCGAACGTGGAGCGCAACCTCGCCTTTGTGGAGGAGTCCGTCGTGGAGGACGAAGTCCTGCTCGGCGCACGGGAGCGGGCCACCGAGCTGGGCGCGGCGCCGGTGCCCGCCTCGGTGGGAGCGCTGCTGAGCATGTACGCGCAGATGCTGGGCGCCCGGGCGGTCGTCGAGGTCGGCACCGGCGCCGGGATCAGCGGGCTGTGGCTGCTGGACGGCATGCGCGAGGACGGCACCCTGACCACCATCGACTCCGAGCCGGAGCATCAGCGCGCCGCCAAGGAGGCGTTCCGCACCGCCGAGATCCCGCCCGCGCGGACCCGCCTCATCAACGGCCGCGCCCTCGACGTGCTGCCCCGGCTCGCCGACGGCGCCTACGACCTGGTCTTCGTCGACGCCGCCCCGCTCGAGCACCCGCAGTACGTGGAGCAGGGCGTGCGGCTGCTGCGCGAGGGCGGGGTGTTCGTGCTGCACAACGCGCTGCTCGGCGGGCGGGTGCCCGACCCGGCCCAGCGCGATCCGGCCACCCAGGCGGTCAGGGCGGCCACCAGGGCCATCGCCGAGAACCCCGAGCTGACCAGCGTGCTCATCCCCGTCGGGGACGGCGTGCTGTGCGCCTCCCGGGGCTGATCAGCCGACCCACGCCCCCTTGCCGACGGTCACCACGCCGCCGTTGCTGACCGCGAACCGCTGGCGGTCGCGGTCGAGGTCGACGCCGATGATCTCGCCCTCGCCGACCACCACGTTCTTGTCCAGGATGGCGTGACGCACCACGGCGCCGCGCCCGACCCGCACGCCGGGCATGAGCACGCTGCCCTCCACGGTCGCGCCGTCGTCGATCATGACGTTGGAGCTGAGGACCGAGTTCCGCACCGTCGCCGCCGACAGGATCGAGCCCGCCCCCACGATCGACTCCTGGGCGAGCCCGCCCTGGGCGAACTTGGCGGGCGGCAGATTCTCGGCGGCGCCGCGGATCGGCCAGTGCTTGTTGTAGAGGTTGAACACCGGATGCACCGAGACCAGGTCCATGTGCGCGGCGTAGAACGCGTCGATGGTGCCCACGTCGCGCCAGTAGCCGCGGTCGCGCTCGGTGGCGCCGGGGACCTCGTTGTCGGCGAAGTCGTAGACCGCGGCCTCGCCCGCGGCGACCAGGGTGGGGATGATGTCGCCGCCCATGTCGTGATCGGAGTCGCCGTTCTCGGCGTCCGCGCGGATGGCGTCGACCAGGACCCGGGTGGTGAAGACGTAGTTACCCATCGAGGCGAACGTGACGTTGGGGTCGTCGGGTGTGCCGGGCGGATGGGCGGGCTTCTCCAGGAACTGGGTGATGCGGCCGGACTCGTCGGAGTCGATGCAGCCGAAGGCGCTCGCCTCGCTGCGCGGCACGCGGATACCGGCCACGGTGACCCCGGCGCCGGAGGCGATGTGGCTGGCCACCATCTGCTCCGGGTCCATCCGGTAGACGTGGTCGGCGCCGAAGACCACGATGTAGTCGGGGTCCTCGTCGTAGATCAGGTTGAGCGACTGCATGATCGCGTCGGCGCTGCCGGTGTACCAGCGCGGCCCGAGCCGCTGCTGGGCGGGCACCGGGGTGATGTACTCGCCGGTGAACCCGGACAGCCGCCAGGTCTGGGAGATGTGGCGGTCCAGGGAATGGGACTTGTACTGGGTGAGCACGCACAGGCGTAGATAGCCGGCGTTGACGAGGTTGCTGAGAACGAAGTCGATGAGACGGTAGGCGCCACCGAAGGGCACCGCGGGCTTGGCACGGTCGGCAGTGAGCGGAAAAAGGCGCTTACCCTCGCCACCGGCGAGCACGATCCCGAGTACGTGCGGCTGGCTCCTCACCCCTGCCAACCTACCGTGAGTCGCCTCCTGCGGTGGCCCGGGTGGACCCGAGGGTCTAATTTGGATCGGTGCGACTGCAAGTGGCCATGCTGACCCGGGAGTACCCGCCGGAGGTCTACGGCGGGGCGGGGGTGCACGTCACCGAGCTCACCGCGCGCCTGCGGGAGCTGTGCGAGGTGACCGTGCACTGTATGGGCGTCCCGCGGCCGAACGCCGAGGTGCACCAACCGGATCCCGCGCTGCGCGCCGCCAATCCCGCGCTGGCGATGATGTCGGCGCAGCTGCGGATGACCGCGGCGCTCGGCGCCGCCGACGTGGTCCACTCGCACACCTGGTACACCGGCCTGGCCGGGCACCTCTCGGCCACCCTCTACGGCATGCCGCACGTGCTCACCGCGCACTCCCTCGAACCGCGGCGCCCCTGGAAGGCCGAGCAGCTCGGCGGCGGCTACCGGCTGTCCTCGTGGTCGGAACGCACCGCCATGGAACAGGCCGACGCGGTCATCGCGGTCAGCGAGGGCATGCGCCGCGACGTCCTCGACGCCTATCCGGCGATCGACCCGGGCCGGGTCCACGTCGTGCACAACGGGATCGACGCCACCGTGTGGCATCCGGGCGACCCGGCGCCCGGACAGGAACCGGTGCTGGAGCGGCTCGGGGTGCGCGCCGACGCCCCGGTCGCGGCCTTCGTCGGCCGGATCACCCGGCAGAAGGGCGTCGGGCACCTACTGGCCGCGGCGGCCGGGTTCGATCCGGACATCCAGCTCGTGCTGTGCGCGGGCGCGGCCGACACCCCCGAGCTCGAGCGGGAGGTCGCCGACGCGGTGGCGCGACTGCGGGAGCGCCGCGGCAACGTGTTCTGGGTGAAGGAGATGCTGCCCACCGAGCAGGTACGCCAGATCCTGCGCGGGGCGGACGTGTTCGTGTGCCCCTCGGTCTACGAGCCGCTCGGCATCGTGAACCTCGAGGCCATGGCCTGCGGCACCGCCGTGGTCGCCTCCGATGTCGGCGGCATCCCCGAGGTGGTCGCCGACGGCGTCACCGGGACCCTGGTGCACTACGACGCGGGCGCCGCGGCCGCCTACGAACGCGGGCTGGCCGAGGCCGTCAACGCCGTCGCCGGCGACCCGGCGACGGCGGCCCGCTACGGCCGGGCGGGGCGGGCGCGGGCGATCGCGGAGTTCGACTGGGCGCGCATCGCCGAGCGCACCCTCGACGTCTACCGCAAGGTGCGCTGATCAGGCCGGCGCGAACACCGACACGGTGACCGAGGCCGTCACCTCGGTCGTCTCGGGCAGGGCCGCGATCCGCGGATCGTCGGCCGGGGCGCCGTGGAAGGCCGACGGCCCCATCGCGATCACCCGGGTGACATCGGCGCGCGAGAGCGGCATCGCGAACTCGACCGGGGTCGTCGCGAGGCGGGCGAACACGCCGTCCATCGCCTCGGTCAGCCGCCGCTCCTTGTCCGGATCGACCCGGACCATGCCGAGGGGGCCGACGAGCTCGCCGAGGTGCCCAGCGGTCGGGGTGACCACCACGAACCGGCCGCCGGGACCGAGGACCCGGGCGACCTCGGCGGGATTACGGGGCGCGAAGACCGAGAGCACCGTGCCGATCGCGGCGTCGCGGACGGGCAGCCCGCCCCACGCGTCGGCGAGGACCGACGCCATCCTCGGGTGGGCCCGCGCCGCCCGGCGCGCGGCGGGCTTGGCGACGTCGAGGGCGATGCCGTGCCGGTCGGGGTGCGCGTCGAGGACCCGGGCCAGGTAGTAGCCGGTGCCCGCGCCCACGTCGAGGACCGGGCCCGGTCCGGTCGCGGCCTCCGCGACGGCCGCGGCGATCGCCGCGAAATGACCGGCGCCCTGGAAGGCGGCGCGGGCGTCCAGCATGTCGGCGGTGTCGCCGGACATCTTGGTCGCCGCGCCGGTCAGCAGGCTCACATAGCCCTGCTTGGCGAGGTCGAAGCTGTGCCCGGTGGGGCAGCGCAGCGCGCGGTCACCAGGGTGTAAGGAGTGGCCGCACTCCGGACAGGCCAGGAGTGCGGCCACCTCGTGCAGAGCCGTCAGCTGGTGACGCTCTTCAGTTCGTCACCGAGCGCCGCCGCCTCGTCCGGCGTGAGCTCGACGACCAGTCGCCCGCCACCCTCGAGTGGAACCCGCATCACGATTCCACGACCTTCCTTGGTTGCCTCGAGGGGACCGTCCCCGGTACGGGGCTTCATGGCCGCCATCCTCTGCTCCCTCCAGATCTGCGCGGTGTTTCTGCGCACTGTTCTCGGCGTTGCCGGTTGTCGCCAACCGGCGGGCTCGCCGGTGTTCGGCGGGCCACACCGGTCCTATTCTTCCCTATTGCCGATCGGGGCGGACACCTGAGTTCGAAATGTGACTGGTGAGTCGGTTCCGTCCGACACGCCGCCGACCCAGCAAACCGCGATGTGATCGTCCACCATTCCGGTGGCCTGCATCAGTGCGTAGGCCGTGGTCGGGCCGACGAAACGGAAGCCGCGGCGCTTCAATTCCTTTGCCAGAGCAATCGATTCGGGTGTGGTGGCGGGCACATCGGCGAGGGTGGCCGGCCGCGGCCGCGGCGGCGGCGCGAAGGACCAGACGAGCTCGTCGAGCGGGACGGGCAGCTCCCGGGCAACCGCGGCGTTGGCGATCGCCGCGTCGATCTTGGCCCGGTTGCGCACGATGCCGGGGTCGGCCAGCAGACGCGCGCGGTCGGCGTCGGTGAAGCGGGCGACCCGCTCGATCGCGAACCCGGCGAAGGCCGCGCGGAAGGCGGGCCGTTTGCGCAGGATGGTGAGCCAGGACAGCCCGGACTGGAACGCCTCGAGGCACAGCCGCTCGAACATCGCGTCCGCGCCGCGCAGCGGCCTGCCCCACTCGTGGTCGTGGTAGTCGCGGTAGAGCTGGGAACCCGTCGACCAGCCGCAGCGGATCCGGCCGTCGTCGGCGGGCGGCTCGGTGCCGGTCACGGCTGCTGGGTGCCCGCCGCGGGCGCCGCCGACGCGGCGACCGCAGCCTGCCACTGGCGCAGCCGCGTCACCTCGGTCTCCAGCTCGTCGATCCGGCCCGCCAGCCGGGCGAGGGCCCAGTCGACCTCGGCGGCCTTGTAGCCGCGCACCACCTGCTGGAACCGCAGCGCCCGCACGTCGGCGCCGGTGACGCCCTGGGCGGGCAGCACCGTGGCGGTGGTGTCCTCGGGCAGCGGGCCCAGTTCCTCGGAACGCCCGAAGATCACACTGGCGAGCAGGAACATCATCACCGCAACGAGCCCGACGATCAGGATGTACATCAGCAGTGTCATGGGCAGGCCCGTCGCGTCAGAGGTGGCGGGTGGTGTCGATGCCCAGCGACATGCCCGCCAGGCCGCGGCGGCGCACGGCCAGCTTGTCGGCGACCGCGCGCAGCGCCTTGGCGGCCGGGCTCTCCGGGTCCGCCAGCACGATCGGGGTGCCCTCGTCGCCGCCCTCGCGCAGCGCCTGCTCGATCGGGATCTGGCCGAGCAGCGGCACCGACGCGCCGACCGCGCGGGTCAGCCGCTCGGCGACCGCCTCGCCGCCGCCCGAGCCGTAGAGCTCCATGCGGCTGCCGTCGGGCAGGTCCAGCCAGGACATGTTCTCCACGACGCCCGCGATGCGCTGGCGGGTCTGCAACGCGATCGCGCCCGCCCGCTCGGCGACCTCGGCGGCGGCGGGCTGCGGGGTGGTGACGACCAGGATCTCGGCGTTCGGGATCAGCTGGGCGATGGAGATGGCGACGTCGCCGGTGCCGGGGGGCAGGTCGAGCAGCAGCACGTCCAGGTCGCCCCAGAACACGTCGGCCAGGAACTGCTGCAGCGCGCGGTGCAGCATCGGGCCGCGCCACACCACGGGCGTGTTGCCCTGGGTGAACTGCGCGATCGAGATCATCTTCACGTTGTGGGCGACCGGCGGCAGGATCATCCGCTCGACCTGGGTCGGGCGGGCGTCGGTGCCCAGCATGCGCGGGATGGAGTGGCCGTAGATGTCGGCGTCGAGGACGCCGACCGACAGGCCGCGCTCGGCCAGCGCGACGGCGAGGTTCGCGGTGACGCTGGACTTGCCGACGCCGCCCTTGCCGGAGGCGACGGCGTAGACCCGGGTCAGCGAGCCGGGCTGGGCGAACGGGATGACCGGCTCGGCGGAGTCACCGCGCAGCTGCTTGCGCAGCTCGGTGCGCTGCTCGTCGCTCATCACGTCCAGGTCGACGGTCACCGCGCCCGCGCCCGCCACGTCGGCGACCGCGCCGGTCACCCGCTGCACGATCTCGGTGCGCAACGGGCAGCCGGAGGTGGTCAGGTAGATCTCGATGTGCACGTCGTTGTTGTCGGCGATGGCGACACTCTTGACCATGCCCAACTCGGTGATCGGCTTGCGGATCTCCGGGTCGTCGACCTTCGAGAGCGCGGCCCGCACATCCGCTTCCGTAATCACTGGCATACGCCCGATGGTAGGCGGTGTCAGATTCGCGGCAGGTCCTGGGGCTTGGGTGCCAGGCCGCTGGCGTAGGAGCCCGCCCAGGCCATCACATTGGCCACGTAGGCCATGGAGTTGTTGTAGCGCAGGATCGCCTTGGTCTGCTGACCGAGATCGCGCATGTCCAGGCCGCCGTCGCACAGGTAGCGGCCCGCCGTCAGCGCGGCGTCGAACAGGTTCTGCGGGTCGGCGATGCCGTCGTTGTTGCCGTCGGCGGCGTAGCGGTGCCAGGTCTCGGGCAGGAACTGCATGGGACCGATGGCCCGGTCGTAGCCGTCGAGGCCGTCCAGGGCGCCGTTGTCGCTGTCGTGGATGACGTTGTTGCCGTAGAGGCTGCCGTCGAGCACCGGGCCGTACACGGCCTTGATCGGGTTGCCCGCGGCGTCGGCCTTGCCGTAGGCGTGGGTGGACTCCACGCGGCCGATGCCCGCCAGCATCGTCCAGGGCATGTGACAGTTCGGGTTCTGCGCGGCCAGCACCTCCTCGGCGTGCTGGTAGGCGGCCACGGCGATGCCGGGGATGCCGAGCGGGCCCGCCGGGAGATCGGCGGCGACCCGGTCGTTCGGCTGGGCGACGGTGCGCACCTCGGGCGTCGCCGAGGCCGACAGGTTCGCCATCGCGTGCATCGCGGGCGCCTCGGCCTGCGCGGCGGCGACGGCCTCGAGTTCGCCGGTGGGCAGGTCGGTTTCGACCGCGGCCGGCGCGGCGGCGGTGCCCGCGTTGGTGGCGGCGGCCGCGGTGACCGCGACGAGTCCGGCGGGAACCAGTCCGGTCAGTGCGATGAGCGAGCTACGCCGAACGGTGGTAGCAGGCTGTTTCCGGTGACGACCCACGGTGTGGTGCCCTCCTCAACCATGTTGGATGAGAAGAGGTTACCGCATCCGAGACCTTTTTGTTACCCCGTTGTGATGTGTGTTCGCGATCAGGGGGCGGGCGGCGCGGGGACCGGGATGGTGATGCCGAAGGGCAGCGTGATGCCCGGCTGCTGGGTCGGTGTCGGCGCGGCGGGCGCGGGCGCGGCGGGCGCCTCCGGCTCCGGAGCCGCCTCGGCGACACCGGGTTCGGGCGTCTTCGTCGGCGCGGCGGGAGCAGGCGCCGGGGTCTCCACCGCCTGGCACTGCGCGGCCTGCGCGTCGGCGGGCTGGTCCTCCCGGGGTTGCGCGGCCTGCGCCGGGTCGCGCGGGGCGTTCGCGCCGAAGGTCTGCTCGGTGGCCGCCTTCGGCGCCGACTCGTCCTCGGGCTTGACCGCAGGCGCCGGATCGGCCTGGACCGCACACGGATCCACCGGGGCGGGCGCCGGCGCGGGGCAGAAGATGCCGCAGGGGATCGGCGGCAGGCCGGGCAGGGTGATCATGACCTCGGTCGGCGTGGTGACCTTGGGGGTGTTCGGCGGCAGTGCCTTCGTGGTCGACGGCGGGGCGGCGGTGACCGGGGCCTCGGCGTTGGTCGCGACCATGTTCGCGCCGCCGCCACCGTTCATCGGCGAACTGCCCGGCGGGATCAGGTCGGGGGAGATGCTGACCTGGCTCGGCGCGCCGCCCGTCCGGTAGGCCGCCGACCAGCTGAGCACGTTCGCCGCGTAGGACATCGAGTTGTTGTAGCGCAGCACCGCGCGCAGTTCCTGGGCCGCGTCGCGCAGGTTCAGCCCGCCCGAGCACAGGTACTTGGCGGCGCCGAGCGCCGCGTCGAAGACGTTGTGCGGGTCGGCGACGCCGTCGCCGTTGCCGTCGGAGGCGTAGTGTGCCCAGGTGCTCGGCAGGAACTGCATGGGCCCGACCGCGCGCACGTAACCGCCCTCGGCGGCCTTGATGACCTCGTTGCCCGGCAGCGTGCCGTCGAGGGCGGGTCCGAAGATCGGCGTGGTCGTCGTGCCCGCGGCGTCGGTGCGCCCGCTGCTCGCGTGCGCGGACTCGATGCGGCCGATGCCGGCGAGCAGGTTCCAGGTGACACCGCAGCCCGGCTCGGCGGTCTCCATGGCCAGCTCGGCGTTGCGGTAGGCGGCGAGCACGATCTCGGGGATGCCGAGGGCGCCGCTGCCGGTGGGGAGGGAGATGCTCTGCAGGGGCACGGTCCCGGCGAAGGGGGCGACGCCGTCGGCGGGCGGGGTGAGCGCGCGCAGCTTGCGCGGCGGTTCCGCGCTGACGGGTAGCAGCC
This sequence comes from Nocardia thailandica NBRC 100428, assembly GCF_000308795.1. GTDB lineage: Bacteria > Actinomycetota > Actinomycetes > Mycobacteriales > Mycobacteriaceae > Nocardia > Nocardia thailandica. Next base: position 17,234 of record NZ_BAGK01000196.1, on the reverse strand, counting down.
CGACACTCTGGGACAGTTCGGCGTCGGGGTCGTCGCTCTCGGCGCCCGTGCCCGTCGCGGCGGCGGCGAGCAGGGCCTCCGGCGCGGTCGGCGCGGTGCTCGGATTCGAGACGGCGGAGGTGGAGCCGGAAGCGACCAGACCGGCGACGACGAGGGCCGACATCGTTATCGGAGCAGAGATACGCATGTAGCTACACCAACCCTCACGTCGTCGCGAAGGGCGCCGTGCAGGTCCCCCGTGCGCCTCCGCCGTACACAATGTGGTCCAGGTTACCTACCGGTCACAATCTTGTTGAGCATTTCCGGTCATTCATCGGGAACGCTCGGCGAAACCTGGACCTCGGGTGCTGTTTGACCGGAGGTTTTCTTGCGGTTGGCTTTTCGCTTCTTGCCCGCGCCCGGCGCGTCGCCCGCCTCGGTGGCGACCGCGATCCGGTCCAGCGCGTCGCGGATGTCGTCGAGCTCCCGCCGCAGGTAGTCGCGGGTGGCGACGTCGCCGACGGCCAGCCGCAGGGACGCCAGCTCGCGCGCGAGGAACTCCGTGTCGGCCTTTGTCTGGGCCGCCCGCATCCGGTCCTCCTCGAGGGAGACCTTGTCGCGGTTGTCCTGCCGGTTCTGGGCCAGCAGGATCAGCGGCGCCGCGTAGGCCGCCTGGGTGGAGAAGGCCAGGTTGAGCAGGATGAACGGGTACGGGTCCCACTGCAGGGCCACCACGAACACGTTCAGCACGATCCAGACGATCACGATCACCGTCTGGATCGCCAGGTACCGCCCGGTGCCGAGGAACCGCGCGACCTGCTCGCTGGCCCTGGCGAACGCCTCGCCGTCGAAGTCGAGGCGGAACCGGCTGCCGACCGGGGTCTCCAGCCGGAGCCGGGCGGAGCTCTTGTCGGTCATCGATGTCCCTCTCCGGCGACGCCGACCGGCGGCGGGTCGTCCTCTTCGCGCCAGTCCTCGGGTAGCAGATGGTCGAGGACGTCGTCGACGGTCACCGCGCCGAGCAGGTGGTTCTCGGCGTCGACCACCGGCCCGCAGACCAGGTTGTAGGTGGCGAAGTACCGGGTGACCGCCGAGAGCGGCTGCCCGGGCGACAGCGCCGACAGATCGGTGTCGACGAGCCCGCCGACCAGGTGCGCGGGCGGCTCACGCAGCAGCTGCTGGGTGTGCACGCAGCCCAGGTATCGGCCGGTCGGGGTGGCCGTCGGCGGGCGGACGACGAACACCATCGAGGCCAGCGCGGGCGTCAGGTCGGGGTTGCGGACCCGGGCCAGCGCCTCGGCGACCGTGGTCGCCGGGCTCAGGATGACCGGCTCGGGGGTCATCAGGCCGCCCGCGGTGTCGGGGGAGTGCGCCAGCAGGCGGCGCACCGGCTCGGACTCCTCCGGGTCCATCAGCGCGAGCAGCGACTCGGCCTCGCTCTCGGGCAGCTCGCCGAGCAGGTCGGCGGCGTCGTCGGGATCCATGGCCTCGAGGACGTCCGCGGCGCGGCGCACCTCGAGGTGGCCGAGCAGGTCGATCTGGTCGTCGTCGGGCAGCTCCTGGACGACGTCGGCGAGGCGCTCGTCGTCCAGGGCGACGGCGACCTCGATGCGCCGCTTCTCCGGCAGTTCGCGCAGCCGGTGGGCCACGTCGGCCGGGCGGAGGCCCTCGAACTGCGACAGCAGCGACGTCACGTCCTGGCCGGGCCTGCCGACCTCGTAGGGGGTGAGCCCGGTGACCTGCGACCAGTCGACCACGTGCACGGTGCGCCGCCTGCCGAGGCGCCGGTGCCCGCGCACCGCGACCCGCCCGACCACCCAGTCCCTCGTCCGGGTCTGCTCGATCCCCAGGTCCACCACGTGCACGTCGACGTCGACCAGGTCGGGCAGGTCCGGATCGGTCACCCGGACCTGGGAGTCGACGATCTGCGCCAGGGCGAGCAGCTCGCCCGGCCGCTGCGCGAAACGCCGCAGGCTGACCGTGCCCGTGTTCAGCGTGACCATGCCCGGTTCGATCGCGGTGATCCGCAGCATCGGCACGAAGATGCGCCGCCGGGTGGGCAATTCGACCACCAGGCCGTGTACCCGTGGCTGCGCGTGGTCGTACCGGATCGCCACGACCGCGTCCCGGACCCGGCCGATAGACTCCCCGTCCGGGCCGAGCACCGCCAGGCCGGCCAGCCTGGCCACGTACACCCTGGTAGCTGCCATGCCTGTCAGGCTAGAGGGTGCGGCGCGTCGGCCCGGCCTCGGCGCGGCCGCCGCCGGTGAACATCACAGAGGAGTGCCCATGACGTCCGCGCAGTCCCGCCGCTCGGTTCTCGCCGTGCCCGGCAGCAATCCGAAGATGATCGCCAAGGCCAAGGGACTGCCGGTCGACGAGGTGTTCCTCGACCTGGAGGACGCGGTCGCGCCTGCCGCCAAGGCCGCCGCGCGCGCCACCGTCGTCGCCGCGCTGCACGAGCCGGGCTGGGGCAGGCAGCTGCGGGTCGTGCGGGTCAACGACTGGAGCACGCCGTGGACCTACGCCGACGTGATCACCGTCGTGGAGGGCGCGGGCGCGGCGCTGGACGGCATCCTGCTGCCCAAGGTCACCGACGCGGGCCAGGTCCGCGCCCTCGACCTGCTGCTGACCCAGCTGGAGCGGACGGCGGGCCTCGAGGTCGGGCGCATCGGCATCGAGCCGCAGATCGAGGACGCGCTCGGCTTGCGCAACATCGACGCCATCGCCACCGCGAGCCCGCGCGTGCGAGCGCTGGTCTTCGGCCCCGGCGACTTCATGGCCAGCCTCAACATGCGCACCCTGGTCGTCGGCGAGCAGCCGCCGGGCTACGACGGCGACGCCTACCACCAGATCCTGATGACCATCCTGCTCACCGCCCGCGCGCACGGTCTGCAGGCCATCGACGGCCCCTACGTGCAGATCCACGACATCGAGGGGTTCCGCCGCGCCGCCGGGCGCACCGCCGCGCTCGGCTACGACGGCAAGTGGGTGCTGCATCCGGGACAGATCGAGGCGTGCAACGAGATCTTCAGCCCGCGTCAGGCCGACTACGACCGCGCCGAGGAGATCCTCGAGGCCTACGCCTTCCACACCTCGGCGGCGGGCGGCGCGCGCGGGGCGATCGTGCTGGGCGAGGAGATGATCGACGAGGCCGCGGCCAAGATGGCGCGGGTGATCGCGGAGAAGGGGCGTGCCGCGGGAATGACCCGTTCGTAGCAGAATAGGACATATGACGAACCCCATGGGGTATTCCGCCTCGAACCGTGGCAGGCAGCCGCTGCCGACGCCGCCGTCGGGCTGGCCGGTCGGCTCCTACCCGACCTACGCCGAGGCGCAGCGCGCGGTCGACTACCTGGCCGACAACCAGTTCCCGGTGCAGAACGTCACCATCGTCGGCGTCGACCTCATGCAGGTGGAGCGGGTGCTGTACCGCCTCACCTGGGGCAAGGTCATCGGCGGCGGCGTGGTGTCGGGCGCCTGGCTAGGGCTGTTCCTCGGCCTGCTGCTGAGCCTGTTCACCACGGGCACGGCGCTGGGCACCCTGGCGGTCGGCCTGGTCGGCGGCATCGTCTTCGGTGTCATCTCGACCTCGATCCCCTACGCCGCGACCAAGGGCCAGCGCGACTTCGCCTCCACCATGCAGCTGGTGGCGGGCCGCTACGACGTGCTCTGCGACCCGCGGGAGGCCGAACAGGCCCGCGACATGCTCGCCCGATTGGCCCTGTGACCCGTGGACGTGGTGAACACCGTCCGCGCGGCGGTTCTGGAGCATTACGGCGTCGCCCGCGACCGGGCGGACTCGGCCTCGGTGACCTTCCTCGGCCTCGAGCCCATCGAGATCCTGCGCATCCCCGGCGCCGACGCCGTGCACTACGCGACGCTGGGCGGCTCGCGGCATCCCATGGGCGACCCGGCCGACCTGCTCGCCGACCCGGTCCGCGGCCCGCGCGCGGAGCTGGTGCTCTCGCTGCTGTCCGGCGCGGGCGCGCAGGCCGGGCTGGTCCGTTCGCTCGGCGTGCTGGTGGCCACGCCGTCGGTGGAGGGCGTCGTCCTGCAGGCGGACGCCCTGCTCGATCTCGGCGAACCGCTGTGGCGCGACGCGCCGTTCACCGCGGTGCTGCTCGGCGAGAGCGAGCTGCCCGAGGTGCCCCTGCCCGACCCGGCCGAGCCGGTGCGCTACCTCAGCGTCACCCCGGTCACCGCGACCGAGGCGGCCTGGGTGCGGGTGCGGGGCGCGGACGCCCTGCGCGAGGCGTGGGCCGAGGCGGGCATCGATGTCCGCGACCCGCGGCGGCGCGCGGTGAACCTCTGACCTAGAGCCACTTGTTGCGGCGGAAGGTGATCAGCAGCGCGACGCACAGCATGACCATCAGCGCGACCACCCCGGGATAGCCCCAGCCCCAGCGCAATTCGGGCATGTGCTCGAAGTTCATGCCGTAGATGCCCGCGATCATGGTCGGCACCGCGGCCATCGCGGCGTAGGCGGAGATCTTGCGCATGTCGGTGTTCTGCTGGACGCTGATCTTCGCCAGGGCCGCGTTGACCAGGTTGCTGAGCCGCTCGTCGAACTCGCTGATGGTCTCCGACACCTCGGTGTGGTGGTCGGTCACGTCGCGCAGGTAGCGCCGGATCTCCTTGGGCACCGGCAGGTTCTCGTTGGTGGTGAGCTGCTGCAGCGGCACACCGAGCGGGACGACCCCGCGGCGCAGCTCGACCACCTCGCGCTTGAGCTGGTAGATCGACTCGATCGCGATCTTCATGTTCGGGGTGAAGACCGCCTCCTCCATCTCGTCGATGTCCTCCTCGACCTCGCCCGCGACCTCGATGTAGGAGTCGACGACGTGGTCGGCCACGGCGTGCAGGACCGAGAACGGGCCGAGCCGCAGGCGGCCGGGGTGGTGTTCGAGTTCGTGGCGGACGCCGGCGAGCCCGGTGTGCTCGCCGTGGCGCACCGTGATGGCGAAATCGTGGCCGGTGAACACCATGATGTTCCCGGTCTCGACGATCTCGCTGGTCGAGTCGAGGTCGTGCTCGAGGTACTGCACGGTGCGCATGACGAGGAACAGGGTGTTGTCGTAGCGCTCGAGCTTGGGGCGCTGCTTGCCGTGCACCACGTCCTCGACCGCGAGGGGGTGCAGCCCGAAGATCTCGGCGATCTCGGTCATCTGGGCGTCGTCGGGCTGGTGCAGCCCGATCCAGACGAACCCGCCCCGATCGGCGGCCTGCGCCCGCGCCTTCGCGGGGGTGAAGTGCCCCGGCAGGCGGGCGCCGTCGACGTAGACGCCGCAGTCGACGATCGCGCGCGCGGTCGGCACCGGCACCTTGGGCCGCGGAACGGGGCCGGGCCGTCCCTGACCACGGAACGACGGCAGCGGCGGTAGCGAGGGCACGGCTCGATGCTACGGCCGAACCGGACCCGGAACGGCGCGGGCGGACACGGCGCACGGTATGACTGAGGGGTGCGCATCGATCTCCACACCCACTCCACCGCGTCGGACGGCACGGACAGCCCCGCCGAGCTGGTGACCGCCGCGGCGGCCGCGGGGCTCGACGTCGTCGCGATCACCGATCACGACACGACCTCGGGCTGGGCCGAGGCCGAGGCGGCCCGCCCGGCCGGGCTGACCCTGGTGCGCGGCATGGAGATGTCGTGCACCGGGCTCGGCGAGGACGGCGACCCGGTGTCGGTGCACCTGCTCGCCTACCTGTTCGACCCGGCCGACCCCGGCTTCGCCACCGAGCGCGAGCGGCTGCGCGCCGAGCGCTCGCAGCGGGTGCGGGCCATGGCCGAGCGCATGGCCGCCGACGGGCTGCCGATCGACCCCGACGCGGTGCTGGCCTCGGTCGGGCCGTCCGCGGGCCGCCCGCACCTGGCCCGCGCCCTGGTCGCGGCGGGGGTGGTGGACAGCGTCGGGGCGGCGTTCGAGCACCTGCTCGCCCCACACGGGCCGTACTACGTGGAGAAGGCCGACACCCCGCTGACCCGGGCGGTGCCGATGGTGGCCGCCGCGGGCGGGGTCACCGTGATCGCCCACGCGCGGGCACGCAAGCGCGGCAGGCTGCTCGCGCTCTCCGAGATCCGGGAACTGGCCGGACTCGGCCTCGGCGGCCTCGAGGTCGACCACCCCGACCACGGTCCCGCCGATCGCGACCTGCTGCGCGACCTCGCCGGCGAGCTCGGCCTGATCCGCACGGGCTCCTCGGACTACCACGGCACCAACAAGCCGATCGCGCTCGGCGCCCACACCACCGAACCGGACCAGTACGAGGCGCTCATCGCGAAGGCGGGTGGCGTCGCGGTGATCACTCCGTGACGCTGCTGCGTGGGCTGTCCGGCCTGGTCGCGGGCGGGCTGATCGTGCTGACGGCGGTGGTGGTGACCGTCGCGGTCGTCGGCGCGCGCAACGAGTTCCCGGGCCCCGGCGCGGAATCGCTGGCCTGGCATCTCGGCATCACGCTGGTCGCGGTGGTCGCCCAGGTCTGGGCGGACCGGCGGCGCGGGGCGGCGACGGTGCCCGCCGCGCTGGTGGTCTTCGCGGGCGCGGGCGTGCTGTTGTGGACGCAATGGTGGAACTGAGGAGCGACCCCGCGCGGCCGCCGGGTCACGATTGGTTGCAATTGGAATTCCCGCGCGGCTGAATGGTTGCGGGCCGGTGAACTGTCCCCGAACATTTCACCTTGTGAGCGACATCGAGACCGATGTTCTGATTCTCGGCGGCGGACCCGCCGGGCTCTGGGCCGCGCTCGCGGCCGCCACCGCGGGCGCGCGGGTGATCGTCGTGGACAAGAACCGATGTGGGAGCAGCGGTCCCACCGCGTTCGGCGCCACCACCCTCTGGCACATCGCCGAGGGCCCGGCGCGCGGCGCCGCCGTCGAACGCGCGCTCACCCACGGCGGCGGGCTCGGCGCCCCGGAGTGGATCGACCGGGTGCTCGACGAGTCGCATCGCCGCGTGGACCAGCTCGCCCACGGCGGCCACCGGATCCCGCGCGCCCGCGCCGAACGCATCCGGCTCGACGGCGCGGGCTACCTGCGGCGGCTGCGCCGGTCGGCCGTCGCGCTCGGCGTCGACATCCTCGATCACCACCCGGCGCTGCGGCTGCTGCGCGCCGGGGACGGGACGGTCGCGGGCGCGGCGGGCGTGTGCCGCCGGGAGCACTTCCGGCCGTGGACGATCCGGGCGGGCGCGGTCGTGCTCGCGACCGGCGGCTGCGCGTTCCTCTCCGGCAGCCCCGGCACGGATGTCGACACCGGGGAGGGCCTGCTGATGGCCGCCGAGGCGGGCGCGGACCTGGCGGGCATGGAGTTCTCCAACGCCTACGGGTTCGCGCCCGCGCTGCCGCCGGGATACCGGGCGGCGGGACCGATGCCGGGGCTGACGCTGCCCGCCGCCGCCCTCCACGACGAGTCCGGCGAGCCGCTGGCGGGCCGCGGCCCGGCGGCGCTGGCGGCCATCGCCGAGGGCAGGCGGGTCACCGCCGCGCTGCGCGATCTGCCCGCCCCGATGCGGCAGTGGCTGGCCCGGCAGGGCGCCTGCGACCGGGCGGGCCGGGTGCCGGTGCGCGCGGTGTTCGAGGGCACGGTCCGCGGCAGCGGCGGCGTGGAGCTGCTCGGCCCGGACTGCGCGACCGGGGTGCCCGGGCTCTACGGCGCGGGCGGGGTCGCGGCCAGGGAACCGGTGCTCGGCGCGGTCGGCGGTTCGTCGGCGCAGGGCGGCGGCTGGGCGCTGGCCTCCGGGGTCTGGGCGGGCGCGGGCGCGGCCCGGTTCGCCACGGCGCGCGGCGTGCCCGATCGGGTGTCCCCGGTCGGCGGCGCGGGCCTCGGGGCGCACGCCGGGATCGACCCGCGCTCGGTGATCGGGCTCGTCCAGGAGCACACGCTGCCGCTGCGGCGCAGCTACTGGCGCAGCGCGGGCAGCCTGCGCGACAGCATCGCCGAGCTGGACGCCCTGTGGCCGGTGGTGCGCTACGACCTCGGCGGCGTCGGCGCCGGTCAGGTGCGGGCCCGCCAGGCGGCGGCGCTGCTGGCCGTGGCACGCTGGACCAAGTACAGCGCGCTCGAACGCGCCGAGAGCCGGGGCATGCACCGCCGCACCGACCATCCCGGCGCCGCCGACGACTGGCGGGCCCGGCTGCACTGCGGCGGCCTGGACGAGGTGTGGGTGCGGCGCGGCAGCGTGCTCGGCGGCGACCTCACAGCCGCGTATCGACCGGCGGTGTGACTGTTCACCGGAAGTTCCCCCGGACCGGCGAGTTTTCCCTAACGCCGGGGTAATTGCGTCCCCCTAGGCTGTAACGATGATGCTGGTTGGCTCGCGGTACCGGGCGCAGGATAGACTCGCCTCCGATTCCGTGCCCTCGCCGACCGCCGGGTGCCGGGACCACGGCGACCTCCTCCTCGCGACGTACCGTCGCGGCCGGGTGTCGCTCCGCTCGTTCGACCGGACCACCCGTCCGGCTCCGCTCCGCGGATCAGTGCCGCGCCACCCCTCCGACCCCCGGAAACGGGTCGGTCCGCGCACCCGATGAGCGTCATGCAACCACTTGTCCCTATTTACCCGGCGGTAACTGTCCCCCGGTTGAGCACGACTCGAGCAGGAGTGAAATCGTGTCTTCTGTGACTGACGCACCGAATGCCACCTCGGCGCCCCAGACCGATGACGCGGCCGCCTTGGCCGCGATCACCAACGATGAGATCTTCGCGGGTCACCTCGGCGGCAAGCTCTCGGTCGAACTCAGCGCGCCCCTCGACACCCAGCGGGACCTGTCGATCGCCTACACCCCCGGTGTCGCGCAGGTCAGCCGGGCGATCGCCAAGGACGAGGCGCTGGCCAAGACCTACACCTGGACCGACCGCCTCGTCGTGGTCGTCTCCGACGGCACCGCGGTGCTCGGCCTCGGCGACATCGGCGCGCGCGCCTCGCTGCCCGTGATGGAGGGCAAGGCCGCGCTGTTCAAGAAGTTCGCCGACCTGAACTCGATCCCGCTGGTGCTCGACACCAAGGACGTCGACGAGATCGTCGAGACCCTGATCCGCCTGCGTCCCAGCTTCGGCGCGGTCAACCTGGAGGACATCTCCGCCCCGCGCTGCTTCGAGATCGAGAAGCGCGTCATCGAGGCGCTGGACTGCCCGGTCATGCACGACGACCAGCACGGCACCGCCATCGTGGTGCTGGCCGCCCTCAAGGGCGCGGCCGCGCAGCAGGTCCGCGACATGTCGGCGCTCAAGGTCGTCGTCTCCGGCGCGGGCGCCGCGGGTGTCGCGTGCGCGAACATCCTGCTCGCGGCGGGCGTCCCCGACGTCGTCGTGCTCGACTCCAAGGGCATCGTGTCCGCGGGCCGCGGCGACCTCAACGAGGTCAAGGCCGACCTGGCCGCCCGCAGCAACCCGCGCGGCCTGACCGGCGGCCCGGCCGAGGCGCTGGCTGGCGCCGACGTGTTCCTCGGGCTGTCCGCGGGCACCATCGCCGAGGAGCTCATCGCCTCGATGGCCCCCGAGTCGATCGTGTTCGCCATGTCGAACCCGGACCCGGAGATCCACCCCGAGGTGGCGCGCAAGTACGCCGCCATCGTGGCCACCGGCCGCAGCGACTTCCCGAACCAGATCAACAACGTGCTGGCCTTCCCCGGTGTGTTCAAGGGCGCGCTCGACGCGGGCGCCCGCCGCATCACCGAGGGCATGAAGGTCGCCGCCGCCGACGCCATCTTCAACGTGGTCGCCGGTGAGCTGTCGGTCGACAAGATCATCCCCAGCCCCCTCGACCCCCGGGTCGCCCCGGCGGTCGCCGAGGCCGTGGCCGCCACGGCCCGCGCCGAGGGTGTCGCCTGACGGCGGATCGTCCCAGCCGAGACCGAGCCGGTCGCGTCCTCTCGACGCGGCCGGCTCGGTCCGTTTCCGTGGGTCAGTGCGCGAAGACCAGCCCCTCCTCCTCGCCGGTGCCCGCCGTCGCGCCGGGCGCGGCGAGCTGGACGATCCGGCGCGGCAGCGCCACCGCGACCACGGCGCCCGCCACCGCGGCGACCGCGCCGATCAGGAACGCGACGGTGAAGCCGCGGTCGAGGTAGAACACCGCGCCCTGGGTCAGCTCCGGCGGGATCGGCGCCGTGTAGGAGTTGTTGAGGACCGTGAACGCGAGGACCGGAAGCACGGCGGGAAACACGCTCTGCGAGACGCCGACGATGCTCGCGGTGCTCGCCTGCAGCTGCGGCGGCACCGCCTCGATCAGCAGGTTGGGCACCGAGGCGTAGGCCATGCCCATGCCGGTGCCGAACACGCCGGCGAACACGATGAGCGGTGCCTTGCTGTCGTGCGCGAACGCGGTCAGCGTGAATCCGGCGGCCATCAGCGCCATGCCGATCGCCATCATGACGCGGGGCCGGACGTCGCGGCCGACGAGCAGCCCGACGAGCACGCCGCCGACCACGACCATGATGCCGACCGGGGCCTGGAAGATCGCGAATCCCTCGGCGGAGACGCCGAATCCGTAGCCGAGGCCGAGCGCGGCCGGTGTCATGACGAGCATGGGCAGCAGGATGGTGAACAGGCCGCTCGACCCGTAGCAGAGCCCGGCGCCCAGGGTGGTCAGCAGGACCGGGCGACGGCCGAGGACGTCGAGGTCGATCAGCGGTTCGCGGATCATCCGCGCGGTGATCAGCCAGGCGACCAGCAGCGCGGCGCCGCCTGCCAGGTAGGCCAGGGTGGTGCCGTCGCGCCAGCCCCAGGTCGGCCCGAAGCTGACGGCGACGAGCACGCCCGCGATGCCGCCGCCGAGCAGGACGGCGCCGAGCAGGTCGATCCGGGAACGCAGCCGCACCGGCGATTCGTCGGTGGTGAGGAAGATCAGCCCGCCCAGCACGATCAGGCCGATCACGAAGAACCAGAAGATGCTGCGGAACCCGTGGTTGTCGATGAGCCAGCCGGTGAGGAACGGCGCGGGGATCGCGATCAGGCCCATTCCGCTGGTGGCGATGCTGACCGCGAGCGCGATGGTCCTGGCCGGGAAAACGTCCCGGATCAGCGAGTAGCTCAGGAACAGGCAGGGGACGAGCAGGCCCGACAGCGCGCGGCCCGCGATGAGCACCGCGTAGCTGCCCGCGACCGCGGACAGCAGCGAGCCCGCCGCGCTGATCGCGACGCAGCCGAGCAGGGCCTTGCGCTTGCCGTACATGTCGGCGAGCTTGCCGATCAGCGGGGCGGTGACGGCGCCGACGAGCAGGAACGCGGTGAGCAGCCAGGCGCCCTGGGTGGTCCGGTAGTGCGCGGCGATCGACGGCAGCGCCGTGGAGATCATCATGTAGCTGACCGCGAGCATCTCGAGCAGGAGCACGATCGAGGCGAGCGAGAAGATCAGCCGTGGGCTCCAGCGCCGGGTGGTGTCGGGGGGAGGGGGTGCAGCGACCATGAGTGGTCCTTTCGGGTCGTTCCCGCATCCGGCGATCGGTCGGAATGCGTGCCCGACATCACACTTTCCCCCGGCGTGTCATAGCTCCGGCCCTCCCATCCAGTGGGAGGCGAATATGCCTGACAGGCATGTCACCCGAGGGGGCGGCGGGGTTACCCAGCGGTTTCGGCGTGTATCACAGACCCGGCCGCCGCGCCCGCGCCGCGGGGACGATGGCATCATCTCCGGCATGGCGACCCTGCGTGTGCACCTGCCCGACGACCTGCTCGAGCAGCTGCGCGCCGCGGCGACGAGCGAGGGCCTCACCGTCGACGCCGCGCTGGTCCAGGCGGCCGAGGGCTGGCTGACCGCGCACGCGCACCGCAGCGCCGACCGCGCCCGGCTGCGCCGCGCCCTCGACGACGACCCCGCCCTGCGCGCCCTCCTCGGCGACGACTGAGCCGGTCAGCCCAGCGGCGCGTTGAGTCCCTGCGCCGCGACCCAGGCGCGGGCCACCACCGCGGGCTCGGTCCGGTCGTCCCCGGCGACCGCGTCGTTGAGGGCGATCAGCTCGGCCGTGGTCAGCCTGGCCGAGACCGAATCCAGGACCGCGACCGCCTTGTCCGACCGCTTGGCGCCCGCGAACAGCGGCACCACGTTCTGGGCGGCGAAGTTGTGGTTCGGGTCCGACAGCACCACGAGATCGTTGGCGGCGATGGCGGGGGAGGTGGTGAAGATGTCGGCGGCGATCACCTTGCCCTCGACCAGCGCCCGGACCGCGTCCTCGGGATCGTCGGTGGCCACGAAAGCCGCCGGGGCGATGTCGAGCCCGTAGTTCTTCTTCAGGCCGGGCAGGCCGGAGGGGCGGTGCGCGAACTCGGCGGGCGCGGCCAGGGTGACCTCGCCCGCGTGGGCGGCGAGGTCGCCGATGGCCTTGAGATTCCAGCGCTGGGCGGTGGCCCGGGTGACGACGATCGCGTCGGCGTCCTGGCCGGGCGCGGGTGAGGCGATGGCCAGCTCGTCGCCCAGCGCGCCGAGCAGGGCCCGGTCGACCTCGCCGGGCGCGGTGGCGGTGGTCCCGGAGTCCAGGTAGCGCAACAGGTTTCCGGTGTAGTCGGGCACGAGCGAGATCGCGCAGCGGCGGAGGGCGGGCACGTAGTCCTCGCGGGTGCCCACGTCGGTGCGCGTACGGACCTTGAAGCCGTTGATCCGCAGGACCTCGGTGTAGATGCCCGCCACTGTCTCGGATTCGGGGAATCCGGCCGAGCCGACGACGAGTTCGTCGCTGACGCAGTCGCCCGCCGCCGTCGCCGGGTCGGAACTGCCGCAGGCCGCCGCGACCATGGCCGCCGCGAGGGCGAGCGCCGCCGCCACGATTTTCCCCGCCCGCACCGCCATGCGAAGGGCGGGCCGTCGATGTCCGGTCGATGTGGAGCCGTACGCGGTTTTCACTGGTGTCCTTCCGGCAAAGGCGGGCAGTGCGATGTGCGCGCGGCCCGGGGGCCACGGGTACATTCTGGGTGTCCATACTGCCCGCGTCGCGGGGTTTCGGACGGGCAGAGCCGGAAAACAGAGAGTTGGTGTCGGGACCATGAGATCGGCCGCGGCAAGGCGCCTGACGGCGCTGGTGCTGACGCTCGCCGGCGCGTTCGCCGCGGTGTCCTGCGGAAACGACGACCCCGAACCGGTGTTCACCGTCGGCGCGGACGCCTCGACCGAGTCGGTGGTGCTGGCCCACGTCTACGCACAGGCGCTGGCGCGCACCGGCCTGCGGACCGCGGTCGCCACCGGCCTCGCCGCGCCGCACGCCGATCTCGACGCGGGCCGGGTCGCGGTCCTCGGCGCCCGCACCGGCGCCCTGCTCGACCGCTGGCAGCCCGCGGCGCCCGCCCGGAAACCGGCCGACGTGGCCGCCGCCGTCAACGGCGCGCTGCCCCAGGGGCTCACGGTGTCCGACCCCGCCGACGGCGCCGACCTGCGCCCGCGGGTCCTGCTCGATCCGGCGCTGGCCGCGCGCGACGGTATCGCCTCGGTGGCCGATCTCGCGCCGCGCTGCGCCGGGTACACCGCGGGCTATGCCGACCTGCCCGGCCTCGCCGCCGACCCCCTGGGCCTGCGGATCGACGGGTGCGAGTTCGCGGCCTCGGTCCGTTTCCCGGACGCGGCCGAGCTGCGGAAGGCGCTGCGGGACGGGCAGGTCCAGGCCGGCGTGGTCGCGGGCCCGCCCGCCCTGGCGGGTCCCGCGGCCGAGGGTCTGACCGTGCTCGGCGACAGCGCCTACGCGGTGCGCGCCCAGAATGTGCTGGCGCTCTACCACTCCGGGGTCTTCGACCGGGTCGAGAGCCGCAAGCTCAACTACGTCTCCGGCGAACTCACCACCGACGGGCTGGTCGAGCTGATCCGCGCCGTCGACGCGGGCACCCCGGCCGAGGTCGCGGCCCGCACCTGGCTCGACGCCCACGCCCTCTGACCCCGGCGGTCCCGCCTCGTTCTCCCCGCCTCGCGGCACCCCCTTGCCCATCGATGTTCCAGCTCGTATATTCCTATTGGAATATACGGACTGGGATAGGGAGGTACGCCTTGATGGGGCAGCCGAGGAGTGCCGGGTTGAAGCCGCTGGCGATAGCGGTGCTCGCCCTACTCGACGAGCGGCCCATGCACCCCTACGAGATGTACCAGGTGCTGGTGAGCAGGCGGGAAGACCTGTTGGTGAAGGTCCGACCCGGCTCGCTGTACCACGCCGTCGACCGGCTCGCCGAGGCCGAACTGGCCGTCGCCGACGGCACCGACCGGGCGGGCAACCGGCCCGAACGCACCACCTACCGGATCACCGACGCGGGCCGGAAGGCGCTGCGCGCCCGGATCGCCGACATCCTGCGCGAGCCGGTGCAGGAGTTCCCGATCTTCCGGGTCGGCCTCGCCGAGGCGCACAGCCTGCCGCAGGCCGAGGTCGTCGCCCTGCTCTCCGAGCGCGCCGAGCACATGGCGGGCGAGGTGGCCGACTTCGCGGCGATGCGGGAGTGGGCGCGCCGGCGCGAGGTGCCCCGCCGCTACTGGTTCGTCCTCGAGTACGTCCACCACATGGCGACCGCCGAACTCGACTGGCTGCGCGCGTTCATCGCCGAGGTCGAGGCGGGCGGCATCGCCTGGGAACAGTTCGACCCCGAAACCGGAGTACGGATCGACACCGGCGACCACGAGCACGACCTCGCCTGGACCGATCACGCCGACCCGTCGGCCGCGCCGGTGCCCCGCTGGGCCCGCGCCGTCCATCACGATCCCCGACGCAGTTTTCGCTACTCCTGACCGGAGAAACCCATGACATCAGAACGCAATCCGTGGCACGCGCTGTTCGCGCTTGTCGTCGGCTTCTTCATGATCCTGCTGGACATGACCATCGTCGCGGTCGCCAACCCGGCGATCATGACCGACCTGCACGCCGACATCTCCCAGGTCATCTGGGTGACCAGCGCCTACCTGCTCACCTACGCCGTCCCGCTGCTGGTGACCGGGCGCCTCGGTGACCGCTTCGGCCCCAAGAACATCTACCTGATCGGCCTCGCGGTGTTCACCGCCGCGTCGCTGTGGTGCGGCCTGTCGACCAGCATCGGCATGCTGATCGCCGCGCGCGCCGCGCAGGGCATCGGCGCGGCGCTGATGACCCCGCAGACCATGGCCGTCATCACCCGCACCTTCCCGCCGGATCGCCGCGGCGCCGCGATGGGCCTGTGGGGCGGCGTGGCGGGCCTGGCCACCCTGGTCGGCCCGATCCTCGGCGGCGTGCTCATCGACAACCTGAGCTGGCAGTGGATCTTCTACGTCAACGTCCCGGTCGGCATCGTGGCGTTCGCGCTGGCGGTGTGGCTGGTGCCCGCCCTGCCGACCAGCTCGCACCGCTTCGACATCCCCGGCGTGCTCCTCAGCGCGATCGGCATGTTCCTGCTCGTGTTCGGCATCCAGGAGGGCAACACCTACGACTGGTCGCTGCGGATCTGGCTGCTGATCGCCGCGGGGTTGGCCGTGCTCGCGGTCTTCGTGGTCAACCAGGCCCGCAACACCGGGGAGCCGCTGGTACCGCTCGGCCTGTTCCGCGACCGCAACTTCGCGCTGTCGAACCTGGCCATCGCGGCCATGGGCGCCGCCGTCACCTCGCTGATGGTGCCGTCGTACTTCTACCTGCAGGCGGTGCGCGAATTGTCGCCCACCCGTTCGGCGCTGGTGTTCGCGCCGATGGCCATCCTGACCGGTATCGCGGCCCCGCTGATCGGCAAGTTCTCCGACCGGCTCCCGCCGCGCGTGGTGCCGACCATCGGCTTCACCCTGTTCGCCGCCTCGGTGTTCGCCTTCGCCGCGCTGATGACGCCGGACTCGTCGCTGGTGTGGTTCCTGCTCGCCGCCGGGCTGGCCGGTATCGCCAACGCGTGCATCTGGGCGCCGCTGGCCTCCACCGCCACCCACAACCTGCCGGTCACCCAGGCGGGCGCGGGCGCGGGCATCTACAACACGACCCGCCAGGTGGGTTCGGTGCTGGGTAGCGCGGCGATCAGCGCGCTCATCTCGTCCCGGATGGCCGCGCACGGTCTGGGCGGCGGCCAGGTCGCCGAGGGCGGCGCGGGGCAGGGACCGATCCCGCCGCACATCCTCGACGAGTTCTCCTCGGCGTTGAGCCAGTCGATCCTGCTGCCGGGCTTCATCCTGCTGATCGGCGTCGCCGCCTCGGCGCTGTTCATCAGCCACAAGGCCTCGGCGCGGACGGTCACCGTCGACAAGGTCGCGGCCGACACGTCGGTCTGACGGGTCTCGTCCCCGGTCCACGGCGCCCGACCCCGCCCCCGGGGTCGGGCGCCGTCGTGCGTGCCGGTCAACATCCGCCCCGGCGGTGCGGTCGCCGCGGGCGCGGATCACGCGACCTGGACGGTCCGCGTCGGATACCCGGTGGCGCCGTCGGGCACCACGTCGGTCTGCACGGCCGTCTGCGGCCGCCCGGTCTCGTCGATCGCGCGGGCGCGCAGGGTGTGCGGGCCCGCCGTCGCGTCCCAGTCGAGGACCCACTGGCGCCAGGTGTCGGTGGTGACCTCGGCCGAGAGCCGCGCGGGCTGCCACGGGCCGTCGTCGACCTGCACCTCGACACCGGCGATGCCCCGATGCTGTGCCCAGGCGACACCGGCGATCACGGTGCGGCCGGGGCGGATCCGCGCCCCTGGGGTGTCGATGCGGGTCCCGGTCTTGATCGGCCCGCGGTCCGACCAGCCGCGGCGGGTCCAGTAGGCGGTGGCCCGGTCGAAGCGGGTGACCTCCAGCTCGGTGACCCACTTCGTCGCCGACACGTACCCGTACAGCCCGGGCACGACGAGCCGCGCCGGATAGCCGTGCTTCACCGGCAGGGGCTCGCCGTTCATGCCGACCGCGAGCAGCGCGTCGCGGCCGTCGGTGAGTGCGGCCAGCGGTGTACCCGCCGTCCAGCCGTCGCTGCTGTGGGACAGGACCATGTCCGCCTCGGGCAGCGGTCCCGCCTCGGCGAGCAGTTCGTCGAGCCGGTAGCCGAGCCAGCGGGCGTTGCCGATCAGGTCCCCGCCCACCGGGTTGGACACGCAGGCCAGGGTGATCAGCCGCTCCACCGGCGCGCGGCGCGCGAGATCGTCCCAGCCGAGCCGGATCTCGCGCTCGACGAGCCCGTGGATCCGCAGCGACCACGACTCCTTGGACACCTGCGGCACGATCAGCGCGGTGTCGATCCGGTAGAACTCGCTGTTGGCGGTGACGTACGGCGTCAGCCCCGGGACCGGGAGATCGGCGTCGGCGGGCAGCCCCGGCGTCGGCACCCGCGGCGCGGGCAGCGTCACGGCGGCCCGCTCCGCGCCGACATCGCCG
>NZ_BAGK01000197.1 GCF_000308795.1 Nocardia thailandica NBRC 100428 | reverse complement strand
GGGAGGTGCAGGGCCGTGGTGAGCTGGCGCTGGCCATCCTGGTCGAGCAGATGCGCCGCGAGGGCTTCGAGCTGACCGTCGGCAAGCCGCAGGTGGTCACCAAGACCGTCGACGGCAAGGTGCACGAGCCATTCGAGGAACTGACCATCGACAGCCCCGAGGAGTACCTCGGCGCGATCACCCAGCTGCTGGCCGCCCGCAAGGGCAAGATGGTCCAGATGTCCAACCACGCCGCGGGCTGGGTGCGCATGGAGTTCATCGTCCCCTCGCGCGGCCTGATCGGTTTCCGGACCGACTTCCTCACCGAGACCCGCGGCACCGGCATCGCCAACGCCGTCGCGCACGGCTACGCGCCGTGGGCGGGCGAGATCCGCGCCCGCCACACCGGTTCGCTGGTGTCCGACCGCGCCGGTTCGGTCACCCCGTTCGCCATGATCCAGCTGGCCGACCGCGGCCAGTTCTTCGTGGAGCCGGGCGCGGAGACCTACGAGGGCCACGTCGTCGGCATCAACCCGCGCGCCGAGGATCTCGACATCAACGTCACCCGCGAGAAGAAGCTGACCAACATGCGCAGCGCGACCGCCGACGTGATGGAGACCCTGGCCAAGCCGCTGCAGCTCGACCTGGAAGGCGCGCTGGAGTTCTGCGCCGCCGACGAGTGCGTCGAGGTCACCCCCGAGGTGGTCCGCGTGCGCAAGGTCGTCCTCGGCGCCAACGAGCGTGCCCGCGAGCTGTCGCGCCGCAAGGCCCGCGACAAGGCCGCGGCGGGCTCGTAGCCCCACCGCGACGATGTGACGAGGTCGGCCGGGCACCGGAAACGGGCCCGGCCGACACCGTTCCCGCACCCTCGCGGCGGGACGGCGAGGAGAACCGACGGGTTGGGTAGAGTGCCAGACGTGAGTTCGGGGTGGCGCGCGAAGTGGCGCGTGATGGTGCTGGCGATGATCGCCTCGACGGCGGTGGTCGCCGGTTGCACGGCGAATCCGCCACCGCCCATCGAGAGCACCGATTCGCCCAAGACCACCCAGGCCAAGCCGGGGAAGAACACCGTGGTCGTCGCCATCGACGACATCGGCATCGGCTTCAACCCGCATCTGCGCGCGGACCAGTCGCCCGCCACCAACGCGGTCGCGGCCATGGTGCTGCCCAGCCCGTTCCGCCCGGTGCCGGATCCGGCGGCGCCCGGCGCGGTCAACTGGGTGCCCGACTCCTCGCTGATCGAGACCGCCGACGTCACCGCGACCGATCCGTTCACCATCACCTACACCCTGCGCAACCAGGCCAACTGGTCCGACGGCGCGCCGATCGCCGCCGAGGACTTCCGGTTCCTGTGGCAGCAGATGATCAGCCAGCCGGGAGTGGTCGATCCCGCCGGGTACCGGCTGATCTCGGACGTGGCCTCCTCCGAGGGCGGCAAGACCGTGACCGTCACGCTGACCCAGCCGTATCCGGCCTGGCGGGAGCTGTTCGGCAACCTGCTGCCCTCGCACCTGGTGAAGGACTCGCCGGGCGGTTTCGCCGGCGGCCTGGTCGACCGGATCCCGGTCTCGGGCGGCAACTTCACCATCAAGTCGGTCGACCGGGGCCGCGACGAGATCCTGCTCGAGCGCAACGACCGCTTCTGGGGCACCCCGGCGGCCCCCGACCAGATCCTGTTGCGCCGCGGCGGAACTCCCTCGCAGCTGGCCGAGTCGCTGCGGACCGGTGACGCCCAGATGGCGCTGGTGCACGGCGGGGTCGCCACCCGCGCGCAGCTGGCGGCGATCCCCTCGGTGCGCACCGGCATCATGCCGCAGGCGCGCGAACTGCAACTGGTCCTCAACGGGCGCACCGGCGATCTCGCCGATCTGCGGGTGCGCCGCGCGGTGATCGGCCTGCTCGATCCCGCGCTGCTGGCCACGGTCGGCGCGCAGACCGGCGGCTGGGTGGAACCCGCACGCGCCCAGGTACTTCCGCCGTCGAGCCCGGGTTACACCCCGACCGCGCCGCCGCGGATCAGCGGCGACGAGGCGTTCGCGCTGCTGGCCGAGGCGGGCTTCGGGCGGGCGCCCGAGGTGCCCGCCGCAGGCTCGCCCACCTCGCCCGCGCCGCGCCCACGATCGCTGGCGCGCAACGGGAAAGCGCTGACCGTGCGGATCGGCGCGGTCACCGGGGACGCCACCGCGCTGGCCGTCGCGAACACCGCCGCCGACCAATTGCGCAGCGCCGGTGTCGATGTCACGGTGCGCCCGATCCCGGCGGCCGAGCTGTACGGCAAGTCGATCACCGAGGCCGGGGTGGACGCCCTCGTCGGCTGGGAGGTCGCGGGCAACGATCCGGCTACCGTCCTCGCCTCCCGCTACGGCTGCCCGCCCGCGGACGCGCCGCCCGGCAACTCCGCCGCCCAGGCCGCGGTCGACGCCTACCGCAAGGCGCCGAGCAACCTCGCCGGCGTGTGCGACCCGGCCCTGCAGCCCTCGATCGACGAGGCGCTGCGCGGGGTCGAGGTGGGCCGGGTCCTCGCCGACGCCGAGCCGCGGCTGTGGGCGCTGTCCACGGTGCTGCCGATCGTGCAGGACAACGTGGTCGCCGCGGCGGGCCCGCGGGTCGACGGTGCCTCGCTCAGCGGCGCCATCCAGGTCGGCATCTTCGGTGACACAGCGCAATGGCGGAGGATCCCGTGACGAATCAGCCCCTGACGGACCGGGAGACCGGCGGCCTGCTGCTGGTGCACGCCCACCCGGACGACGAGACCATCACCACCGGCGGCACCATCGCCCACTACCGGCGCCTCGGCGTGCCGGTGACCGTGGTGACCTGCACGCTCGGCGAGGAGGGCGAGGTCATCGGGGACCGCTGGGCCCAGCTGATCTCGGCCGAGGCCGACCAGCTCGGCGGCTATCGCGTCGCCGAGCTCACCGCGGCGCTGGCCGCCCTCGACGCGGGCGAGCCGTACTTCCTCGGCGGCGCCGGCCACTGGCGTGACTCCGGCATGGCGGGCACGCCGACGGCGGCGAACCCGCGCGCCTTCGTCAACTCCGGGCAGGCGGCGGTCGACGCGCTGGTCGAGGTGATCCTGACCCTGCGCCCGCGGGTCGTCGTCACCTACGACCCGCGCGGCGGATACGGCCACCCCGACCACATCCGCGCCAACGAGATCACCACCGCCGCGGTCGCCGCGGCGGCCGGACGGGGCTGGGACACCCCGAAGTTCTACTGGACCGTCACCGATGGCGACCTGTTGCGCCAGCACACCGCCGCCCTGGCCCGCCGCACCGTCGACGCGCTGCCGGGCGCGCTGCCCGCGGGCTGGCGGCTGCCGACGGAGCCCGAACTGGCCTTCCTCGCCGGCGCCCCGGCGACGACCGCGGTCGACGTCTCCGACGTGCTCGCGGCCAAGCGGGCGGCGCTGCGCGCGCACGCGACGCAGGTCACCGTGGCCGAGACCGGCCGGGAGTTCGCGCTGTCCAACAACATCGCCCTCCCGGTGCTGCCGGTCGAGCACTTCGTCCTGGTGAAGGGCGAGCGCGGGCCGGACGGCGCGCACGGCCTCGAGGCGGACCTGTTCGCCGGGCTGCGCTGAGCGCGGTCGCCTGCCCGCGCCGCCGAATACACTCGCGGACATGACGACCGCCCTCGACAAGCCGATCGGCGCCCGGCCGCCCGCCCCGTTCGCCGCGGCGCTGACCGTGCTGATCGTGGCCGCGCTGCTGTTCGACGCGGCGCTGAGCCTGGCGCTGGAGGTGCTGTTCCTGCCGCTGTATCGGGGCTCGGTCCCGATACCGGTGACCGCGCTGCTGGCCGGGGTGGTGAACGTGGCCCTCGTCCACGGGATGACCACGGTGACCTCGCGGCCGGGTTTCCTCGCCGCGCCGCTGGTGGTGTGGACGCTGGGTTTCCTCGTGTGCGCGAGTTCCGGTCCCGGCGGGGACATCATGCTCGGCAGCGACTGGCGGACCCTGCTCCTGCTGTTCTGCGGGTTGATCCCGCCCCTGGTCTACCTCTACGTCCGGGTGAACGCGCGGCGCTGATCAGTCCCGGCGGCCGGGCAGGCCGGGCGTGGTGGCCTCGATGAGCGCCCACGCCTGGTCGAGGGGCAGATCGATCACCGGGTAGGCCTTCTTGCCCGCCGCGGTCGCCGCGACGACGGTGGCGACCCCGGACCGGCGCTGCCAGAAGGTCTGCTTCACGGTCCAGCCGACGACGCCGCGCGCCTCGAGGCAGTCCCGGCTGCGGTCCAGGCTGCCGCGGCGGGTCACCAGCCAGGCCGGTCCGTCCGCGCCGGGCAGGACGCGGTGGCCGAGCCCGCGATACCGGTCCTCGGCCAGGGCCGCCATGATCACGGTGAACGCCGCGGGCACCGACCAGATCCACGGCGGCGGGTCCGCGCCGAGCAGCAGCGCGACCAGCACCGCGAGGTAGGCGCCCGCGGCGGGCCAGGCCGCCTTGGTGTAGCGGCGTTTGCGGGCGACCGGTCCGTGCGGGACCAGATCGACCGTGCCGAGGGTGGCGCCCGAGATCCGCTGCCCGCGCGGGCCGCCGTCGGCATCGGGGCCGCGCCGGGTGTCGAGCAGTTCGTCGAGGGTCCGCGCGACCGCCGTACGTGGCGCCTGCGGTACCAGCTTCTGCCGGGGGTTCTCCCCGGTCATGATCATCTCCAGCTGACCGGCCCGCGCCAGGCGGAGCAGCAGCGGTTCGTCGATGGTCGCGCCGCGGAACCGGGCCATGTCCAGGGTGATCTGGCGGGTGGTGAACAGCCCGTGCGTCAGGTGCAGGGTGGTGCCGTTGTCGACGACCCGCAACCCGAACCAGGTGGCCAGGTACTGCAGGCAGGCCGCGACCGACACCAGCGCCACGGCCGTCAGCGCGACGCCCGACACCACGAGCAGCGCGATCGCGGCGGAGTCGTCGCCGAGATGACGCACCGGCGCGGAGTCGGAGATGACGTCGATGATCCCGTACTGCGCGCCGAGGCCCGCGATCGGCGCGACCACGGCGAGGCCGGTCAGCGAGAGCGGCGCGTAACGCACCCAGGCGGGCCGCCAGTGCGCGATCTCGCGGACCTCCGCGGCGGGCGCGGGCGCGGCGCCGGTGGCGGTCGCCGGCGCCGCGGGGGCGGCGGTGTGGGCCAGCAGGGCCGTGCGCAGCGGCGGCACCGCCCTGGCGTCGAGCGCGTCGAGCCGGAAGCCCTCGTTCTTCTCCGCCTGCTGCCCGGTGCCGATCACCAGCACGGCCAGGCCGAGCAGCCGGTGCAGCAGGTCGGCTTCGACGTCCACCGAGCGGATCCGCGTGCGCGGGACCGACAGGGTGCGTCGTTGCAGCACGCCGCTGCGCAGTTCGACGTGGGACTCGCCGACCCGGTAGGTGGTGGTGAACCAGCGCAGCACGCCGTAGGCCACGATCGCCGCGGCGGGCACGAGGCCCCACAGGTGGTTGCCGCTGGTCGAGCCGACCACGACGGCACCGAACAGGACGGGGATGTACTTGACGATCTCGGTGACCGGCGTGACGACCAGCATGCGCGGGTCGAGTCGCAGCCAGCCGTCGGCCGTGGCGGGCGCCGTCACGTGGCGTCCCCGCGGTGCTGGGCGGCGATGGCGGCCAGCCGGGTGACCGTCTCCTCGGCGACCGCCCGGTCCAGCGCGCTGATCTTCACCGCCCCCGCCGAGGACGCGGTGGTCACGGTGACGGTGGCGAGGCCGAGCAGCTGTTCGATCGGCCCGCGTTCGGTGTCGACGGTCTGGACCCGGGAGATCGGGGCGACCCGGCTCTCCTGGTCGAACCAGCCGACCCGCGAATACACCGCCTCGTCGGTGACCTCCCACCGGTGCACCGCGTAGCGCCACAGCGGCACCACCCCGACCGACACCACCGCGATCCCCAGCAGCGCCAGCCCGGCGGCCAGCTGCCAGCCGCGCCGGTCGCCGTCGAGCAGGACCCAGATCAGCAGGGCGATCAGCCCGACGGCCACCCCCAGCGAGTTCTCCAGCGCCCACAGCAGTTTGGCCCTGGGGCTGGGGCGCCAGGCGGGGTCGGCCAGGATCGACGAGGCGGGCATGTCAGCCATCTTCCACGACACCGTGTCCACGGGCACGGGAATAGGCTCGGCGTGGGCCGGGGTTGTCGCTGCGAGGACCTCTGCCCGCGGCGCACACCGGCGCCGGACGTACCGACCGCACGTCCCGGAAGGAAATAGCGCATGATCGACGGGGTGACCGACCTTCCGCTCCCGAGTGTTGCCGCTCCGCCCCCGTCGCCCGCCGCCATGCGGCGCGCGCTGCGCCGGGCCCGTGACGGGGTGACGCTCAATGTCGACGAAGCCACCGTCCTGCTGCACGCCACCGGCGACGACCTGGCCGACCTGTGCGCCAGCGCGGCCCGGGTGCGCGACGCGGGCCTGGTCTCGGCGGGCAGGCCGGGCACCATCACGTATTCGCGCAACGTCTTCATCCCGCTGACCCGGTTGTGCCGCGACAAGTGCCACTACTGCACGTTCGTCACGGTGCCGGGCAAGCTGCGCGCCGAGGGCAAGGGCATGTTCCTCGAACCCGACGAGGTGCTCGACATCGCGCGCCGCGGCGCGGAGCTGGGCTGCAAGGAGGCCCTGTTCACCCTCGGTGACCGACCGGAGGACCGCTGGCCCGAGGCGGCGCAGTGGCTCGACGAGCGCGGCTACGACTCCACCCTCGACTACCTGCGCGCGGTGTCGATCCTCGTCCTCGAGGAGACCGGCCTGCTGCCGCACCTCAACCCCGGGGTGATGAGCTGGGCCGAGATCGCCCGCCTCAAGCCGGTGGCCCAGTCGATGGGCATGATGCTGGAGACCACCTCGACGCGGCTGTTCACCGAGAAGGGCGAGTGCCACTACGGCAGCCCCGACAAGGACCCGGCGGTGCGGCTGCGCGCGATCACCGACGCGGGCAGGCTCTCGGTCCCCTACACCACCGGCATCCTGGTCGGCATCGGCGAGACGCTGACCGAGCGGGCCGAGTCGATCATGGCGATCCGCAAGCAGCACAAGGAGTTCGGGCACATCCAGGAGGTGATCGTGCAGAACTTCCGTGCCAAGAGCGACACCGCCATGCGCGACGTCCCCGACGCGGGCCTCGAGGAGTTCCTCGCCGCGGTCGCCGTCACCCGCCTGCTGCTCGGCCCCGACGTGCCGGTGCAGGCGCCGCCGAACCTGGTCTCGGGCGCCGAGTGCCGCGCGCTGCTCGACGCGGGCATCGACGACTGGGGCGGGGTGTCGCCGGTGACGGTCGACCACGTCAACCCGGAGCGGCCCTGGCCGAACCTGGACACGCTGCGCGAGCTGACCGAGGCCGCCGGATTCACGCTGGTCGAGCGCACCTCGGCGCACCCGAGGTACGTGCGGGCAGGCAATCCGTGGATCGACCCGCGCATCGGCGCGCACGTCGCCGCGCTCACCGACCCGGCGACCGGCCTCGCCCGCCCGGACGCGGCGCCGGTCGGCCTGCCCTGGCAGGAGCCCGACGAGTCCTGGGATTCCGCGGGCCGGGTCGACCTGAACACCGCCATCGACACCGAGGGCCGCAACACGACCAGCCGCAGCGACGCGGGCCTCGGCGGCGACCCGGCCGGCGCGTTCGGCGACTGGGAGACCATCCGCGAACACGCCCGCGGCCTCGCCGAGGGCGCGCCGCACCGCCTCGACACCGACGTCGCCGCGGCCCTGCGCGCGGCCGAGCGTGATCCGGCGGGGCTCACCGACGACCAGTACCTGGCCCTGGCCACCGCCGACGGCCCCGAACTGGACGCCGTGGCCGCCCTGGCCGACCGGCTGCGCCGCGAGGTCAACGGCGACGACGTCACCTACGTGGTGAACCGGAACATCAACTTCACCAACATCTGCTACACCGGCTGCCGGTTCTGCGCGTTCGCCCAGCGCAAGGGCGACGCCGACGCCTTCACCCTCAGTGCCGCCGAGGTCGCCGACCGGGCCTGGGAGGCGCACGTCGACGGCGCCACCGAGGTGTGCATGCAGGGCGGCATCGACCCCGACCTGCCGGTCACCGGGTACGCGGACCTGGTGCGCGCGGTGAAGGCCCGCGTGCCGGGGATGCACGTGCACGCGTTCAGCCCCATGGAGGTCGTCAACGGCGCGTCCCGGGGCGGGCAGAGCATCCGCGACTGGCTGTCGGCGCTGAAAGAGGCCGGGCTGGACACGATTCCGGGGACGGCCGCGGAGATCCTCGACGACGAGGTGCGCTGGGTGCTGACCAAGGGCAAGCTGCCGACCTCGGCCTGGATCGAGGTCATCACCACCGCGCACGAGCTCGGCATCCGGTCGAGTTCGACCATGATGTACGGCCACGTCGACAACCCGGCGCACTGGGTCGGTCACCTGCGGGTCCTGCGCGGAATCCAGGACGAGACCGGCGGTTTCACCGAATTCGTGCCGCTGCCGTTCGTGCACCAGAGCGCGCCGCTCTACCTGGCGGGGGCCGCCCGCCCCGGCCCGACCAACCGCGACAACCGCGCGGTGCACGCGCTGGCCCGCATCATGCTGCACGGGCGCATCGACAACATCCAGACCAGCTGGGTGAAGCTGGGCACCACCGGCACCCAGGTCATGCTGTCCGGCGGCGCCAACGATCTGGGCGGCACCCTGATGGAGGAGACCATCTCGCGGATGGCCGGTTCCCAGCACGGGTCGGCCAAGACCGTCGCCGAACTCACCGAGATCGCCGCGGGCATCGGCCGTCCGGTGCGCGAGCGCACCACCGTCTACGGCCGGGTCCCGCCCAAGCCTGCGCCGTTGCCGCTGACCGTCGGCTGAGTGCCGCGCCGATCTACCACCGGAGGACGATGACAGCGCGGCCGCGACGGGTCACACTGCGGCCATGGACATCTCCGTGGTCATCGCCGACGACCAGCCGCTGATCCGCGCCGGGATCGCGATGCTGCTGGCCGCCGAGCCCGGCATCGAGGTGGTCGGCGAGGCCTCCGACGGCCGGGAGGTGCTCGCGCTGGCGGCCGAGCGGCGTCCCGATGTGGTGCTCATGGACATCCAGATGCCCGGGATGGACGGCATCGAGGCCACCCGCGCGCTGACCGCCGATCCGGCCGGCGGCGCCGACCGGCTGACGAAGGTGCTCGTGCTGACCACCTTCGGCGACGACGCGGCCGTGTACGGCGCGCTGCGCGGCGGGGCCAGCGGTTTCCTGCTCAAGCACGCCGCGCCGGGCGACCTGGTCACGGCGGTGCGCCGGGTCGCGGGCGGGGACGCCTGGCTCGACCCGGCGGTCACCGCCCGGGTCATCGCCGCCGTGGCCGGTTCCGGGCCGGCCGCGCCCCGGTCCCCGGAACTGATCGACCGGCTGACACCCCGGGAGCGGGAAGTGCTGGTGCTCATGGCGAACGGCCTGTCCAACGCCGAGATCCGGGACCGGCTCGTGCTCAGCGAGGCCACCGTCAAGACCCATGTCGCCCGGGTGATCATGAAGACCGGCTCCCGGGACCGGACCCAGGCCGTGGTCCTGGCCTATCAGAGCGGTCTCGTGGTTCCCGGCGGGCCGGTCGCGTAGTCCGTAACCCCTGCGCCGTGGGGCCGCCGGGGGGACAATTCCGGGTACCACGCGTGCTCGTCCGGGGCACGGGGATCGATCCGAGGTGACCGAGATGGCCGAATCGACAGGTGTTTTCGCTTCCCTCCGGGTCCCGTCGGCCGGCGCGGCCGACAGCAGGTCGCCCGCCGCCGACGGCACCCTGATCGCCCCCGATGTCGCGGTCTTCCCCGCCGTGTCCCGCGAGGTTCTCGACCGGGCGGCGGACGGCGACGTCCTGCTGGCGTCCGGCGGAACGGCCGAACCCGTTGCCATCGACCTGATCTCGGCCTACGGGCCCGAGGGGGCGACCTTCCTGTCCGCGGTCGTGAAGCTCGCCGGGACCGCCGCGGGCCCGACGGAGCCGGCGAACGCCGTGACCGGACCGCAGCTGCAGCAGGCGGTGGAGGCCGCGGCGGGCGACATCGGTGCGGCGCTGGAGCAGCTGGGCCTGCGCCCCGCCCCCGCGCCCGCGGATCTGGCGGAGCTGTCCGGCCGGACCGGCCCGGCCGCGGACGACGAGCCGGCGGAGCGCCGCGCCCAGCGGGTGCACTACTTCACCGAGGTCGCCGCGTTCGGCGGGTTCTTCGGGTGCTGGTTTCTGCGCGCCTGCTGAGCGGGTCCGCGGCGACCGGACCGCCGGGCCGGTCGCCGGTGCGGCTTCCCGCGCGCCGGGACGCGGCCGTCGCCGTGGCGGCGGTCTCGGTCGACGTGCTGGTGTTCTCGGACGTGTTGGCGCCGTTGCCCGCCGGGCTGCACACCTCGGCCGTCGGCCTCGCGGCCTGGGCCGCGGTGGGCGCGTTGGTGCTGGCCTGGCGGAGGATCGCGCCGCCTCTGGTCCTGGCGCTGGTGTGCGCGCACTCGGCGGTCGCGGCGCTGTCGCTGTCGTATCGTCCGATGCTGGAGGTCTGCGTCGCGCTGACCGCGGTGGTCGCGGTGTGCAGGCGCGCGGTCGGGGTCGTCGGCACGGGGGCCGTAGCCCTGGTCGCGCTGACCTGGGTGGCCGGTGAGGTCCGGTCGAGCGCCGCGGTGTTGCGTCCGGCGCAGCTCACGGTGCTGTGGGGGTTCTACCTGATCGTCGTGGGGGTCGCGGTCGGCGCCGGGCTGTGGCGGCGGCGCGGCGAGCGGCGCAGCGACGAACTCGCCCGGCGCGGCGCGGAGGAGGCCCGGCTGGCGGTGCTGGCCGAACGGCGGCGCATGGCAAGGGAACTGCACGACATCATCGGGTCGACCGTCACGGTGATGATGTTGCAGGCCGCGGGCGCGCGCCGGGTGATGGCCCTCGACCCGGCCCGCGCCGACCGGGCGCTGGCCGCCGTGGACGAGCTCGGCGTGCAGGCCATGGGCGAACTGCACCGCTTGCTCGGCCTCCTGCGCACCGCCGACCCGGCCGGGTCACCGGCGGTGGACCTGCCCGGCCTCGCCGACCTCGACGCGCTGGTCGCGTCGCTGCGCGCGACGGGGCTGCGGATCACCGTCACCGAGCACGGCCCCCGGGAACGGCTCGACCCCAGCGTGGATCTCACCCTGTACCGGGTGGTGCAGGAGGCGCTGACGAATGTCGCCAAACACGCTGGACCCGGTGCGCGGGCCCACGTCGAGCTGGCCTGGGCGCCGGCCCGGTTGACCGCCTCGGTGACCGACGACGGCCGGGGCCGCGGCCCGGCCGACCCGCGGACGACCGGCGGCCGCGGCCTGGTCGGCCTGTCCGAGCGGGTCGTGATCGTGGGCGGCGCCGTGGAGTCCGGCCCCTGTCCCGGCGGGGGCTTCCGGGTCGCGGCGACCCTGCCGTGCGGTAGCCCGCGCGGCTGAGCTCTCGGCGGTGTCCGCCTCCCACGCGGCTGCGGGCGCCGTCATCCCCGGACGGTAGCGGCGGCGCGCGGGTACCACCGCGGCACGACGCCGCGTCCATCCCTCGGACCACTCCCGGAATACCTTCGCGGACCGACGATCCGGCGCGCGCCGTCCCGCATTCTCGAACGTGTCACCGGGGCCGTGCCAGCCGGGCACGCGCCCGAACCGAAAGGGACACGCCATGAAGAAGATCCAGGTCCGCAAGCCCGGCACCGTCCGTCTGACCTCCGCCTGCTACAGCTACGCCAACTGCTGCTGCGCGGCCGAGGGCGAGGAGACCCTGCCGCAGGTCTAGGCCGACGGCGCCACATCCGGGTCCGCGAGGCCGGGACGTTCCCGTGCCGGCCTCGCGGCTACCGATTCGAGGGAATGCCATGCTGATGCGCAGCGATGCCCCCGTGCGCTTCCACCCCCTGCGGTTCCTGCCCGAGGGCGGAGACGTGGTGGTCGGGCGGGTCGACATCGACTCCTACGTGATCCTGCCGCCGGACGGCGCGGCACTGCTCGGCGAACTGATCGCCGGGAGCCCGCCCGCCGCCGCGGCGGACTGGTACGCCCGCACCTACGGCGAACCGGTCGACGTCGACGAATTCCTGGACACCGTGCGGGAACTCGGCTTCGTGTACGAGGGCGCGGGCCCGCCGCCCGCGCCGCGGCCGGTGCGCCTGCGCCGGCTCGGCGCCGCGATGTTCTCCGCCCCCGCCTGGTGCTGCTACGCGGTGCTGGCGCTCGTCGCGGTCGCCGCCGTGCTGGCCGAGCCGCGGGTGCTGCCGACCCGGCACCACCTCATCTTCACCCACTACCTGGTGGTGGTCGAGGTCGTGCTGTTCCTCGGTCAGCTGCCGCTGACCCTGCTGCACGAGGGTTTCCACGTGCTCGCCGGGCGCCGGCTCGGGCTGCCGACCCGGCTGCGGATCGGCAGGCGCCTGTACCTGCTGGTGTTCGAGACCGCGATCGACGGCCTCGTCGTGGTGCCCCGGCGGCAGCGCTGGCTGCCGATGCTGGCCGGCATGCTGGGCGACCTGCTCGGCATCGCCGCGCTGATCACGGTGGCCTTCGTGACCCGGTCGCCCGGCGGCGCGCCGGGCCCGGTCGGGCGGGTGTGCCTGGCGCTGGCGTTCACCTCGGTCATGCGGTTCACCTGGCAGTTCTACTTCTTCCTGCGCACCGACCTGTATCACCTGGTCACGAGCCTGCTCGGCTGCGTCGACCTGCACACCGTCAGCGGCGAACTGCTGCGCAACCGCTTCCGCGGGCTCCTCGGCAGGCGCGACGGGTTCTTCGACGAGACCCGATGGCACCCGAGGGACCGCCGGGTCGCCACCTTCTACGCGCCGCTGCACGCCCTCGGCTACACCGTCGCGCTCGGCATGTTCGTGCTCGTCGTGATCCCGCTGACCTGGCGGTTCCTCACGACCGCCGCGCACACCCTGTGCTCGGGCACCGCGGGCGCCGCCGCCCTGCTCGACGCGACGGTGCTGCTCACCCTCAACCTCGGCCAGTTCGCGTTCGCGCTGGTCGTGTTCATCCGAGAACGCCGGGCGCCGGCGGACTCCGTCCGGAAGGAACTCCGATGACAGCGCACACCTACTCGACCGGCGTGCCCGGCGCCGCCGTGCTGGCCGACGTCGACGCCGACCACCGGCTGCGCGGCCCCTACTCGGCAGGCGGCGCGGTCCTGCGCGCCCTCGCGCCGGACCTGCTGGAGCGGCACGCCGACCTGGTGGCGCGCCACGACATCGAGCTGCTCGCGCTCGCCCCGGAGCTGCGCGACCGGATCACCCGCCGCCGGGCCTCGATGATGGCGACCGCCGCGCCGGAGGAGCGGACGCGCTACTTCCCGGCCGCCTACACCGCCCGGCTGGCCAACGGCGTCGCCGACCTGCTGCTGGAGTACTGCGCGCGGCGCGGTGGGGCGTGTCGGCTGATCGTCCGGCACGCCGAGCGGGCCGATCCGACCGACCTCGAGCTGCTCGCCGTGCTGCTCCGCCGCGCGGCGGGCGGCCCCGTGCACCTGGAGATCCACGCGGGCGGTCCGGTGCCGGAGCCCCTCGCCGCCGCGCTCGTCCGCCACGCCGCGCGCGCCGAAACCGGCGGGGACACAACGCGACCCGACTGGGGTGACCTGCCCGACCCCGCCGCGCTCGGCCTGCGCGACGGTCCGGCCGACGCGGCCGACTACGCCGCGCTCACCGACGCCGACCGCCGGGTCCTGCACGACCGCTGGGCCGCCGAGCTGGAGGAGCGCGGGGAACCGTCGCTGGCGCTCGGGGCCATCCCGCTGCTGCGGGAACGCGGCGACGATCCCGGCGGCGCGGGTGTCAGGGCCGCCGAACGGGCCCTGCAGCACTGCGTGATGCAGGGCTACTACGAGGCCACGCTCCGGCTGGGCCGCCGGGTGCTCGCCC
Organism: Nocardia thailandica NBRC 100428; assembly: GCF_000308795.1. Classification (GTDB taxonomy): domain Bacteria; phylum Actinomycetota; class Actinomycetes; order Mycobacteriales; family Mycobacteriaceae; genus Nocardia; species Nocardia thailandica. Next base: position 1,208 of record NZ_BAGK01000197.1, on the reverse strand, counting down.
TGCTGGACTGGCAGCGCGACCCGCGACGGTGCTGGCTGGCCACGGTCAAGATGTGCACGGCGCTGACCTCGCTGGACCGCCCCGCCGAGGCCGAGCGTCTCTACGACCTCGCCGCCGCCCGCACCACGCTGCCGAGCGTCCACATCCAGGCCGCGTACGGCCGGGCGATGCTGCAGACCCGCTACTACCGGGACAGGCGCGACAACGACCGCGCCCGGATGTGGATCAACACCGCGCTCGCCCTCGCGGCCTCGATCCCCGAGAAGAGCCGCCGCGCCTACAATCTCGCCTTCCAGGAGAACGGCAAGGCGCTCGTCGAGATGCACTCCGGCGACCTCGCCGCCGCGCTGCGCCTGGTCGACGCGGGCCTGGCGCGGATGGGCGCGGACCTCGCGCCGGGCCGGTTCGACCCGCACCGCTCGGTGCTCGCCTACAACCGCGCCCAGTTGCTCACCCGGATCGGCACTCCCGCCCAGGCCCTCGACGCCTACACCGCCGTGATCGCCATGGACCCACACCACTCCGAGTACTACGGCGAGCGGGCAGGCGTCCACCGCGCGCTCGGTGACACCGCCCGTGCGCTGGCGGACTACACCCGCGCGATCGAGCTGGCCCCGCCGTACCCGGAGGTCCACGTCAACCGCGCCGACCTGCTGATGGAACTGGGCGACCACGCCGGGGCCATCGCCGATCTCGATCGCGCGCTCGAACTCGACGATCGCCTGGTCGACGCGTACCTCAACCGCGCGAGCTGCCGCCTCGAACTCGGCGACGCCGCGGGCGCCGTCGACGACGTGACGGCGGGACTCGCCCTGGCCCCCGCGCACGCCGAACTGCACTGCCTCCTCGGCACGGCCGAGCACCAGCGCGGCCGGATCGCCGCGGCCCGCCGGGCCTTCGCCGAGACGTTGCGGCTCGATCCGGGGCTGGTCGCCGGCTGGGTCAACGCCGCCGTCCTGGCCTTCGACACCGGCGATCCCGCGACGGCGCTGACGTACCTCGATCGCGCGCTCGATCTCGGCGACGACCCCGTGATCAGGACGAATCGGGGCATCGCGCACGCCGCGCTTGGGGAGTGCGCGGCCGCCGTCGCGGACTTCGACGCCGCCCTCGCGGCCGGTGATCCGGAGTCGCGCACGGAGTTGCTGTACCGGCGCGGCCTCGCCCGGCGCGGGCTGGGCGATCACGCGGGCGCGGGCCGCGACCTG
>NZ_BAGK01000198.1 GCF_000308795.1 Nocardia thailandica NBRC 100428 | reverse complement strand
AGACGGTGAAGAAGCCGAGCGTCGGCGCGAACGAGCAGGTGCGCGGGTCGGCGCCCTCGGCCTGCGTGGTCAGCGAACCGGAGATGACCGCGACGACGCGGCCGGGGCCGGTGCTCGCGATGGCCGACAGGGTGGCCGGGCCGCCGGGGTTGATGTTGGCCTCGGTGGTCAGCGTCTGCACGGCCGACTGGCGGGTGTCGAGGTTGAGCCACTGCACCGTCATCGGCGGGTTCTGTTCGGCGGTGGGGGCCTTGGTGCCGAGGGCGGTGAACACGAACCCGGCCTGGCCCGCGGCGACGCCGGGCGGCGGCAGCTGCGCCGGGCCCGCGACCGCGAGCGCGGTGCCCACCGAGTCGGCGCCCGCGCCGATGCAGTCCTTGCCGATGGTCGGGTACAGGAACTGCGCGATGGCCGGGCCGTCCTGCGGGATCTCGGGGCCGCCGCCACCGCTGCCGTCGAGGAAGGTGATGATCCGCTCGAGCGTCGACTTGATGGCCGGGGGCAGGTTGAGCGTGGCCAGCAGGGCGCGCGCCTGGTCGAGCAGGGCGGTCTGCGGGCTGGCGACGTCGGCCGGACCCGCGATCAGTCCGGTGACGGCGGGGGCGAACGCGGCGAGCGCGTCGACCGGCACGCCTTCGGGCACCATCGGCACGCTGACCGCCGCGGCCTGCGCGGGCGCCGGTGCGGCGACGGTGGACGCCGGTGCGGCGAGCATGGCGGCTGCCGCGAGGGCGAGTGCGGTTGTCGCGATCCGCGAACCTCGGCTACGAAGCACTGTTCTGGCCGTCCTTACCCTTGGGGTTCGTTGTCGGGGGCCACTCTAGGGATATGGCCGCGGCGTTGTACAGCCGCCGTGCCCGGGTGGGGCAACACGCGGGTAAACGATGTGGATCGACCGTAGACCCCCGCGGTGTGACAGCTGGGGATGTTGATGCAACTGTTACCGCTGGTGTCGTGGCAAACCCGTGTACGTGAGTCGTCACACCGCCCCGCTATGGTGGTCTCCGGCCGCCGACGACGACTCCCCGAAAGCTCGCGCACGTGAATCGACACCTGAGATGGGCTCTCGTGCTGCTCGGGCTGTCCGTGGCGGCCCGCCTTGGCTGGATGCTGTTCGCCCCCAACGGACTCAACGTCGTCGATCTGCACGTCTACGTCGACGGATCGGCCGATCTGCTGACCGATCGCCTCTACGACTTCACCTACGCGGAGAAGACGCCGGACTTCCCGCTGCCGTTCACCTATCCGCCGTTCGCGGCGCTGGTCTTCTTCCCGCTGCACTATCTGCCGTTCACCGCGGTGGCCGTCGGCTGGATGCTGGCCACGGTGGCCGCGCTGTTGGGCGTGATCTTCATCAGCTTCGAGCTGCTGCTCGGGCCGCGCCGGGCGCGGGAGCGGCGCTGGGTGACCGCGGCGGTGTTCTGGACCGCGCTCGGGGTGTGGATGGAGCCGGTCCGCACGACCATCGACTACGGCCAGGTCAACGTGTTCCTGGTGCTCGGGGCGATGCTGGCGGTGCGCAGCGCGCGCTGGTGGGTCTCGGGGACGCTGGTCGGCATCATCGCGGGCATCAAGCTGACCCCGGCCATCACCGGCCTCTACTTCGTCGCCCGGCGTCGATGGGCCACGGTGCTCTGGTCGGCGGCGGCCTTCGGCCTCACGGTGGCTGTGAGCTTTCTCATCAACGCCCACGAGGCGCGGCGCTACTTCGGCACGCTGCTCGGCGACGCGGACCGGATCGGGCCCGTCGGCTCGGTGTGGAACCAGTCGCTGCGGGGCACGCTGAGCCGCATCCTCGGCCACGACGTGGAGTCCGGGCCGTGGTGGCTGGCCGCGGTGCTGGTCACCGCGGTGCTGGCCTGGCTGGCCTGGCGCACCCTCGGCCCGGACGACCGCCTCGGCACGCTGGTGCTCGTGCAGCTGTTCGGCCTGATGATCTCGCCGATCTCCTGGTCGCACCACTGGGTGTGGCTCATCCCGACGGTGCTGTGGCTGCTGTACGGGCCGCTGCGTGACGAGCTCGTCGCCCGCGTGCTGGCCGGGTACTGGCTGGTCACGATGCTGATCGGGGTGCCGTGGGTGCTCTCGTTCGCCCAGCCGACGATCTGGACGATCCCGCGCCCGTGGCCGCTGGCCTGGCTGGGGGCGGTCGACGCGATCGGGGTGTTCGCGCTGCTGGGCTGGCTGGTGTGGCGGGGACGCGCCGGTATCCGGCCGCGCCGGGACGCCGAGGCGGTCCGGGTGGGCGATCCCGCCTGATCGACGGCGGCGAGGCGCGCTCGGGACCCGGCGAGCCGGAACTACCCCGCGCTCAGCAGGCCGTCGATCGTGTGGGCGAGGTCCACGTCCTTGCCCGTCAGGCCGCCTGCGGAATGGGTGCTCAGGGTGAAGGTGAGCGTGCGCCAGCGGATGTCGATGTCGGGATGATGGTCGGCGGCCTCGGCGGCGGCGCCGACCCGGCGGACCGCCTCGATCCCGTCGAGGAAGCTCGGCGCCTTGTAGGTGCGGGTGATCGAGTCACCGTCGCGCGACCAGTCCGGCAGCGTGGCGAGTGCGATCGTGATCTCCGGATCGGACAGCAGATCGGCCATGAGGCCAGTTCTACTCCTCCGGCGGCGGCCTGCCCAGGGGCACTCAGGCGGCCCGGGCCTTCTTCAGGGCCTTGAGCAGGTCTTTCTTGCCGGTGACGCCGGCCGCCTCGGCCTTCTTCATCCGCATGATGACGACAGGGCACTTGATGCACCGGGTGCTCTTCCGGCAGCACTTCTTCTTGGGTTTCAGGCTCGAGACCTTCTTCACCTTCACCTTGCCCATGGCAGTTAGCGTACCCTAAGTACAAAGGCTGACACGGTAGCCTCCCGGCGCGCCCGGTAGCCTGTAGCAGGCCGCGAATCCCCGGATACCCGAAATCGGGAAACTCGGCGCGCCACAAACACCAACAGCAGGAGGATCGAGGCGTGTCGTCTGCACGCGATTTTCGCAACGTCGCCATCGTGGCCCACGTCGACCACGGCAAGACGACGCTGGTCGACGCCATGCTTCGTCAGTCCGGCGCTTTCGCCGAGCGGGCCGAACTCGTCGACCGGGTGATGGACTCCGGTGATCTCGAGCGCGAGAAGGGCATCACCATTCTCGCCAAGAACACCGCGGTGCACCGGCACCACCCCGACGGTTCGGTCACCGTCATCAACGTGATCGACACGCCCGGCCACGCCGACTTCGGTGGTGAGGTCGAGCGCGGCCTGTCCATGGTCGACGGCGTCGTGCTGCTGGTCGACGCGTCCGAGGGCCCGCTGCCGCAGACCCGGTTCGTGCTGCGCAAGGCGCTCGCGGCCAAGCTGCCGGTGATCCTGGTCGTCAACAAGACCGACCGTCCCGACGCCCGGATCGAGGAGGTCGTCGAGGAGTCGCACGACCTGCTGCTCGACCTGGCCTCCGACCTGGACGACGAGGCCGCCGAGGCCGCGGAGCTGGCGCTGGACCTGCCGGTCCTCTACGCCTCCGGCCGCGAGGGCAAGGCCTCCAAGGAGCGTCCGGAGAACGGCTCGGCCCCCGACGCCGAGAACCTCGACGCCCTGTTCGAGGTCCTGCTCGAGAACATCCCGGCTCCCAAGGGCGACGTGAACGCGCCGCTGCAGGCCCACGTCACCAACCTCGACGCCTCGGCCTTCCTCGGCCGTCTCGCCCTGGTGCGCATCCACAACGGTGAGCTGCGCAAGGGCCAGAACGTGTCGTGGATGCACGCCGACGGCGTCAAGCAGGTCAAGATCACCGAACTGCTGCAGACCATCGGCGTCGAGCGTCAGCCGGGCGAGGTCGCCGTGGCCGGTGACATCGTCGCCATCGCGGGCATCCCCGAGATCATGATCGGCGACACCCTCGCCGACCTGGAGAACCCGGTCGCGCTGCCGCGCATCACCGTCGACGAGCCCGCCATCTCGGTGGTCATCGGCACCAACACCTCGCCGCTGGTCGGCCGGGTGTCGGGCCACAAGCTGACCGCCCGCATGCTGAAGTCGCGCCTGGATTCCGAGCTGATCGGCAACGTGTCGCTGCGCGTGCTCGACATCGGCCGCCCGGACGCCT
>NZ_BAGK01000199.1 GCF_000308795.1 Nocardia thailandica NBRC 100428 | reverse complement strand
CGTTGCTCGCCGCGGGCATCGGCGGACGGGAATCGCATGTGCTGCACGCGCTCTCGGCCGGGTTCACGGTGGACACCTATCGGGCCTCCCGCGCTTTCACCGACGAGGAGTGGTCGGCCTGTCTCGACTCGCTGACGCGGAAGGGTCTCGCCGCCGACGGCACACTGACCGAGCGGGGCCGCGCGGTCAAGGCGGGCATCGAGGACGCGACCGACCGGCTGGCCGCCGAGGCGTATTCGTCGCTGAGCGCCACGGAGGTCGGGGAGCTGATCACGCTGCTCGAACCGATCGCGGGGCGCATCGCGGCCGGCGGCGAGATCCCGCGGAAGTCTCCGATGGGTCTCGACCTCTCGCGGCGCTGATCGTCGCGGAAATCAACCCTTCTGACTTCACTGAACTAAATCCAGCTGCTACCGTCGGGGCATGCGAAGCGAACTGGCACGCGACTTCTGGCGCGTTCTCGAACCCCTGGCCATCGTGATGGCCTTCGCGCCCGACTGCATTGCGGCGCTCCAGGATACGGGCCTGAAGGGGAGGTGGATGCCGTACTTCGCGGCGCGCACGGCGCCGCTGGGCGCCGTCGGACCCGCCGTGGTCGAGGCGACCTACTACGGCTTCCATCCGCGCCTCGTGGGGCGATCCATCCCGGACGCCTGGGAACTCGCCACCCCGGCGGCGGTGCTCGCGGCACGCAAGACCTCGGCGGCCGGCGTGCTGCGCAAGTCCGTGCCGGGGATCGAGGAGGCCGCGGCGGTCGTGCTGCCGGACCTGCGGCAGGCGATCGAGGCCGCCGACCCCGCGGGCAGGCCGCTGTTCGCCGCCAACCGCGCACTCGGCCGCGACGACGACCCGGTGGCCGAGCTGTGGCAGGCGGCGACCACGCTGCGCGAGCATCGCGGCGACGGCCACAACGGATGCCTGATCGCCGAGGGGATCGACGGCGCCGAGTCGATCGTGCTGTTCGCCACGGATCTCGGCGCGTCACCCCAGTTCTGGCAGGGCATGCGCGGCTGGACCGAGGAGGAATGGGCGGCCGCCGAGCACCGGCTCACCGAACGCGGCCTGCTCGGCGCGGACGGACTCACCCCGGCGGGCCGCGCGCTGCGCGCACACGTCGAGGACCGCACCGACGTCCTCGCGGCGCGGCCGTTCGCGGGGGCGGCCGACCCCGTCGCGCTGCTGCGCGCGCTGAAACCGCTGGGACAGGCCGTCTTCGACGCCGGGCAGATCCCCCGGCAGAACCTGCTCGGCGTGAACCTCGACGACGTGGTGCTCTAGCGGTCAGGGCACGACGAAGGCCGCGAATCCGGGGGTCGTCGTGCCCCCGGAGATCGGATCGAGCTGGAGCACGATCTGGCCGGGGCCGGTGCGCAGGGTGGCCGCGGGTGGGATGCCGTCGAGCCCGTTGGACAGCTGCGCCCACCCCGTCGCGCCGCTGCTGAGGTTGAGCCAGCGGATGCCCGAGGACAGCAGACAGCCCCAGCCGCGGTCGAGGCCGCCGGTCACGATCGCGGCGCCGGGCTCGGTCCCCAGCACGACCACGCACCGCGCGGGCGGCACGTCGAAGCTGCCGCCCGGGTTGCCGAAGGGGGCGGGATTGATCTGGAAGGGCACGGTCACCGGCTCGGCGGCGGCGGGACCGGCCGAGAGGGCCGTGGCCAGGGCCGCGCCGGCGAGCGCGGTGAGAAGACGAGCGAATGTCATGCGGCTGGCTCCTGCGTTCGAAGAGGAAGACCCCGACTCGTTCGTGACCGACGATAACGGGTCGGGCCCGCGCCCGGCGGCGGGCGCGCGAAAGACGCGCTGCGGTGCCGGGATGCCGCCCTGATCGCGCCTGCCCATCCAATCGGGGGCGCCGCGGGTTGTAATGTCGCACGGTTTCCCTGCGACAGACCCGGCGAACGTGAATACTGCACGCTGCGTTGTTGGTTCGGGAAGTGGGTTCGTGGATGTCTGTCAGCCGTGAGGGCGCGTACGCGCCGAAACTGTTCGCCGGTCGGATCGCCGTGGTGGCCGCCGCCGCCACGATCGGAATGCTGGGAGCGGGGGCGACCGCGACGGCGGCGCCCGGCACGGGATCGGCGGAGGCCGCGACGGGCTCGGCCACCGGATCGGCGGGCGCGCTGACCGGGTCGGCGAGCGGGCTGACCGGCTCGGCCGCCGGTGCGGCCAACGCGGGCGCCGCGACCGGCGCGCTGGCCTACCTGGCCTGGCAGAACTCGCACATGCTGACCGGCCTGATCCAGGTGCTGCTGACGCCGCGCGGCTGACGCGCCCTCAGTTCCTCGGGTATTTCTTCACCACGGTGCCGTCGAGGTCGGCGGCCAGATAGGCGCCGCCGTACTCGTCGGTGAGGTAGATCAGCAGCGACGGCTTGTCGTGGTTGAACGTCCAGGCCGGTTCGACGATGAAGTACCGCATGGTCGGCGTGCCGATGCCGAGTTCGCTCTCGGCGGTCCGGAACAGGCCCGGCAGCACCGACCAGTCGATGGTGCCCAGCCGCACGGTGGGTTCGTCGAGTTCGCCGCCCGCGCCGGTGCGGGAACCGGCGCCGTTGCGATAGGTGTAGTTGTCGTAGAGCTTCGGTTTGCCGGAGACCGGCGCGCCGGTGTTCAGGTATTCCGGGTACACCGTGGTCCGGGTGAACTCCTTGCCGCCGGTGACCTTCTCCAGGGCGGCGATCGCGGTGGCCATCCCCTCGGCGGTGAGCAGATTCCCCGCGGGCGCGGCGGCCTGGGTGCCCTTGCCCGGCTTGCCGGAGTTGGGTTTGCCCGTGGCCGGGGCGCCCGGCAGCGGCGCGGAGGTCGGCGTCGGCACGGGCGGATCGGCCGTGACCGTGCCTGCGCCGGAGCGCGGCCACGCCACGAACGCCACGATCACGGCGAGGACCACGAACACGGCGGCCGCGCCCGCCACCAGGGGGCCGCGCGGAAGTCCCTGTCGCGCTTCGGCATTCGGTCCGGACGGGTAGGCGATCGACGCCGCCTCGCCCGGCGGCGCGTACGCGGGGGCGCCCGGATACGCGGGAGCGGCCCGCAGGTGGTCGGGCCGGGAGTAGCCGCGGGTGTCGGTGAACGGCGGCATGCCGGCCGGGCCGTAGGCGGGAGCGTCGTCGGCGGGACGACCCGGCTGCGCGTACTCGCCGGAGCCCGCGAACTGCGCGCCCTGCGGCGGGTAGCCGGGCGCGGGATAGCCGCCGGGCAGGCCCGGCGCCGACCCGCCCGCCGACGGGAAGGACGGCGGCGCGCCGGTTCCGGCGGCATCGTGGTGGTCGTAGACGGCCGTGGCGGGCGCGGCACGGTGCGTCCCGGTCGGTTCGCGGGTGGGTCCGCCGGTCCACGACGGCACCGTGCCGCCGGTGGCGTGCACCGCCTCGACGAGCAGCCGGTCGAATTCCTCGGCCGTCGGCCTGCGCTCGGGGTCGGCGACCAGGACGGCGCGCAGCGGACCGGTCAGCGGGCCCGCCTGGCGGGGGACCGGCACCTCGCCCTTGAGCACCGCGGCCAGGGTGGCGACCGAGGTGTCGCGGCGCATCGGGTGGTAGCCCTCCACCGCGACGAACAGGATGAGCCCCAGCGACCAGAGGTCCGACGCCGGATTGCCCTCGATGCCGTTGAGCCGTTCGGGCGCGACGTAGTCCAGCGAGCCGACGACGCTGCCGGTGGAGGTCAGGCCCGTCATGCCGTGGATGGCGGCGATGCCGAAATCGGTGAGGACCGGCGAGCCGTCCTCGCGGACCAGCACGTTCGCCGGCTTCACGTCCCGGTGCAGCACGCCGACCGCGTGGGCGGCGCGCAGGGCGGCGAGGATGCCGCGACCGAGCTGCGCGGCCTGGGCGGTGGTGAGGCGGTCGGTGGCCAGCACGTCGGCCAGGGAGCGGCCGCGCACCAGCTCCATCACGATCCACGGGTGGGCCTCGGCGGGGGTGTCCACGATGTGATGGATCGCGACCACGTTGGGGTGGCCGATGCGGGCCAGCGCGCGGGCCTCGCGCAGTACGCGTTCGCGGTGCACGCTCGCGGTGACGGGGGAGTCCGCCTCGGCCCGCACCTCCTTGAGGGCGACCTCGCGGTGCAGGGCCAGGTCGAACGCCCGCCACACCGTGCCCATCCCGCCGCTGCCCAGTGGCTCGATCAACTGGAAGCGCTGGTCGATCACGGTCACACCCGAACTCACCGGGACAGCTTAGGGGAAACTCACTTCCAGGCGCGTTCCCAGCGGTCGGCGGCCCAGTCCCGCACCTCGGCGCTGACCAGCAGCGCGGGCAGCAGCAGGGCGAATCCGGCGAGGAGCACGGCCAGGCGCAGCCACACCCGTAGCTCGCCGAGGGCCCGCAGCAGGGCGGGCAGGACACACGCGCCCGCCACGACGACCAGCGCGATCGAGGCGGCCTCCCGGCCGGGGCCGTAGATCAGCGCCGCGCACACTCCGAAACACAGGCCGAGCACCAGGCCGAGGACTCCGACGAAATAGTTGTCCCAGGACAGCCAGCTCGGGCGGGTAGACCGTTGAGTGACCACGCGGCGCAGCATAATCACCGCGCCCGCGCGGGGGTGGGCTTTCAGGACGGACGCGGCCAGGGATTGTTCTCGATGCGCTCGACGTCCTGATTGAACTTGCGGACCAGCCTGCTCAGCTGCGCGATGTCCTCGGGGTCCCAGTCGGCGATCACGGTGTTGATCCCGTTGCGGCGCGCGGCCCGGTCGGCGTCGAGGGCGGCGCGCCCGGCGGGGGTCATCCGGATCTTGCGGGCGATGCCGCCGTCGGGGTCGGGAACCCGCTCGGCAACGCCCTGTTTGAGGACCGCGGCGACCTGGCGGTTGATGGTCGAGATGTCGAGCTGCAGCGCCTGCGACAGCTCCTTGAGACTCAGCGGTTCGCCCAGGTCGAGGCGGGTGAGGATGAGGAATCCGGAACGGTCGAGCTGGAACCCGGGACGGCGTCGCGTGGTGTTGGGGTAGTAGCGCGAGAGCAGGTTCAGCTCGAAGACCAGGCGGGCGAACGGGGTGTCGTCGGCGGGGCCGGAATCGGACATGAGCACCACTATGTCGCGTGGGTCACCGCCGAGACAAATTGTGCACTGTACACATGCTATGTACTCTACACATTCGTGACTGCTGTAGCCGACGCGACTTCGAGCGTCTCCGAAAGTCGCGGGCCGGCGCCCGCGGTTCTCATCGCCACCCTGTCCACCGTCGGTGTCGTCGTCTCGCTCATGCAGACGCTGGTCATCCCGATCATTCCCAGCCTGCCAACGCTGCTGAACACCTCGGCGTCCAACGCGTCCTGGGTCATCACCGCCACCCTGCTGGCAGGCGCCGTCGCCACGCCCATCGCGGGCCGGCTCGGCGACATGTTCGGCAAGCGCCGCGTGCTCCTGGCGAACCTGCTGTTCCTGGTCGTCGGTTCGGTCATCTGCGCGAGCTTCTCCACGCTGCTGCCCGAGATCATCGGGCGCTCGCTCCAGGGCGCCGCGGTCGGCGCGATCCCGCTCGGCATCAGCATCCTGCGCGACGAGCTGCCGCCCGAGCGGGTCGGCTCCGCCGTCGCGGTCATGAGCGCCACGCTCGGCGTCGGCGGCGCGGTCGGCCTGCCGTTCTCGGCGGTCATCGCGCAGAACGCCGACTGGCACGTGCTGTTCTGGACCGCGGCCGGGCTCGGCGTGGTCTGCGCGGGCCTGGTCTTCCGCTTCGTGGCCGAATCGCCGGTGCGCACCCCCGGTTCGTTCGACTTCGGCGGCGCCGTCGGCCTGTCGGTCGCGCTGCTGAGCCTGCTCGTCGGCATCACCAAGGGCGCCGACTGGGGCTGGTCGTCGGCCTCGATCCTGACCCTCTTCGCGGTCTCGCTGCTCAGCTTCCTCGCCTGGGGCTACTACGAGCTGCGGCAGAAGTCCCCGCTGGTCGACCTCCGCGTCTCGGCGCGGCCCCGGGTGCTGTTCACCAACCTGGCCTCCATCGCCGTCGGGTTCTCCCTCTACGGTATGTCGCTGACCTTCCCCCAGCTGCTGATGGCGCCCGAGGCGACCGGCTACGGCTTCGGGCTGTCGATGGTGGCGGCCGGCCTCGCGCTGGCGCCGACCGGCCTGGTGATGATGCTGCTCTCGCCCGTCTCGGCCCGGCTGACCGCCGCGCGCGGTCCGAAGGTGACGCTGGCGGCCGGCTCGGCGGTCATCGCCCTCGGCTACATCTCGGCGGTGCTGCTGATGAACTCGGTGTGGGAGATCATCGTCGCCGCGATCATCGTGGCGGGTGGCGTCGGCCTGGCCTACGCCGCGATGCCCGCGCTGATCATGGGCGCGGTGCCCATCTCCGAGACCGCGGCCGCCAACGGCCTGAACTCGCTCATGCGCTCGATCGGCACCTCCACCTCCGCCGCGGCGATGAGCGTGGTCCTCGCGCACATGACCATGCAGCTCGGCCCGCACGTGCTGCCCTCGCGCGAGGGTTTCCACACGACGTTCCTCATCGCGATGGCGGGTGCGCTGGTCGCCATCGTGCTCACCGCCTGCATCCCCCTCGGCCGCAAGCCCGCGACCCGGGATTGAGGCCGGGAACCATCCGGATCGCCCGTTCGTCAGTTCAGTGAACGACGCTCGTGACGAGGGGGATCCGGATGGAACGGCAGCGCACCGGCAACGGACGGCGATGGCTGATCGGCGCGCTGGTCGCCGCGACGGTGGCGGTCTTCGCCGCGGCGGGGGCGGGCTGGCTGCTGTGGCAGCGCAATGTCGCCGAGTTCCCCGAGATCGACGCCGCCCGCCTCGATCCCGGGCAGGCGGCCCTGGTCGAGGTGCTGCGGCGCGAGTACGACGCACCCGGCGAGGGCACCAAGTACGCCGAGGGGGTCGAGGAGGCGTGGTGCGCGGACTTCGTCAGCTGGACCATGCGCGCGGCGGGCAGGCCGCTGGCCAATCCGAACTCCGGTCACTGGCGCATCCCGGGCGTCTACACCCTGACCGACTACTACATCGCCGAGGGCCGCTTCACCCCGGCGAGCGCCGGGTACCGGCCGCGCACCGGTGACGTGGTCCTCTACGGGCCCGGCAGCGAGTACGGCCAGCACACCAACATCGTGTTGACCGCCGACGGCGACTCCGTGACCACCATCGGCGGCAACGAACTCGGCGGCCGGGTCATGGTGCGGACGATGCGCCCGGCCGACATGACCGATCTGATCGGCTACGGACGTTTCTGAAACTGATTGTCAGCCTTACGGATTCCTCCGCCGAACGGCTCCGCCCGCCGGGCGGCCACGTACCATGGTGACCGGTGGCGCCCGGCAGCGTCACCCACCAGCTCCTGCCCTGCTTCCCCCTCATCGGCAGGGCAGGGGCACGGTGGACCGCCGGTACCGGTTACCGTGGTGTGTCCGCGTGAAGGTGAGGGTTTCGGAAAATCTGATGCGACAGACCGATGAAACACGTATCGACCCGGTGTGGATCGACTACGCCGACTTCGGAGAACGGTTCGTCACCTTCGCGGTGACCGAGCGCCGGATCGAGGCCGCCGTGGCGACGATGACCGGCCGGGGCGTCTCGATCGGCCCGTTCTCCCTGGGCCCGGCCGGGCTGGCCGGCTTCGTGGCCGAGGGCACCCTGGGCACCCCGGAGGTCCGGCGAACTCCCGGCGAACAGCTCACCTTCGCGGTGACCGTCCCGCTGACCCTGGCCGTGAAGCTCACCCTCGGTGGCCGCACGCTCACCCTGGGTGCCCGGGTGGAGATCTCGCTCGCCCTGCACGCGCGCACGGCCGAGCCGCTGCTCGTGGTGATCGACGTCGCGCCCGTCACCGCCAAGGACGTCAGCTTCGTGCTTCGCGCCGAGGCCGGGGTCGACGCCGCCTGGGAGATGCTGCTCGACCCCATCGCCGGGCTCGTGCAGCGGGAGGTGGCCAACCGGGTGAACGCCATCGTCGGCGACCCCAAGGCGCGCGCGGGCCGGGTCTTCGACATCGAGGCCATCCTCGACGGCTACCGCTCGCCGCACCGCAACGACACCGTCTTCGACTGGATCGGCTACCGCGAGCTGGGCGAGCGCTTCTTCGAGCGCGTCGTCACGGCCGAGCGGGTCTACAGCGTGGTCTCGCAGATGGCGGGGCAGCCGATCGAGGTCGGGCCCATGGCGGCCGGGCCGCGCGGTTCGGCCACCGTCACGGTGCGCGGCGCGATCGAGGCGCCCCGGGTGACCGAACGCGCGCACACCGGCGTGGCCCGGGTCTTCGACATGGAACTGCCGGTCGGGCTGGACATCACCGTCGACGTCCTCAAGGCCAACCACTACCGGGCCGACCTGCTCATCCCGCTGGTCCTCACCGCCCGGGCGGCCGAGCCGCTGCAGATCGTCATCGACGTGCCGCCGCCCGCGCTCGAGGACATCGCCCTCGACTTCAAGGCCAAGGGCCTGCGCGCGGCGACCCTCGGCGTGCTCGCCGGGATCCGGAAGCAGGTCGTGGCCCAGGTGGTCGCGGTGGTCAGCACCGAGCTCGCCGACACCTCGCGGCGCACCATCGATGTCGGCGCGCAGATCGACGCCGCGACCTGACCCGGTGCGACACGTGTGGCGCAAGTTGCCCGTGGTTCTGGTAGTTCGGGTGTGAACGTGGTCTGATGACTCACGTTCGAAGGTCTCGGTGCGCAAGGCTCGGGGAAGGCGCGCCGGTGCCGCCGTTGCCCGTCGAGGCCGCCCGAAGGAGTCCGTGCCGATGCGTCCCTTCTCCGTGTCCCGGCGCGAATTCTTCGGGTTCGCCGCCGCCGCAACCGTTCTCGGCGCGACCGGACTGGCGGCGGCGCCGCGGTCCGGCGCCGCCGTGCACGGCACCCTCATCGACTACGCCGCGGGCGTGCCGTCCGCCGAGGCCATCCTCGAGGCCGGGCACATCGGGGTCATCCGGTACGTGTCCGACCGCAGGCCGGGCGCGGAATGGATGGAGGGCAAGCCGCTGCTGGCCGCCGAGGTCACCGCGCTGCAGGCGCTCGGGCTGTCCATCGTGTCGAACTACCAGTTCGGCAAGGGCCCGACCGCGGACTGGCGCGGCGGCCTCGAAGCGGGCAAGCGGCACGCCGAACGCGGCTGGGAACTGCACACGGCGGCGGGCGGTCCCGACACCGCGCCGATCTACGCCTCCATCGACGACAACCCGTCCGACGAGGAGTTCGAGGAGATGATCGCCCCCTACCTCGAGGGCTGGCAGTCGGTCATCGGTCCCGACCTCGTCGGCGTCTACGCCAACTCGCCCACCATCGACCGCGCGATCGACGCGGGCCTCGGTTCCTGGTTCTGGCAGCACAACTGGGGCACCCCGCGCGGGTACGTGCACCCCTCGGCGCACCTGCACCAGTTCGAGATCGACCAGCGCCAGGTCGACGGCATCGGCGTCGACCTCAACAACGCGCTGGCCGAGGACTACGGGCAGTGGTGACGGCCGCGGCGACCCGCGGCTAGGTCTGGCAGTGGCAGGTGGTGGCGACCCGGAGGTCGGGCTCGTCCTCGGCGACCACGCGCAGCCGGGGCCGGGGGTCGGGCTCGGCGAGCACCCCGCGCCACGCCATCAGCGACCAGCGCGACAGCCCGGAGAACGCGGAGCCGAGGCTCGCGAACGAGCCCGAGGACAGCGCCGAGCCCAGCGAGCCGACCGAGCCGATCGACAGCACCGAGCCGACGCTGCCGATGGAGAGGACCGAATAGGCCGAGCCGATGGACAGGATCGAACCCGTCGACCGGTACGACAGGATCGAGCGGGACGAGCGCCTACTGCGTACGGAGCGATCCGAGTTGGCCATACCCCGGTCTAGCACAGCGGAGAGGTGACGGGAACCCCACGACGCGCCGCGGGCCGCATCCGGCAGTGGATGCGGCCCGCGGC
>NZ_BAGK01000200.1 GCF_000308795.1 Nocardia thailandica NBRC 100428 | reverse complement strand
ACCGCGGCCGAGCGCACGGCGGAAGCGCTGCGCGACACCGTGACCCAGCAGGTCAACGGCATCGAGCGCGAGATCGAGGCGCTGATCGCCCGCGGCGGCGACGGCGACCCGGTCGCGCTCGCGGCCGCCGTCCGTGCCGCCGCCGACCGCCTCGCCGACGCCGCCGACCTCGCCGACCAGGTCCCGGCACTCACCGCCCGGCTGGAAACCGTCCGCTCCGCCGAGTCCCGCCTCCAGGACGAGTCCCGCGACCTCGACGCCCGTCGCGCCACGGTCGCCACCACCCTGTCCACGGGCACCGCCCGCCTCGCCGAGCTCGACACCCGCCTGCGCGCGGCCGCGGGCGCCGACGGCACCATCGAGGCCCGCACCCGCCGCCTGCGCGCCCTGGTCACGGCCGCGACCGGCCTCCGCGCCGCCCGCACCGCCGAGGCGGCCGCCCGCACCGCCGTCACCCATGTCGCCGACCGCATCGAGAACCTCGCGCGCGCCGCCGGTTTCCTCGCCGCCGAGCCCGCCGAGTCGTCGGCCGTCCCGTCGGCCGCAGCAGGCGCTACCGCCCCGGTATCCGGCCGCGCCGAGCCGTCGGCGACCGCGGGAACCTGCGCTCCGGCACCTGACCAGGCCGGGCCGTCGGCAGTTGCGGACGCCTCCGCTGGGGCGCTCGGCCACACCGGGCCGTCAGCAGCGGTGGACACTCCCGCTGCGCCGCACGGTCAGGTCGGGCAGGCCGCCGTCGCGGGCGCCCCCCTTCGGGCCACCGGCCACATCGAGTCCTCGGCCGCCGCGAACACTCTCCCCCCGGCGCCCGGCCACGCCGGGCTGTCGACCGCCGCGGCAGCCACGGTTCCCAGCGACGCCGAGCCGTCGGCTGCCGCGGGCGATACCGCGCCGGCGCCCGGCCGCGCCGAGCTGTCGTCCGCCGCGGCAGCCACCGTTCCCAGCGACGCCGAGCCGTCGGCTGCCGCGGGCGATACCGCGCCGGCGCCCGGCCATGCCGAGCTGTCGACCGCCGCGGAAACCAGGGTTGCCAGTGACGCCGAGTCGTCGGCTGCCGCAGGTACTACCACGCCCGGCCACACGGAGCCGCCGGTAGGCGGACGGTCCGGGCATCCCTCCGACGGTGCGGCGGTCGGCGCCGGCGACCGGCCTCGCGCCGACGAGGAGCCGCTGACCCTCTTCGACTTCCTCGACGATCCCGGCCCGATCACGCCCGAGCCGCCCGCCCGCCCGCCCCGCGACGACATCGCCCTGCTCACCCGGGTCAAGGACGCCGTGGCACCGGTCATCCGGCCGCTCGCGCGGCAGCAGGCGATCGAGGGCGAACTCGCCGAGGCGGAGCGGATCCGCGACCACGCGGACACGGTGCTCGCCGAACCCGGCATCCGCGATCTGGCCGAGGAGACCCCGGGGGACCCGGCCGGATTCGAGCAGCGGTTCACCGAGGCACAGCAGGCCCTCACCGAGGCGGTGGCCCGGCGGTCCGCCGCCGCCACCCGAGTGACCCAGCTCGAGGAACTGGGCGCCCAGCTGTGGAGCGAGCTGGAGCGCATCGCCCCGCTGCAGGCCGACTTCGACGAGCTGGCCGGGCTGGCCGAGGTGGTGGCGGGGCGCGGGGAGAACAACCGCCGCATGTCGCTGCGGTCCTACGTGCTCGCGGCCCGGCTGGAGGAGGTCGCCGAGGCGGGCTCGCTGCGGCTGCGCCGGATGTCGGGTGGCCGTTACGAATTCGTCCACACGGACAAGGCGGGCCCGCGCGGCAGGCGCGGTGGACTCGGCCTGGACGTGCGCGACGACTACACCGGCGCGGTCCGCTCGGCCGACACCCTCTCCGGCGGCGAGACCTTCATGGCCTCGCTGTCGCTGGCGCTCGGCCTGGCCGACGTGGTCGCCGCCGAGGCGGGCGGCCTCGAACTCGACACCCTGTTCATCGACGAGGGGTTCGGCAGCCTGGACGCCGACACGCTCGACGCGGTGATGGGCGTCCTGGACGAGCTCCGCGCGGGCGGCCGGGTGGTGGGCATCGTCAGTCACGTGGACGAGATGCGCCAGCGCATTCCCAGCCGCCTGCACGTGGTCCGCGGCCGCGCGGGCTCGCGCCTCGAGGCCACCGTCGCCTAGCCCTCGTGGGCCAGCAACCAGCGCTTGACGTCCAGGCCCCAGCGGAACCCGCCGAGCGCGCCGCCGATGCGCACCACCCGGTGGCACGGCACGAACAGTGCCGCGGCGTTGCGGGCGCAGGCGTTGGCGGCCGCCCGGGTCGCGGCGGGATTGCCCGCGAGGGCGGCGAATTCGGTGTAGGTGACCGGTTCGCCCGCCGGGATCTTGCGTAGGACGTCCCAGGCGTGGGTGAGGAATGCGCCGGAGCGCTGGCGGACCGGGATCGGATCGATCGCGGTGAGGTCCCCCGCGTGATAGGCCGTGACGGCGGCGGTCACGGCGCCGAGTTCGGCGCGGACGCGCAGGGTTTCGGGGCGCAGCGCGGGACGGACGAGCCCGCGCAGGTATTCGGTGTCGGCGGTCCAGCCCGATGCCAGGACGGCGCCGTCGGCGTCGGTGATCGCGGTGAACGGGCCCGCCGTGGTGGTCACGGTGGCGACGTCGGCGATGGTGCTCATGTGTGGGTCCTTGTCGTCGGTCAGGAAGCGGTGCGCCTGCGGGTGAGCGCGGTCTTCCACAGGTGCATGGTCAGATACGAGCGCCACGGCGCCCAGCGGGTGGTGTTGTCCAGCTCGAGGCCGAGCAGTTCGGCGCCCTGGCGCACGACGAGGTCGGTGCCGAGCAGGATGTCGGGGTCGGCGAGCAGGCGCATGGTCACGTAGTCCGCGGTCCACGGGCCGACCCCGTCGAGGGCGAGCAGGTCCTGGCGGAGGTCGGCCGCGGTGCGCCCGGCGTGCAGGTCGAGCTCGCCCGCCGCGACGGCCGCGGCGGCCGCGACAACGGCCTGTACCCGGCGGGCGGGCCCGGTCAGCACCTCCGCGCCGCGCTCGGCGATGGCCTCCGGGGCGGGGAACAGCAGCCGCACCGGCCCGTCGACCCGGTCCCCGAGCGCCTCGGCGAGCCGCGCGGTGTGGGTGAGGGCGGCCGGGAGGGAGATCTGCTGCCCGATCATGGTGCGCAGCAGCAGTTCCGGCCCGTCCACGCAACCCGGTACCCGGATGCCGCGGCTGAACGGACGGGTGGGATCGCTCGCCCCGAGCGCCTCGTCGATCCCGTGCGGGTCGGCGTCGAGGTCGAGCAGGTGCCGGACGCGCGCCACGGTCGGTGCGAGGTCGCGCATGTCGCGCAGGGCGAGCTGGGCGCGGACGTGTCCGGGCCGGAAGCTCAGCTGCACGGTGGCGTGCCCGTGCGGGGTGCGCAGGGTGCGCGTGTAGACCCCGTCCTCCCACAGTTCGAGCCCCGGCGCGGCGTGCGCGGACAGGAACCACTCGAGCCAGCCGGTGTCGAGGGGTTCGCGGTAGGGCAGCCGCAGGGTTAGGGTGCCGTTGCCCGCCGGTGCCTCGATCCGGGGCGAGCGGCGGGCCTCGGTGCGCATGGTGGTCGGGCTGACGGCGAAGACCTCGCGCACGGTGTCGTTGAACTGCCGGATGCTGGCGAACCCCGCCGCGAAGGCGATGTCGGACATGGGCAGTTCGGTGGTCTGGATCAGCAGCCGCGCGGTGTGCGCGCGATGGGCGCGGGCCAGCGCCAGCGGGCCCGCCCCGAGTTCGTTGGTCAGGACCCGGGTCAGCTGCCGCTGCGAGTAGCCGAGCCGGGCGGCGAGCGCGGGCACGCCGCCGCGTTCGATGATGCCGTCGCCGATGAGTCGCATGGCGCGGGCGGCGAGGTCGGCGCGCACGTTCCACAGGGGCGAGCCGGGGGCGGCGTCGGGCAGGCAGCGGCGGCAGGCGCGGTAGCCCGCGTGCTGGGCCGCGGCCGCCGTGGGTAGGAAGGTGACGTTGCCGCGCTTGGGGGTGATGGCGGGGCACGACGGTCTGCAGTAGATGCCCGTGGTGCGCACCGCGGTGAAGAACTGCCCGTCGAAACGGGAGTCGCGGGTCGAGACCGCGCGGTAGCAGCGCTCGAAATCCAGAGCCGTAATCGTCACGGGTACCACTGTGTCAGCAGGCCCAAACCTGTGCTAGCGGAAAACAGCCATCTATCCCTAGGGGGTCGAACCGGGCGGCCCGTCAGCAGCAGCGGGTGGACGGATTGCGGTCGGCCTCGGCGTAGCGCTCGCGCCAGTACTGCTTGACCGACGGCACCGGCGCGCCGGGATGGGTGCGCCGCAGATGCTCGACGTACCGCTGGTAGTCCTGCCCGCCGTTGATCGCGCTGTACCACCACGCGACCCCGCGCACGGCGGTGCGCGCCCGGGTCAGCGCGGCCGATCCGAGGGACCGGACCCGCCGACCCCGGCGCGCGTCGCTCACGAGGCGTGCGCCGATCCGGGCGCGGCCACCGTGCCCTCGGCGATCAGTTCGTCCCACTGCTTCTGCACCGCGCGTTCCTGCGCGGTGGCCACGAAACCGCTGGGGGCGAAGATCTTCGACGGCTGCTCGGGCGCCTCGGTGTCGGAGACGGTGCCCGAGCGCAGCGCCCGCACGCACACGATCGCCCCGATGATCGCCACGATGAGCACCAGCACCGCGAACACGATCGACAGCGTGCCCTGGATGAAGGTGTTGCGGATCGCGGTGTCGACCTGCTCGGGCGTCTTCGCCGTCAGGCAGCCCTTACCGGCGGCCTGGGCCGCCTCGCAGAGGCTGTGCTGCTTCCAGTACCCGAGCTTGGGGTCCTGGGAGAAGATCTTCTGCCAGGACGCCGTCATGGTGACGATCAGATCCCAGGCCAGCGGGATGCCGGGGATCCAGGCCCACTTCACCATGCCCTTCTTGACCAGGATGACCAGCACGATCGTCAGCGCGATGGCGGCGAGCAGCTGGTTGGCGATGCCGAAGAGCGGGAAGAGCGCGTTGATCCCGCCGAACGGGTCGTTCACGCCCATCAGCAGCACCGAGCCCCAGCCCGCGACCACGGCCAGCGAGGCCACCCAGGCGCCGACCCGCCACGAGGGGTCCTTGAACTTGGCGAAACCGCCACCCAGGTTGCCCAGCGCGTCCGAGACGAGGAACCGCGCCACGCGGGTGCCCGCGTCGATGGTGGTCAGGATGAACAGCGCCTCGAACATGATCGCGAAGTGGTACCAGAAGGCCTTCATGCTCGACCCGCCGAGGAAATGGTGGAAGACCTCGGCGATGCCGACGGCCAGGGTCGGCGCGCCGCCGGTGCGGGAGATGATGGAGTTCTCGCCGACGTCCGCGGCGGCCTGGGTGAACAGTTCCGGCGTCGCGGGCGGGCCGGACAGCCCGAGCGAATTGGTGTAGGCGGCGGCCTTTTCCGGCGTGCCGCCGGTCAGCCCGATGCCGGCGTTCATGCCGAAGTACAGGTGCTGATCGATGATCGAGGCGGTGATGATCGCCATGACCGCGACGAACGACTCCATCAGCATGCCGCCGTAGCCGATCATGCGGGCGTTGGATTCCTTGGCCAGCAGCTTGGGCGTCGTGCCCGAGGACACCAGGGCGTGGAATCCCGACAGCGCGCCACAGGCGATGGTGATGAACAGGAACGGGAACAGGCTGCCCGCGAAGGCCGGGCCGTTGCCGGTGTGGGCGAACTGCGACACCGCGGGCGCCTTCAGCACCGGCGCGGTGATCAGGATGCCGACGGCGAGCAGCACGATGGTGCCGACCTTCATGAACGTCGACAGGTAGTCGCGCGGGGCGAGCAGCAGCCAGACCGGCAGCACCGAGGCGAAGAAGCCGTAGGCGATCAGGCACCAGGCGATGGTGGTGCGCGAGAGCGTGAACCAGTCCGCGCCCCACTCGGTCTCGGAGACCCAGCCGCCGCCGATGATGGCCGCGAGCAGCAGCACGATGCCGATCGCCGACACCTCGCCGACCGCGCCCGGCCGCAGGTACCGCAGGTACACGCCCATGAACAGCGCGATCGGGACGGTCATGGCGATGGAGAACACGCCCCACGGGCTCTCGCCGAGCGCGTTGACCACCACCAGCGCGAGCACCGCCAGCAGGATGGTCATGATGACCAGGATGGCCACGATGGCGGCCACGCCGCCGATGGCGCCGAGTTCGTCGCGCGCCATCTGCCCGAGGCTGCGGCCGCGCCTGCGGGTCGAGGCCCACAGCACCAGATAGTCCTGCACCGCGCCGGCGAAGACCACGCCGACCACGATCCAGATGGTGCCCGGCAGATAACCCATCTGGGCGGCCAGCACCGGCCCGACCAGCGGGCCGGCGCCCGCGATGGCGGCGAAGTGGTGCCCGTAGAGCACCCGCCGGTCCATCGGCATGAAGTCCTTGCCGTTGTCGTAGATCTCGGCCGGGGTGGCCACGTCGTCGCGCGGCCGGGTGATCTTCCACTCGATGAACCGCGCGTAGAAGCGGTAGGCGATGACGTAGGTGCAGACCGCCGCGACCACGATCCACACCGCGTTGATGTTCTCGCCCCGCACGAAGGCCACGATCGCCCAGGCGAACCCGCCGAGCAGCGCGACGACGGCGAGGATCGCCTTCTTCGCCGGCGTCAGCGGGGTGCGGTCGACGATCCCGACCGGGGGCAGGTCGGGATCGGTCTTCAGGTATTCGACTGTCGCCATGGGTCTTACACTCCCCTAAACGCGCAGGTACTCCGGTGAAACATCGAACAACGTAGCTCACCGGGGTACCGGCACGGCGACGATCCGCCCTGTTGACGGTCAACCTGCAATATTGTTCAGCTCACTCGCCCCGGTAGGTGCCGAAGCTCCACAGATTGCCCTCGGGGTCGCGGACGGTGAACCCGCGCGAGCCGTAGTCCTCGTCGCGCAGCCCGCGCACGACCTCGGCGCCCGCCGCGCTCGCCCGCGCGAACAGGCCGTCGGGGTCGGTGCACACCAGGTACACCGAGTCGGTGCCCGCGGGCTTGCGGCTGAACGGGCTGTCGTCGCGCCCGGTCGAGGAGAACATGATGCCGCCGCCGAGCGGCCAGCGCAGCTCGCCGTGCTCGACGACCGACGGATCGCCGTCCCGCGCGTACACGGCGACCTCGACGAAACCGAAAGCCTCGGTGAGGAAGGCGATCTGGGCGCGGGCGTCGTCGAAGGACAGGCACGGCCAGACGGCGGTGAAGGTGGTGGTGGATTCCGGTGAAGTGGTCATGACCTCAGCCTCGCGCGACGGGACCCTCGTCGTCTTGGACGGATGGAATCTCCTCGGCGAGCCAGGTGGTCGGGCTGCAACCGGCGAGTTCCAGGAAGTCCCGGTTGAGGTGGGCCTGGTCGTAGTAGCCGCAGGACGCGGCGACCTGGGCGATGGAGACATAGGGCGGGGTGCCCGCGATCATCCGGCGGGCCCGCTCGAAGCGGATGACCCGGGCCGCGGTCTTGGGGCCGGTCCCGAACTCGGCGGTGAACCGGCGGGCCAGGTGCTGGCGGCTCCACCCGATCCGGTCGGCCAGCCCGGCGATCGGCGCGGTGCCCCCGGACGCGACCAGCGCCGCCCAGGCCCGGTGCAGCGGTGGTTCGATCGGCGCGTCGTCGCGGGCGGCCGCCAGCAGCGCGGCGTCACAGGCGGCGAAGCGCGCCCGCCAGTCCGGCGCCGCGGCGACCGACTCGGCCAGCCTGCGGCCCAGCGGGCCGTGCGCGTCGGAACACTCCAGGGTCAGGTCCCACAGCTCGCCGGCGGGCATCCCGAACAGCACCCGGCTGCCCAGCGGGGTCAGCTGGATGGCCACGCCCTCCTGGGAACCGTTGTGCGCGATCATCGCCGGGGCCGCCTGCAGGCCGCTCAGCACACAGCGGTAGCTGCCGGGCGTCTGCCGCGGATCGGTGTGTTCGACCACGTCGACGGTGGGGCCGATGGCGACGATGAAGGTCATGTGCCGCGAGGGCAGGCCCCGGTGCAACCCCGGCGCGAACCCGCTCAGCCGGTACCCGACATACTGGTCGATGAACCCGGCGAGCACCGGCGCGGGACGCGCCGTCACCACCTCCGTGGTCGCCTCCATACCTGGCGAGCCTACGCCGGTTCCCGTCCTCTCCGCGTGTCATGCGCGGCGGTGAGATATCGCACTTCCATGCCGTTGAGCTGTGGAAACGTGCCCCTACCCGGTTACCGTAACGCCTTCGCTCGTGAGTTTTGCAGGAGGTGTCATGCGGCGGGTTACCCACCAGCCCAACGACGGTCGGAACGTGCTCGGGGTCGTCGCGGCCGACGCCCCGGTCCCCGGTCCCGGGGAACTGCTCGTCCGGGTCGAGGCCGTCGGCCTCACCGTTCCGGTCGTGCGTGGCGCCCGGCCCGGGCTCGGCGGCGAGATCGCAGGCGAGGTCGTGGCCGCCGGTGACGGCGTCGCGGACTACGGCCCCGGCTACCGCGTCGTCGGCGTCTGTCCCGCCGACGCCTACGCCGAGTACGCCATCCTGGCCGCCGATGAGGCCTCGCCCATCCCGGACGGCGCGTCCGCCCTCGACGCCGTCGCGCTGGTCCGCAGCGGGCTGGTCGCGCTCGGCGCGATCGACGCCGCGGGCTCGATCGAGGGCGCCTCGGTGCTGGTCACCGGCGCGGCGGGCGCGGCGGGCCATCTCGCCGTCCAGCTCGCGCGGGTCCGCGGCGCCGGGCTGGTCATCGGCGCGGTCGCCGACCCCGCCGAACTGGACTTCGTGCGCGAACTCGGCGCCGACGAGGTGTTCACCTACGCCGAGCTCGGGTCCGGCAAGCAGGTCGACGTCGCCCTCGACGCCGTCGGCGGCGCCGTCCGTGGCGCGGCGCTGTCGGCGGTGGCACCCGGCGGCCGCCTGATCGCCTTCGGCGCGAGCAGCGGCGCGGTGGACACCGCCGACCTGCTGTCCGGCGCGCGCACCGTCACCGGTTTCCGGCTCCGGCACGCCGCCGAGAACCACCCCGCCGACTACGACCACTGGCGTCAGGAACTGTGGCAGTTCTTCGTCTCCGGCCTGCTGCAGCCCGTGGTGGCGGCCCAGTTCGGCCTGGAGGAGGCCGAGCGGGCGCACGCGCTGGTCGCCGCGGGCGGCAACCTCGGCAAGGTCGTGCTGGTGCCCTGATCACCGGCCGCCCGCCGGGCCGTCCGGCTCGGCGGGCGCGGTGTCCGGTCACCCCCGCGCACCCGATAGAATCCCGTACTCGTGAGTCTCACCCTCGGAATCGTCGGCCTGCCCAACGTCGGAAAGTCGACGCTGTTCAACGCGCTGACCAAGAACGACGTGCTGGCCGCGAACTACCCGTTCGCGACCATCGAGCCCAACGTCGGCGTCGTCCCGCTGCCCGACAAGCGGCTCGACCAGCTGTCCGAGATCTTCGGTTCCGAGCGCATCGTCCCCGCGGTCGTGTCGTTCGTCGACATCGCGGGCATCGTCAAGGGCGCCTCCGAGGGCGCCGGCCTCGGCAACAAGTTCCTGGCCAACATCCGTGAGGCCGACGCCATCTGCCAGGTCGTGCGCGTGTTCGCCGACGACGACGTCATCCACGTCGACGGCCGCGTCGATCCCACCGCCGACATCGAGGTCATCGAGACCGAGCTCATCCTCGCCGACCTGCAGACCCTGGAGAAGGCCGTCCCGCGCCTGGAGAAGGAAGCCAAGGTCAAGAAGGACCGCAAGCCCTTCCTCGACGCCGCCAAGGCCGCCCAGGAGATCCTCAACGAGGGCACCACCCTGTTCGCCGCCGGCAACAAGATCGACGCCGACCTGCTGCGCGAGCTCTCGCTGCTCACCACCAAGCCGTTCCTGTACGTCTTCAACGCCGACGAGTCCGTCCTCACCGACGAAGCCAAGGTCGCCGAGCTGAAGGCCGCCGTCGCCCCCGCCGACGCCGTCTTCCTCGACGCCAAGGTCGAAGCCGAACTCCTCGAGCTCGACGACGAGTCCGCCCTGGAACTCCTGGAGTCCATCGGCCAGACCGAACCCGGCCTGCACGCCCTCGCCCGCGCCGGCTTCCACACCCTCGGCCTGCAGACCTACCTCACCGCAGGCCCCAAGGAAGCCCGAGCCTGGACCATCCACCAGGGCGACACCGCCCCCAAGGCCGCGGGCGTCATCCACACCGACTTCGAACGCGGCTTCATCAAGGCCGAGATCGTCGCCTTCGACGACCTGGTGGAAGCCGGCTCCATGGCCGCCGCCAAGGCCGCGGGCAAGGTGCGCATGGAAGGCAAGGACTACGTCATGTC
The DNA here is from genome assembly GCF_000308795.1 of Nocardia thailandica NBRC 100428. Taxonomy (GTDB): domain Bacteria; phylum Actinomycetota; class Actinomycetes; order Mycobacteriales; family Mycobacteriaceae; genus Nocardia; species Nocardia thailandica. The sequence goes on along the minus strand of NZ_BAGK01000200.1, from coordinate 3,945 downwards.
CGACGGCGACGTCGTGGAGTTCCGCTTCAACGTGTGATCTGTTGTGGCAGGGGCCGATACGCGACCTGCCGGGGGCGCGCCAGAAGACCGCGTAGGCGGCGCCCTGTCTCGATGAGCTTTCAGTAGAACAGGAAGTCGGTCAGTGCCCCGATCGCGCGATGCGCGGTCGGCCGATCGGGGCGGGTGCGCGACCGCTGGCGTGCGAAGTACTCGGCGAGTAGGTCCCGGTCGGTGCGGATCCAGATTCCACGCAGGTCGGCTGTCCGTGTCTTACCGAGAAGGGTTGATATCTCTTCACCGAGCAGATACAGCGCTGCGACGTCGACATCGACTTCGGCTCGGACCAGAAGGTCGGTCCGGGCTTCGTAGAGGGCTGCATGAACCCCGTCGGTGTCTTCCTGGTACCAGCTACATGCGATGGCGATATCGCCGGCGTCTTTGTATTCCCCGATGATGGATCGGTCGCACCAGGCTTTCAGCTTCAGCGCGGTGTAGCCCGCAGGGGTGGGAACGCGTACGGTGTGACCGCTCGGCAGCCGCAGTTCCCATGCGTGGGCGAAGACCTCCCGAAAACCGAAGACGTCCAGTGAATCTTTCCTGCCCTGAAGGGTTGTGGTGCCTTCCGGATCTTCGATATCGCCGAACGGTACGACGTCGACCGTGATGCCTGCGATCGCGTAGCGGATGTCGGTCGTTCCCGAGGGAGCGAGTACCGAAACGATCTGTCGGTATTGTCCGTCCTCGGCGACAGCGATGCCGAGGTCGACGTCGCTGGTGGAGCGGAGCGGATCTGCGCGACCGAAAGCAGCATGCAGCAGATCACGGCAGTGCGCTCCGATGATCATGATCGTTTCCGGGTCTGCTCCGGAACGTGACACCAACTCTTTGATGACTGTGTCGACCAGGTCGACTGACGGTCCGTGCGGGCGCGTGGGGTCAAACGAGTCCGTCTCTCCTCAAGGCGTGAGCTACTTCGGCTTGCCGAGGTTCTTTCGATGCCAGGAGATCGGCGTACACCAGGAGTGGCGGCGCCGCTGATTCGGTGAAGGCGCCGGTAGGGTCGCGTGGCTCCGACCATGGAGGTTCATTCCAGAACTTGTGTCGCACTTCGATATTGGCGTGATCGGTTCTTCTCCAGCGGCTGTGGACGGCTTCGATCGGGTCGAAGTTCTTCACGTACACGGCGAGTGTCTGCGGGTGCCGGATCGTATTGACCGCGGACTCGCCACTCACGAGGTAGCCGAGGGGCGGGCTCCACTGCGATACGTCGCCCTGATACGACGCCTGTCTGACTTTCGGCATCAGGGTGCTCCGGTATGCGGCGGACCACAGGTCGACGAGTTCGTCGCGGCGACGGAGCGCAGGTCCGATCAGATAGTCGAACTGCCGCATTCCTTCCAGGGCTGATTGTGCGATGCCGACCGATGTGCCCGCGACATGGGCAACGGTGCGAACGGGTTGTTCGACCAGGCCCGGCCAGGTGAGTAGCGCGAAGACCACCTGCATACGTTTGGCGCTGAACAGATTGGATTCCGGCGATCGATGGTTCGGGACAAGTGCAGGATTGTCGCGTCCGCGAATGTCGATGAGGACCGGGCCGAAATCCAGATGAGCGTTTCCGGCAGTGTCGATGAAGTCGATCTGTGCTTGTCGGAGGGCCGCCGCCGTACGGCTGCCGATCCGTGGGCCCGCGACGAGGATCGGGTGCGGGGCGTTGTACCCGCTGTGGCGTGCCAGGGCGGAGAGGGTGACATGCGGCAGCCAAATCAGGCGATAGGTGGTTCCGAAGCCCTGCCGACCTACGTCGACGATGGCTTCTTGGTCCGAGAGCCACCGACGCAGCGTGAACTCGATGTGGATCGAGGACATCGCCTCGGCCATCGAGTCCTCGACGGTGCGTTGCTGTGTTCGATCAACCACGGCGTTCACTTTAGTTGAACACGGCAAAATATTGAACACCGCCTCGCCTGCCACCTGGGTGGGGATCCGCTCACCCTGGGGAGAGGGGGCTCCCCTCTCGGGGATCTGCTGGTCAGAGGCGGATCGGGGGAGAGTTGGTGGTACCACCAGCCAACCGGAGGTTCCGATGTCGATCAGCACACTTGCCCGCTTTCGGGAGCGTCGTGTCGTGGTGTCGGCCGGGGACGGGGTGCCGCTGGTGGTGCGGGAGTACGGGGCGCGGGACGCGGCGGTGACGGTGGTGCTGGTGCACGGGCACTGCCTGCGGTCGGAGTCGTGGACCGCGGTGCGGGACGTGCTGCTGCGGGACGATCCGGCGGTCCGGGTGGTCTGCTACGACCACCGGGGGCACGGGGAGTCGGGGAAGGCGGGGCGGGAGACGTACACGCTCGAGCGGCTGGCCGACGATCTGGGCGCGGTGCTCGACGCGGTCGTGCCGGCTGGGCCGGTGGTCCTGGTCGGGCATTCGATGGGCGGGATGACCGTGCTGACCTACGCGGCGCGGAACCGGCACGAGATCGGGACGCGGATCGTGGGGGTCGGGCTGGTCGCGACCGCCGCGAACGGGCTGGCCGACGCCGGGTTCGGGCGGCTGCTGCGGCACCCGATCGTCGGCGGGTTCCAGGCGGCGGTGCGGCGGGCGCCGCGCGTGATGCAGCAGGTCAAGAAGGCCGCGTGCCGGATCTTCGCGCCGGTCGTCCGGGTCGCGGAGTTCGGTAACCGCAAGGTCGATCCGCGCATGCTCGCCCTGGCCTACGCCATGCACAACGAGACCTCGATCGTCACCATGGCTAGCTTCCTGAGCGCCTTCATGACCTACGACCGCACCGACGTGCTGCCCGCCCTGTCGGCCATCCCGACCGTGGTGCTGTGCGGGTCCGCCGATTCGATGACGCCGCCCTCGCATTCGGTCGCCATGGCCGCCGCCGTCGACTACGCGGACCTCGTGGTCGTCGAGGGCGCCGGGCACTCGGTCATCCTGGAGGAACCCGCGCGGGTCGCCGCCGCCGTCGCCCGCATGGCCGCGCGGGCGGTCGGACCCACGGCCGCGTGGTCCGGGGTCCGGTCCGCGGCGTGACCCCTTGCGGCGCCAGATGCGTCGGTCCCCGGACCGGGAACTGTCGGCGCGGCCTGCGGAACTCGTCCGACCATGAACGCGATCGCCGACTGCCGCCGTATGGGCACGGCTTCTGCCGACTGACGCCACAGCGCCGCCCGGTCGGCCTGAGCCGCGTGCGGGCTGGACTGCACTGGCACACCCGGCGCGGGTTTCCGACGCCCGTGACTTGTCCCGCCCGGGGTCCGCCGCGTGGCCCGTACCGACTTCGGTCGCCAACGCCCGCTACTGCGACAGCGGCCGGCCAGGCCCCCTGTGCTCGGCGAACCGCCATTTCGCGAACTGCCCATGAACTCGGCCGCCCACTGCCGGCGTGCCGCCGCGGCATGGGCACGGCTTCTGCCGACTGACGCCACAGCGCCGCCCGGTTCGGCCGGAGCTGCGTGCGGCTGGACTGCACCGGCACACCCGGCGCGGGTTTCCGACCCCCATGCTCGGCCCGCCTGGGCTCGTGATCTGTCGCCGCGTGGACCGTGCCGTCTCCCGGCCGCCTGTGTCCGCTACAGCGATTGCGTCTGGCCAGGCACGCCTGTGCTCGTCGACCCGCCACTTTGCGAACAGCTCATGACTCGACCGCCCGCGACTATCGCCAAGCCCACCCACTGGGCCAGCGCCGCTCGCGTATAGCGACCCACACAACCGTGCACACTGGGCGCATGGGTGAGACGGGAACCGCGCGGCGGATCTGGGAACTGATCGAGCCGGTGCACGTGCTGGTGTACTTCGCGCCGGAGGCGCGGGCGGCGTTCGACGCGGCGGGTTATCGCGGGTACTGGATGGGCTACTTCGCCGGGCGGGCGGCGCCGCTGGGGGCGGTGGGGGTGGAAGTGGTCGACGCCGTCTTCTACAACTTCGCGGTCGAGCGGGTG
>NZ_BAGK01000201.1 GCF_000308795.1 Nocardia thailandica NBRC 100428 | reverse complement strand
GTACGGCCACGCGGTTCCTGGGTCGCGGTCGCCGAGCCGGAGCGTTCGCCACGGCCACGGGCGCGGCCCCTGGCCGGAGCCGGCGGACGGCGGCGGGCCGGGCTGCCGAGGTCGATCTCGGTAGGCGGCTCCTCGACGGCGGCGCGGCGGGGCCTGCGCTTGGAGGTCTCGGCCAGGGTCGAGGGATTGCGGCGGCGGGCCGGCCTGCGCTCGCGTCTGCTGTCACCCGCGGTGGCGGGCGCGCGGCGGTGCAGCACGATCCGAGCCGCGCCGACGGCCAGCACGAGCACGGTCGCCAGCAGCATCGTGGGGAACCGCTGCACCAGCGGAATGGCGAGGTTGAGCAGCACGTCCTTGATGGAGGTGGAGCCGCGGCCGCTGAGGAACTGGCAGGCCACCGGGACCGCGACGAACAGCAGCAGCGGCGGCAGCACCATCGCGGTGAACAGGCCGCGCAGCCGGACCGCGCACACCGCGGCGAGGCAGCCGAGAACGTAGAACGCCGAGAACGTGCCGGTGGGTTCGGACTCGTCACCGAGCGCATCGATCAGGAACCCCAGGGTGGTCGCGCCGACGGCGATCAGCACCGCGGCCCAGGCGGGGACGCCGGGCACCGAGGGCAGGATCGAACGTTGCGGCGCGGGTACCCGGGATCGCGCACGTTGAGAAGCAGGCACCCTATGACACTAACCGCAACACGCGGCACTCGGCGGGACGGCACGGGATTGTCAGACGCGGTCCTGTGCCTCGGCGAAGGCGACCACCCGCGGCCGCGGGTCCACCTGACGGATGCCGGGGAGCTCCTGATCGGCGATGCCGTGCTCGTGCATGCGCCGCGCGGTGACCAGGACCCGCGACTCCACCGAACCCACCGTCGCGTTGAACGCGGTGACCGCTTTGCCCAGGTGAACGCCCAGGGTGTCGAGGTGTTCGGCGACCTTGCCGATGCGGCCGTAGAGCTCCTTGCCCAGCTGCTGCACCGTCGCCATGTCGCGGGAGAGGGCCTCCTGGCGCCAGCCGAACGCGATGGTGCGCAGCAGCGCGATGAGGGTGGTCGGGGTGGCGAGCACGACGTTGCGGCCGAAGGCGTACTCGAGCAGTTCCGGGTCGGTGGTGAGCGCCGCGTCCAGGAACGGGTCGCCGGGGACGAACAGCACGACGAACTCCGGCGCGGGATCGAACGCGGCCCAGTACGCCTTGTCGGCGAGCTGATCGATGTGGGCGCGCAGATGCTTGGCGTGCCGCGTCAGCAGCGGGGTGCGCGCGGCCGGGTCCTCGGTGGTGCTCGCGTCGAGGTAGGCGGTGAAGGGGACCTTGGCGTCGACGACGATGTGCCTGCCGCCGGTGAGGCGGACGACGAGGTCGGGGCGGACGCCGCCGTGCTCCCCGGCCCGGTTCACCTGGGTGGCGAAGTCGCAGTGGCGGGTCATCCCCGCCAGTTCGACGACGCGTTCGAGCTGGATCTCGCCCCAGCGGCCGCGGACCTGCGGCGCGCGCAGCGCGGCCACCAGCTGACCGGTCTGCCCCGCCAGCTGATGGGAGGTGCGGGCCATCCCGGCGACCTGCTCGCGCAGGCCCGAATAGGCGTCGATGCGATGGTGCTCGACCTGGCGGATCTGGTGTTCGAGCGCCCCGACCGCCTCGCGCAGCGGATCGACCATGGCCCCGATCGCGGCCGAATGCCGCCGCGCCGCATCCTCGTTGGCCACCTCGAGCGAGCGGCGCAGCAACCGTTCGTTGTCCGCCGCCGCCGCGAGCCGGGCCTCCGCGGCGGCGGCCCGTTGCCCGCCCCGCGCCGCGTGCCCCAGCCAGCCGAGGCCGAAACCGGCGGCGAACACCAATACGAGCGCGACGAGCATCGAGGCGGTCATGGAGCCGATAGTGCCGTAGGGCTCCGACAAGTTCGCAATCTCCGCGCAAATCGCCGCCCCGGGCATGTCGCGCCCGACATGCCGTGATGTTGAAATCTGTCGGAACCTTCCCCTACGGTTTCGCGGCATGCGCATCCTGCACACCTCCGACTGGCACATCGGTCGCACCTTCCACGGTGTCGACCTGCTGCCGGATCAGGCCGGTGTGCTCGCCGCGATCGCCGAGCTGGTTGCCGCGGAGTGGGTCGACGTGGTGGTCGTGCCGGGGGACGTCTACGACCGTTCCATCCCCAACGCGGACGCGATCACCGTCTGCCAGCGCGGGTTCGAGGCGATCCGAGCCGCGGGCGCGCGCATCGTCGCGACCTCGGGCAATCACGATTCCCCCGCGCGCCTCGGCGCGGGCGCGGGCTTCACGGCGGCGGGCGGGCTGCATCTGTGCACCCGCGTGGCCGACGCCGACCGTCCCGTGCTGTGCCGCGACGAGCACGGCGAGGTCGCCTTCTACGGCATCCCCTACCTGGAACCGGAGATCACCCGCGCGGAACTCGGTGTGCCGCAGGCCCGTTCGCACGCGGAAGTGCTCGACGCGGTGATGGCGCGGATCCGCGCCGATCTGGCGGGCCGCCCCGGCACCCGCTCGGTCGTGCTGGCGCACGCCTTCGTGGTCGGCGGCGAGGCCAGCGGCTCGGAGCGATCGATCTCCGTCGGCGGGGTGGAGACGGTGCCCGCCGCCGCGTTCGACGGCGTCGACTACGTCGCGCTCGGCCACCTCCATTCGCCGCAGACGCTGTCGGAGTCGGTGCGCTACAGCGGTTCTCCGCTGCCCTACTCCTTCGGCGAGGCCACGCACCGCAAGGCCGTCTGGATCGTCGATCTCGGCCCGGCGGGCCCCGAGTCGGTGCACCGCCACGACCTGCCGGTGGTGCGCGGGCTCAGCAGGCTCACCGGGACGCTGGAGGAACTGCTGGCGGGCGACGAGTTCGCCGACGCCGAGGGGCATTACGTCTCGGCGACGCTCACGGACTTCGCCCGGCCGGTCGATCCCATGCGGCGGCTGCGGGAACGCTTCCCGCACGCGGTGCACGTGGAATGGACCCGGCCGGAGGGGAATCCGGAGCTGCGCTACCGGGAACGCGTCAACGGCCGCCGCGACGCCGAGGTCGCGGTGGGCTTCCTCACCGATGTCCGTGGGGCGCCGACGGCGGGCGAGCAGGAGTGGCTCGAGCGGGCGCTGGCGGTGGGCGGCGCGGAGCGGGAGACGTTGCGGTCGGTCCGGGCCGTCGAGGCGGCGACGCTCGAGGAGACGGCGTGAGGCTGCACCGGCTCGAGATCACCGCCTTCGGCCCGTTCGCCGAGACGACCACCATCGATTTCGACCGGCTCGGGGCCGACGGCCTGTTCCTGCTGCACGGGCACACCGGCGCGGGCAAGACCACGGTGCTCGACGCGATCGGCTTCGCGTTGTACGGCAAGGTGCCCGGCGCGCGGGGCGAGAAGGCCCTGCACTCCGATCACGCCGACCCGCAGGAGCCGCCCCGCGTCGGCCTGGAGGCGACCCTGGGCGGGCGGCGGCTGCGGCTGATCCGCACCGCCGAGTACCACCGCCCGTCCCGGCGCGGCGGCGGCACCGTGAAGGTCAACGCCTCCGGCACCCTGACCTGGCTCGACGGGCGCGGCGAGAACCTGTCGCGGCTCACCGACATCGGTGACGAGGTGTTGCGCCTGCTCGGCATGAGCGCCGACCAGTTCTTCCAGGTCGTGCTGCTGCCCCAGGGCGATTTCGCCCGGTTCCTGCGCGCCGACAACGAGGATCGCGAGAAGCTGCTCGAGAAGCTCTTCGACACCCAGCGGTTCGGCGCGGCCGAGCTGTGGCTGGCGGACCGCCGCCGCGCGGCCGCCGCGGAGCTGGAATCGCACAAGCTGGGCGTCGACCGGCTGATCACCAAGGTCGGCATGGCGGCCGGATTCGGCGGCGCGGAATCCATCGCCCCCGGCGACGCCACCGCCTGGTCCCAGGACCTGCTCGCCGCCGCGCGCACCGCCCTGACCGAAGCCGAATCCGCCGCGGCCGACTGCGCTCTCACCGCCGACCGGGCCCGCGCCGCCGCCGCGGAGGCACGCCGCCGCCACGACCTGCACACC
>NZ_BAGK01000202.1 GCF_000308795.1 Nocardia thailandica NBRC 100428 | reverse complement strand
CCGTCGCCGTGCGCGACGGCGTGGTGGCCTGGTGGCACGATCCCGGCAAGGTCATGAGCCTGGACCTCGCCGACGCCGCGGCGGTCCCGGCCGTGTCGCGCACCGTGGACTTCCCCGAGGGGGAGGACGGCGCGCGGGTGCCCGCCGGCGAGGTCCGGATCCTGGCGGCGACCCCGACGCACATCCTGTTGGCCCGGGTCGAGTCGCGCGGCCTGTGGTGGGAGAAGAGCCATCTGTACGTGATCGGCACGGTGAGCAGCATGCGCGCGCTGGGCCGGATCCCGGAGGTCGACGCCCAGGTCTCGGCCACGCCTGGCCCCGACGGCAATTCGTTCCTGCTGGTCGGCACCGCCGGCCGGACCGCCTCGTGCGGGACCGCGCACGCCGCCGTCCTCAACGCCGCCGACGGCGCGATCGAACCGCTGCCCGCGCTCCCCGGCCAGTGCTCCTCGGTCTCCTTCCCGCGCTGGGGCGCCGACGGCGTCCTGACCGTGGCCGCGCGCCAGTGGGCCGATTCCGCCACCGCCGCGGTGAACGCCGACCGTCTGCGCCGCGAGGGCGACAGCTGGGTGCCGGTCGCCGACCACCCCGTCGTCGACGTACTGCGCCAGGATCCGGCCGTGGTCGAGGTGATCGCCTCCGGCGAGGTCGGCCGGTCCGCGGACGTGCCGCACGGTGACCTGTTCATCGAGCGCGCGGGCAGCCGGGTGCAGCTGGCCACCGGCGTGATGTCGCTGTCGGCGCCGCCGAACAGCTGAGTCGCGCGGCGCCGCCGGGATCTGTCCGGTCGTCATGACATCGACGGTGACGCCACCCGGGACGTCGCACAAGGGCGCCGCCACCGCCTGTGGACAACTCCGAACCTGGGGACAGCCGCCTCCGCGTCGCCGGGTTCGCGGCTACCGTCGAGGTGTCGTGTTCAGGCGGTTCGGGGGTGTGCCGGTCGACGGCGCGGCCCCGCCCGGAACTCCGGAGGGGGAAACATGTGGGGAATCGTGCGCGCCGCGATCGGCGTGGCCGCGCTGGCCGCGCTGTCGGCGGTGTCGGTGCTGTCGGCGGTGTCCTGGACGACCACCGCGCCGGTCCATCCGCTCGACCATCGGCCGGTAGCGCAGCCGCCGTCCGCTCGGACACTGTCGGCCGTCGAGGAACTTGTCGAGGAACTTTCGGCGTCGGCGCGGTTCGCGCGCGACAGCACCGTTCCGCGTGAACCGGAACAGCGCGGCGTGATCCCTCCCGGCGGCGCGGCCGATCGAGCCGGGCTCGGGGTGCCCACGGGTGACCGGCCCGAACCCTCGAACGCCGACGCCACCGCGCCGGACTCCGCGGTCCGCGCGGACACCGGCGTGGGCGCACCCGCAGCTCCGCAGACACACCGGGACGCGCCACGGCCGGACGGTGCCGCCCCCGGCGAGCCGCCCGCGAACGCCTCGGCGGCCCTGGGCGATTCCCCGACGCGGCTACAGGTGGCGGGCGCGGACCGCGCCGTGGCCGCGCACCGGACGCCGCCCGCCTCCTCGCCGTCCCGCGCGCCCGCGCGGGTGCCGGCGGTCGCCTATCGCACGAGGTCGGAGTTCGTCGTGGTCCGCGAGGGGGCGGAAACCGTCCGCGTGCCAGGTGATTTCGCCGGTACCGAGCCCGTCGCCTTCACCCGCGACGGCGGCTTCGCCTTCACGGTGGCCGGAGGGACGGTCGTCGCGGTCGCCGTGGTCGGGGGCGCGGTCTCGAAGATCGGGTGTGCCTGCGCCTCGGCGGTGGCCCTGCGCGACGATCTCGTCGTGTGGTCCCAAGACGCGGTCGTGATGCGCGCCGCGCTGGCGACTCCGGGCGGCGCGGCCCGGCACCAGCCGCTGCGCTGGCCGGACCCGCCGACGCCGCCGGGGCCCGGCGCCGCCTTCGGCGCCACCGAGATCCTCGCGGCCGGTGCGCATTCGATGATGCTGGCCCGGCGGGAGACCGTGGACGGCGCCTGGAGCGGCACCCACCTGTACGCGGTCCCCGACGAGGGCGAGCCACGGGCGCTCGGCCGCGTCGACGGCCTCGACACCGATGTGGCCGCCGCCCTCGGGCCCGACGGCCACACCTTCGTCCTGACCGGCCGCCGGATCGACGCCGACGATTCCTGCCCGCAGGCCACCGCCGCCACCGTCGACGCCGGCTCCGGCCGCACCACCCCGCTGGCCGCCGCCCCCGGCCCCTGCGCGACCGCCCATCGCCCCCGCGCCGAGCCCGACGGGAGCGTCACCGCGATCCTCCAGCACTGGGCGCCCGGTACCCCGCCCGACACCGCCCGAGCCCGCGCGACCACCCGCACCTGGTCGCCTCTCGCCGACACGCCCGTGCTGGAATCCCAACGCCGATCCGACGGCGCGGTGGCCGAACTCGTCGCCACCACGTCGGCCGCGCCGGGCGAACTCCCCCTCGGCCGCCTGACCCTCTCGACCCCGAGCGGCCGCACCGTCCTGGCCGAGGGTGTCTCGGCGATCGCCGCCCGATGACGCTGATCAGAGCCGACACCGGCGGCCGGGCGTTCGCCCGACGGACATCGCGGCCCCGGCTGGCGTGGCCTGCGTCCTCGGCCGCCGGGCGGCCCTACAGTCGACGTGCGCGGGAGCAGGCCGCCCGGCCCGGCGGCGGACAGGGCAGGCGCGGGCGCGCACGGGCGCGGGCGGCTCGTTAACGCCCTCTGCCCACCGGTCCATATCCGGTCGTCCCGCCGCGGCGGGACTCCGGTCCCGGCGGCACCCGCCGCGGGGTCGTCGTGGGGACGAAAGGAAACAGGTCATGCGTCAGTGGATCAGGGGGACGACCGCGCTGGTGGCGGGGGCCGGGCTGCTGCTGTTCGCCGCCGGCTGCGGCGCGCCCGCGCCGGACGAGACGCCCGCGCAGACGGCGCCGCAGTCCCTCGGCGCGGTCCGGTACGCGCTGCGGACGACGGCGGGGATGGCGGCGGTGACCGCCGACGGCACGGTGGCCGGGCGGGACGGGCAGTACCGCTCCGTCGGGTTCAGCCGCGACAACTCCCTGATCTGGGCGGTGGACGACCAAGGCGGGGTCAGCGCGCTGGAGACCGGCAGCCTGCTGGTCGCGTCGGGCCGGTTCGACTGCGGCTGCACGGCGGTGTTCCCGCTGCACGACGCGGTCGTCGGCTGGTGGGCGGGTCCGGACCGCATCATGCAGGCGGACCTGCGCGACCCGAAGCCGACCGTGTTGCGGGCGGTCACACTGCCCGAGCCGCGCGATCCGGTCGAGGCGGGCAACACGCTGACGGGCACCACGTTGCTCGCCCTCACCGACCGGCTGGCCGTGCTGGCCCGGACCGAGAGCGCGCCGGGCGCGAGCTGGGGCTACAGCCACGTCTACACCGTCGACACCGCCACCGGCGCGGTCCGGCAGTTCGGCCGGGTCGGCACGATCAACACCCCGCTCTCGGCGGCGGTGGTCGCGCCCGACGGCTCGGCGGTGGCCGTGAAGGGATACGACCGCGACAACGCGGCCTGCGGCGTCGGCGCGATCTACCGCATCGATCTCGCCACCGGGCGCGTCGACGGGACCGCGCCGCCGCTGCCGTCCTGCAGTTCGGTCGCCGATCTGCGCTGGGATACCACGGGTCTGGCGGCGACGCGGCTGACCTGGCACCGGGACGACCCGTCGGCGCTCACCGGCTCCACCGTCTGGCGGTACGGCCCGGACGGCTGGACCCAGGTCGGCGACGACACGACCCTGCGGGCGGTCACCCTGGCCGACGGCACCGACCTCCGCGTGCGCCGCACCGGTGCCGCCTCGCCGTTCGGCACCCTGGCCGGGGAACTGAACGCGCCGACGAATCCCGTGCAGCGGAGCGTGATCGACGTCGCGCGCCCGTACTGAGTGTCAGAGCTTGCGCAGGCGCAGCCGGTTGATGGCGTGATCGGCGTCCTTGCGCAGCACCAGCGTGGCGCGCGGCCGCGTCGGCAGGATGTTCTCCACCAGATTGGGCCGGTTGGTGGAGTTCCAGATGTCGCGCGCGGCGGCGGTGGCCTGCTCGTCGCTGAAGGTCGCGTAGTGATGGAAGTGCGCGTCGGGATCGGCGAAGGCGGTCTTGCGCAGCGCGAGGAACCGCTTCACGTACCAGTTCTCGATGTCCTCGAGACGGGCGTCCACGTAGATGGAGAAGTCGAACAGGTCCGACACCATGAGCCGCGGGCCGGTCTGCAGGACGTTGAGCCCCTCGACGATGAGGATGTCGGGCTGGCGCACACAGTGCTTCTCGCCCGGCACGATGTCGTAGGAGATGTGCGAATACACCGGCGCGCACACCTCTTCGGCGCCGGACTTGACCTCGGTGACGAAACGCAGCAGCTTGCGGCGGTCGTAGCTCTCGGGAAAGCCCTTGCGATGCATGATGCCGCGGCGGGTCAGCTCGGCGGTGGGGTAGAGGAACCCGTCCGTGGTGACCAGGTCGACGCGCGGGTGGTGGTCCCAGCGGGCCAGCAGCGCCTGGAGCACGCGCGCGGTGGTCGACTTGCCCACCGCGACACTGCCCGCCACGCCGATGACGAACGGGACCTGCTTGTCGGGGTGCTTCTCCCCGAGGAAGGTCGCGGTCGCGGCGAAGAGCCGCTGGCGGGCGGCGACCTGCAGGTGGATGAGCCGGGCGAGCGGCAGGTAGACCTCGGCGACCTCTTCCAGGTCGATCTGCTCGCCGAGGCCGCGGAGCCCGTAGAGCTCCTCTTCGGTCAGGACCAGGGGGGTCGACTTGCGCAGCGTGCGCCACTGCTTCCGGTCGAACTCCACGTAGGGGCTCGGCTCGCTCATCCGTGCCACCTACCCGACGCTCCGCCTCGGCGAACACTGACTGCCGGGCAGCGGGCACCGGGCGAACTGGGAAAACTCTGACCGCATGGTGTGGATTCTGCGCCACTTCGATCGCGGTCGCGCAACAGGGGGTTCAGCTACCAGTCGGTAACGTCGCGTTCACCTGACCACTTCGGCGCACCGCGGCGGCGCCCGATCGCTAGGGTCGAGAGCATGGACGCGCATCCTCTGGTGACCGGGTACCTGCGGCTGGGACTGGCTTTCGACCGCCTGGAAGAGGGTTTCGTCGACGCCTATACCGGCGATCCCGCGCTGCGGCGCGAGGTGCAGAACGCGCCCGCGCCGGACCCCCGTGAATTGGCTCACACCGCCCGGCAATTGCGCAAGGAACTTCCCGATTCGGGCATCGAGCCCGGGCGTGCCGAATTCCTCGACGTGCACCTGCGCGCGATGGAGTGCTCGGCCCGGAAGTTCGCCGGCGAGGAGATCGGTTTCGTCGACGAGGTCCGCGCCTACTTCGACGTCGACATCGCTCCCGGGGACACCGACGACTACCTCGACGCGCACCGGCAGATGAGCGAGGTCCTCGGCGGGGACGGGCCGCTGGCCGAACGGGCGGCGGCCTACCGGCGCTCGGACGTGATCCCGCCCGAGCGCCTGACGGTGTGTGTGGAGGCGTTCTCCGGCGCGCTGCGTGAACTGGTCCGCGAGCGGTACCCGCTGCCCGATCACGAGCACGTCACCTACGAGGTGGTCGGCGACAAGCCGTGGTCCGGGTTCAACTACTACCTGGGCAACTTCCACTCCACGGTCGCGATCAACTCCGACCTGGAGCAGCACATGGCGCACCTGCCCGCGCTCATCGCGCACGAGTCCTACCCCGGGCATCACACCGAGCACTGCCGCAAGGAGGCCGGGCTGGTGGCGGCGGGCCAGGCCGAGCAGACGCTGTTCCTGGTCAACACCCCGCAGTGCCTCATGGCCGAGGGGCTGGCCGACCTGGCGCTGCGCTCCATCGTCGGCCCGGGCTGGGGTCGCTGGGCGCAGGAGATCTACGCCGATCTGGGCCTGCGCTTCGACGGCGAACGCGCGGAACGGTTCTCGGCGGCCTCGGCGAAGCTGCTGAGCGTGCGTCAGGATGCCGCGCTGTTGCTGCACGACCAGCACCGCGATCACGACGAGGTCGCCGCCTTCCTGCAGCGGTGGAGCCTGGCCACGCCCGAGCGGGCGCGGCAGTCGCTGCGCTTCCTGTCCTCGCCGCTGTGGCGCGCCTACATCAGCACCTACGTCGAGGGGTACCGCCTGCTGGGCGGCTGGCTCGACGCGGCGCCCGATGCCGACGAACGCGCGGCGCGGTTCGGCCGGTTGCTGGACGAGCCGCTGACCCCGGGCGCCATTCGGGCGATGTGACCCGCGAGTAGGCTGAAATCCTCGTCAATTGTGTTGTGCCGCTAACGATTACGTTTGTATGCCCGAATTGCTCTCGGGTAGCGTGACCGGCGGCGGGCTCCCGATGGGGGAGCGGAGGACCGGTCCGGAGTTCCCGTGCCGCGCGGACCGAGCACAACCGGCGCCGGGGTGACACCGGCGCCGACGAGGGGATCGAAGAATGAAGCTGTCGATGCGACGCGCCTGCGTCGCGGTCATCGGAGCCGCCGCGGTGGCGCTGCTCGCGCCCGTCCCGGGGACGGCACTCGCCGAGGGTTTGCCGCTCGTGCCGTTCCAGGCCGAGCAGGTCGCTCCCGAGCAGCAGGTGCTGCGCGACATCAAGGACTACACCTGCCGGTGGCAGGGCAGGCACGTCGTGTGCCGCCCGCGGGGCGGCAGCAGCTAGCGCTGGGACGCCGACGGGGGCGGGGGAGACGGGAGCCGGTTCGGTCGCCGCGGCGCGGTGGCCGGGCCGGCTCCGGCGCTTCCGGCGGCCTATTGGATGACGGCGCAGCCGCCCCCGGAGAACAGCGAACACAGCAGCGCGCCGAGCTGGAGGAGTAGCGCCTCGACGGGATTCGACGGTGCGACGGCGGGTGTCACGGGCAGGGTGTGCATGACGGGACTCCTGGTCGGTCGGGCTGGGCGGCGATCACGGTGGCACGGCTGTGTGATCGGTCACTTCCGCCGCGCCGTTACCTCGGCCGGGGTATCGGCCCCGCGAACCCGCTGCACGGGGGCTGTTTCCGGCCCCATAGACTGAGTGCCGTGACGCAGACGACCGCTTCGGTGAATACCCAGTCTCTCGGTGAGCTCGATCCCGAGTTGGCCGCCGCGATGGCGGGCGAGCTCGCCCGTGAACGCGACACCCTCGAGATGATCGCCTCGGAGAACTTCGTGCCGCGGGCGGTCCTGCAGGCCCAGGGCTCGGTGCTGACCAACAAGTACGCCGAGGGCTACCCCGGCCGCCGCTACTACGGCGGGTGCGAGGCGGTCGACGTGGTGGAGACCCTGGCCCGCGACCGGGCCAAGGAGCTCTTCGGCGCCGAGTTCGCCAACGTCCAGCCGCACTCGGGCGCGCAGGCCAACGCCGCGGTTCTGATGGCGCTGATGAACCCGGGCGAGACCCTGCTCGGTCTCGATCTGGCCCACGGAGGTCACCTGACCCACGGCATGCGCTTGAACTTCTCCGGCAAGCTGTACGACGTCCATTCCTACGGGGTCAGCAAGGAAGACCACCGCATCGACATGGACGAGGTGCGCGACATCGCCAAGGCGTCCAAGCCGAAGGTGATCGTCGCCGGCTGGTCGGCCTACCCGCGTCACCAGGACTTCGCGACCTTCCGCGAGATCGCCGACGAGGTCGGCGCCTACCTGTGGGTCGACATGGCCCACTTCGCCGGCCTGGTCGCGGCCGGCCTGCACCCCTCGCCGGTGCCCTACGCCGACGTCGTCTCCTCGACCGTGCACAAGACCCTGGGCGGCCCGCGTTCCGGTCTGATCCTGGCCAAGCAGGAGTTCGCCAAGAAGATCAACTCCGCGGTGTTCCCCGGTCAGCAGGGCGGCCCGCTCATGCACGTGATCGCCGCCAAGGCCGCCGCGTTCAAGATCGCCGCGACCGAGGAGTTCAAGGACCGCCAGCAGCGCACCCTGTCGGGCGCGCGGATCCTGGCCGAGCGCCTGACCGGCGCCGATGTCAAGGACAAGGGCGTCTCGGTGCTGACCGGCGGTACCGACGTGCACCTGGTCCTGGTCGACCTGCGCAACTCCGAGCTCGACGGCCAGCAGGCCGAGGATCTGCTGCACGAGGTCGGCATCACCGTCAACCGCAACGCCGTGCCGTTCGACCCGCGCCCCCCGATGGTCACCTCCGGCCTGCGCATCGGCACCGCCGCGCTGGCCACCCGTGGTTTCGGCGACGCCGAGTTCACCGAGGTCGCCGAGATCATCGCCGCGGCGCTGGCCGGAACCTCCGACGTGGAGACCCTGCGCGGCCGGGTGTCCAAGCTGGCCCAGAGCGTCCCGCTCTACCAGGGCCTCGAGGACTGGCGCCTGCTCGGCTGAGCGACAGCCGTCGCGCGCGGGCCCCGTCGGAGCGATCCGGCGGGGCCCGCGCCGTGTCCGGGGGTCAGCGCAGCGTGGCCAGCAGGGCGGGCAGGGCGGTGCCGATCGGTTCGCGGACGACCTGGTCGGCGACGCGGTCGTAGGGCGTCGGTTCGGCGTTGACGATGATCACCCGGGCGCCGCTGTCCGCGGCGATCCCGGTGAGCGAGGCGGCGGGCTGCACCTGCAGGCTGGTGCCGACGGCGATGAACACCGTGCACGCGCGGGCGACGGCGATCGCGCCCGCCAGCACGTCGGCGTCCAGGTTCTGTCCGAACATGACCGTCGCGGTCTTCAGGATGCCGCCGCAGCGCAGGCACGCCGGGTCGGGTTCCCCGGCCGCGACCCGTGCGAGCGCGGCCTCGGTGTCGGTGCGGTCGCCGCAGCCGGTGCACACCACCGACCGCGCGGTGCCGTGCAGTTCGAACACCGTGCGGTCGGGCAGCCCGGCCGCCTGGTGCAGGCCGTCGACGTTCTGCGTGATCACGCGCACCGCGACGCCCGCGTCGGCGAGTTCCCGGATCGCGACGTGCGCGGCGTTGGGCTGCGCCCGCGCGACCGGGTGCTCGGCCCGCATCAGCCACGACCGGCGGCGGATGTCGGGATCGGCCATGTAGTAGTCGTAGGTGACGAGCTTCTCCGCCTCGGGGTCGCGTTGCCACAGGCCGCGGGGTCCGCGATAGTCGGGGATTCCCGAATCGGTGGAGATGCCCGCGCCGGACAGCACGGCGACGAGCGGACGCGGCTGGTCGGTCATGCGACCAGCGTAGGGCCGGAAACTCCGGCGGCGCCTCGGGATCGCCGCGGCCCCCCGGATCCGGGCGGGCCCGCCGCGCCGCCGCGGCGGGGTCAGCCGACCAGCGGCCGCAGGGCGCGCCCGGCAAGTTCGACCGTCCCCGGCTCGTGGCCGTTGGCGACCATGTTGACGATCACGCCGTCGATGCCCTGATCGAGCACGCGCGTGCGGATCTGCTCGGCGACGTCGTCGGGGGTGCCCGAGAACTGCCGGTCGACGACGGTGGCCGCGCGTTCGGCGTCGGTGAGCTTGTTCAGGTCGATGCCGAGCGGCGCGACCAGGTCGGCGTGCATCTTGCGGGCGCGGTCGCCGTCCTCGTCGACGATCACGAAGGCGAGGAAGCTGGTGTCCAGGGTGGCCGGATCGCGGTCCGCCTCGGCGCAGCGCTGGTGCAAGGCGTCGAGTTTGCGGGGGAGTTCGGAGGCGTTGCAGATGATGTTGAGGTGGTCGCCGAACCGGGCGGCCAGCGCGAAGGTCTTCTTCTCGCCCCCGCCACCGAGCAGGATCGGCAGGTCGTCGCGCAGCCGGGGTTCGTTGGTGGCGTTCTCGGTGCGGTACCAGGCGCCCTCGAAGGTGGGCCGCCGCCCGCGCAGCATGGGCTGGATGATCTGCAGGGCCTCGTCCAGCCGGGCGAACCGCTCGGTGAACGTGCCGAACTCGAAGCCGTACTGCTGGTGCTCGAGCTCGAACCAGCCCGCGCCGATCCCGAGGACCGCGCGCCCGCCGCTGACCACGTCCAGGGTCGTGACCGTCTTGGCCAGCAGCGCCGGGTTGCGGTAGGTGTTGCCGGTGACCAGCGCGGAGAGCTGGATCCGCTCGGTCGCGGTGGCCAGGCCCGCGAGCGCGGTGTAGGCCTCGAGCATCGGTTCGTCGGGCGCGCCGAGCAGGGGCAGCTGATAGAAGTGGTCCATCACGAAGACCGCGTCGAATCCCGCGGTTTCGGCCTCCCTGGCCTGCGCGATCACCGTCGGGAACAGGTCGCGTACCGAGGCGGTGTTGCTGAAGAACGGCATCTGGTAACCGAGGCGAATGCTCATGGGGCCGAAGGTACTCCGTCCCGGTGTACCCGGCCGGGCTCAGCGCCGGGCGTCGATGAGCACGCCGAGGCCGTCGAGGATCCGGTCGATCCCGAAGTCGAGCGCGCCGCCGCTCCCGGCCGCGTCCTCGGCGAAGGCGGCCAGGACCTGGGGATAGCGGTCGCCCGCGGCGGCCAGTGACGCGCCGACCTGCGCGGCGAAGTCCTCGCCCATGCGCGCCTGATCCTGGCCGACGAGTTGCTGGGCGAGGCTGCGCACGTGCCCGTTGAGCAGCACGATCGCGTCCAGGCGTTCGCCGCCGCGCAGGGGGGTGCCGTCGAGCGCGGCGAGCGCGGCTTCGGTCCAGGACAGTTCGTTGGGGCCGATCGGGCGGACCCCGAGGGTCAGCTCGATGGCCCAGGGGTGGGCGCGGTAGCGCTCGTGGATGGCGTGCGCCCAGCGGCGCAGGCGCTCGCGCCAGTCGCCGGTGGCCGTGTCGGCGGGCGGGGCGCCGACGGCGGCGTCGACCATGAGCGCGGTCAGTTGCTCGCGGCCGGGCACGTAGCGGTACAGCGACATCTTGGTGAACCCGAGCCGTTCGGCGAGCCGCTGCATGGACAGCCCGCTCAGGCCCTCGGTGTCGGCGATCTCGATGGCCGTGCCCACGATGCCGTCGAGGGTGAGCGCGGGTTTGGGGCCGCGCTTGGGCCGGGCGGCGGTGCCCCAGAGCAAGTCGACGGTGGTGGGTGCCGGCATCGCGACGCTCCTTCGGGATCGGGGTTGACCAGAAACTGTGTCTACCATACTCTGATCCGCATCCGCCGGATACAGTTTCCAGCGGACGCAGATAAGGGAGAATTCGATGCGCAACCAGACCGTCCTCATCTCCGGCGCGAGCATCGCCGGCCCCGCCCTCGCCCACTGGCTGGGTCGCTACGGGTTCACCGTCACCGTCGTCGAGCGGGCACCGGCGCTGCGCCCCGGCGGCCAGGCGGTCGACTTCAAGGGCCGCACGCACTTCACGGTGCTCGAGCGCATGGGCGTCCTCGACGACCTCCGCGCCCGCGCCACCGGCACGACCGACACCGTCTTCGTCGACGAGCGCGGCCGTCGGCGGGCGGTCATGTCGGGCGACTTCACCGGCGGCGACCTGGAGATCCTGCGGGGCGACCTGGCCGAGGTCCTCTACGACCACACCGACTGCGAGTACCTCTTCGGCGACACGATCACCGCGCTCACCGACACCGCCGACGGCGTGCGCGTCGAATTCGCCGAGGCCGCCCCGCGCACCTTCGACCTGGTGATCGGCGCCGACGGCATCCACTCCCGCGTCCGGGCGCTCGCCTTCGGGCCGGAGGAGCGGTTCGTGGAGTACCTCGGCTATCACTACTGTGTCGCCGGCGCGAGCCCCTGGTCCGACCGCGGCCGCCCCCGCGAGCGGGCCACCGGCCTCGGCTGCAACACCCCCGGCCGGCTGGCCATGACCGGCGGGCCCAAGGCCCAGCAGTTCTACATCTTCGCCTCGCCCCGGCTCGACTACGCCCGCGACGACACCGCCGCCCAGCGCCGGATCGTGGCCGAGCGCTACGCCGACATGGGCTGGGAGGTCCCGCGCATGCTCGCCGAGCTCGAGCGGGTGGACGACTTCTACCTCGACACCATCAGCAGCGTCCGCATGCCCGACGGCTTCACCCGCGGCCGCGTCGCGCTGCTGGGCGACGCCGCCTACGGCAGTACGCTGGCCGGGTTCGGCACCGGCATGGCCGTGGTCGGCGCCTACGTGCTGGCGGGCGAACTCGCGCGGGCCGCGGGCGATCACACCGTCGCGTTCGCCGAGTACGACCGGATCATGGCCCGCTACGCCAAGGTCCACGGCTCCAGCAACGCGGGCCGCTTCCTCGCGCCGAAGACCGCGCCGGGCATCCGCGCCCGCAACTGGTTCCTCCGCTCCCGGCTGTTCGGCCTCATGGTGAAATACACCGACGACGCCGCCAACGACATCGACCTGCTCGACTACCCCGCCCTGGTCGGCGCGTGAGCGGCCACGGAGCGGCCGGATGACCTACGTTGGCGACCATGGCCCTCGTAGACGAGCTCGAACGGTTCCTCGACGAATACCAGGCGGGGCTGGCCGACTTCGACGCCGAACGTTCCGCCGCCCTGTGGGGCACACCCGGCATGCTGCTCGGCGACGAGTTCGCCGGTGCCCTCGACACGCGCGAACTCATGGCCGAGGGCCTGCGGCAGTCCTATCCGCTCTACCGCAGGCTCGGCCTCGGCGGTGTCGGGCACACGCTGCTCGAGCACGCCGCCCTGACCGAGCGGATCGTCCGCCTGCGGGTGCGCTGGCACTTCCGTGACGCCGCGGGCGCGCCGCTCACCGACAGCGACTACGAGTACCTGCTGCGCCGCGACACCGGGGGCTGGCGCGTCTACGTCGCCGTGGACATCGACGCCTCCCGCGCGCTGGCGCAACTGGCGGCCGCTCAGGGCATCGACCTCCGCGATCTGGCCGAGGACGCCGACGGCGCCTAGGCTGTGCAGGCATGACCGATACGCCGGAACTCCCGGAAGATCCCGTCACCGTCGTCCACGAGTTCTTCTCGGCGCTGGGCATGGACGCGGTGGACGAGGCGCTGGAACTGCTGCATCCCGACATCGTCTGGAAGAACACCTCGCTGCCGGACGTGCGCGGCAAGAAGCGGGTCGGGCAGGTGCTGGCCGGGCTGGCGCGGCCCAGCTTCGGGTTCGCCGTCGACATGCACCACATCGCCGCCACCGGCGACGTCGTGCTCACCGACCGGACCGACTATCTGCGCTTCGGGAAGGTCACCGCGGGGTTCTGGGTCACCGGCACCCTGGAGTTGCGCGACGGCCGGATCGTGTTGTGGCACGACCACTTCAGCAAGGGCAACGTCGCTCGCGGCGTGGTGACCGGGGTCGTGCGGGCGGTCACCGGCCGCGGCTGAGCTCAGGCGTGCTTGCCGAGGTAGTCCAGGTAGGTGGGCCGCAGGACCTCGGCGAGTTCGCCGTCACCGGCGTGAAAGTAGTCGTCGAGCATGGGGACGACGTACTTGATGTCGGCCTCGCTCTCGCCGACCCGTCCCACCTCGGCCTCGGCCGCCGGGATCGCCTTGAGCAGGTTCCAGAGGAATTTCACGTCGCCGCGCCGGACGGCGGTGCGCACCGCGCGATCGTGCAGTTCCTTCGTCGACAGCTTGTCCAGGTCCTCGTCCGCCATATCTCGACTGTAGTCGGCGTGGATCACCCGGCGCGGCCGCTCGCGTGTGGTGTCGTGATGCGATGAGCCATCCACCGGCACCCGACATCCGGATCAAGCGCGTCTACGACGAGCCCGAACCGTCCGACGGCACCCGCGTGCTCGTCGACCGGCTCTGGCCGCGCGGGGTGAGCAAGGAACGCGCGCGCATCGACGAATGGGCGAAGGACGTGACCCCCTCCACCGAACTGCGGCACTGGTTCCACGCCGATCCCGGCCCGCGCCGGGCGGAGTTCGCCGACCGTTTCCGGGCCGAGCTGAGCGCCCCCGCCGCGCGCGCCGAACTGGATCGGCTGCGTGCCCTCGCCGCCGGGGGACCGCTCACGCTCGTCACCTCGGTGAAGGATCCGGAGCGCAGTCACGTGCCGGTCATCGTGTCCGAACTGCGCGAACACGGTTCCTGATCACCGGCCGTGTGACGGCGCGTAACGGCGAATTCACGCAACACGTCACGCCTACCGCCAGCGCGCGCGGCGATTCGGCGGTAGCGTCGATGATGCGGGCCGCGGCGGTGTGGCTCGTACGGGAGGTCCTGACCGTGACTGACGAGTTCAGTGCGAGAGGGCCGGCGCCCGGCCCTCGTGGCGGTTGACCTCCGGGTCGGCCACCTCAGGACGGACCGGTCCAGCGAGATCGTTCGCACGGGTGCCGTGCGAACACACAAGGAGCCCACCGTGACTGCTGCACGCTCCGTTTCCGCTCCCTCGGCAGCCTCGGCGTCGTCCGCGCCGCACGGCAAGACCTTCGTCGTCGACACCTCCGTCCTGCTCTCCGATCCCTGGGCCGTGTCCCGGTTCGGCGAGCACCGGGTGGTGTTACCTCTGGTGGTGATCAGCGAGCTCGAAGCCAAGCGCCACCACCACGAACTGGGATGGTTCGCCAGGGAAGCCCTGCGCATGCTCGACGACCTGCGCTTGCAGCACGGCAGGCTCGACCAGCCGCTGCCCATCGGAACCGATGGCGGCACACTGCAGGTCGAGCTCAATCACACCGACCCGTCGGTGCTGCCCGCCGGATTCCGTACCGAGACCAACGATTCACGCATCCTGGCCTGCGCGCTCAACCTGGCCGCCGAGGGTGCCCGGGTCGTGCTGGTCTCCAAGGACATTCCGCTGCGGGTCAAGGCCAGCGCGGTCGGTCTGCAGGCCGACGAGTACCACGCACAGGACGTGGTCACCTCCGGCTGGACCGGGATGTGCGAACTCGACGTCTCCGGCGGGCAGATCGACCAGCTCTACGCGGAGTCGGTCATCGACGTGGAGGAGGCCCGGGAACTGCCCTGCCACACCGGCATCCGGTTGCTGGGCAGCAGCTCGAGCGCGCTGGGCCGGGTGACGCCGGACAAGCGGGTGCAGCTGGTCCGCGAGCGCGAGGCGTTCGGCCTGCACGGCCGCTCCGCCGAGCAGCGCATCGCGCTGGACCTGCTGCTCGACGAGAGCGTCGGGATCGTCTCGCTCGGTGGCCGCGCGGGCACCGGCAAGTCGGCGCTGGCGCTGACCGCCGGGCTGGAGGCGGTTCTCGAGCGGCGCACCCAGCGCAAGGTGGTCGTGTTCCGGCCGCTGTACGCGGTCGGCGGCCAGGAACTGGGTTACCTGCCCGGTTCCGAGAGCGAGAAGATGGGCCCGTGGGCGCAGGCCGTCTTCGACACCCTCGACGGGCTGGCCAGCCGGGAGGTCATGGAGGAGGTCCTCGGCCGCGACATGCTCGAGGTCCTGCCGCTGACCCACATCCGCGGCCGCTCGCTGCACGACTCGTTCGTGATCGTCGACGAGGCCCAGTCGCTGGAGCGCAACGTGCTGCTCACGGTGCTGAGCCGGCTGGGTTCGGGGTCGCGGGTGGTGCTCACCCACGACGTCGCCCAGCGCGACAACCTGCGGGTCGGCCGCCACGACGGCATCGCCGCGGTGATCGAGAAGCTCAAGGGCCATCCGCTGTTCGCGCACATCACACTCACCCGCAGTGAGCGTTCGCCGATCGCGGCCCTGGTGACCGAGATGCTCGAGGAGTACGGGCCGAACGCCTGACGCTCCCGCGACCCGGCCGGGCAACTCCGGCCGGGTTGCGATTCAACCTGGTGGGAAGTGGGTACTATCCGCCGCGACAGTACTGTGGCAACGGTCCGGCGAACGGGTTTCGCGCCGAGCCGTTGTCGCAGGTCCCTTGTGGGGGGATCGCGAGAGGATGGCTATGAACCAGATCGCTCGACGCACCGCAGCCGGCACCGCCGCCGTCGCCCTGTCCGCGGGGCTGTTGCTGGCCTGCAGCAACGACGACGACAACGACGCCGACGCCACCACCACCGGCAACGCCATGATGACCACGACGGCGGAGCACGGCACCCATACCGAGACCTCCGGCGCCACCGCGACGGTCGGCCCCTCCGGGTCGGTCACCGTCACGGTCAGCGCGACCGCCGCGGGCGGTTCGACCACCATCGCCACGCCGAACGGCGACGTCACCGTCTCGGGCGAGGTCTACAAGAAGTACGTCCAGGTCGGTGGCCCGAACAGCCCGCTCGGCGCGCCGGAGGAGGCCCAGGAGGCGGGACCGAACGGCGGCCAGTACCAGGACTTCGACGGCGGCACCATCTACTGGAGCCCCGAGACCGGCGCCCACATCGTCTGGGGCGACATCCGTGAGGCCTGGGAGGACAACGGCGGCGCCAACGGCACGCTGGGCTACCCGACCAGCGACGAGACCGACACCGCCAACGGTGGCAAGCAGAGCACCTTCTCCGGCGGCACCATCACCTGGGTGGGCGGCCAGACCACGGTGACCCCCAAATAAATCTGTGAGCCGTCCCGGTGCGGGGGCCGGTTTGCCCGTAGGTCCCCGCACCCGGACCGCAGCGTCTAAGTTGTCTGCGTGCAGAAAAACTTGACCGACCGCGAGCTGCTCGAGGCACTGGCCGACGTCGTGGACCGCAACCTCGCGCGCCACATCGACACCGTCGCCGACTGGCAGCCGCACGACTATGTGCCCTGGTCGGACGGCCGCAACTTCGAGTTCCTCGGCGGCACCGACTGGACGCCGGACCAGTCCGAGCTCGGCGAGACCGCGAAGCTGGCGCTGACCGTCAGCGTGCTGGTCGCCGACAATTTGCCCTCCTACCATCGGGAGCTCGGCAAGGCGCTGCGCACCGGCCCGTGGTGGCGCTGGGTCGGCCGCTGGACCGCCGAGGAGAACCGGCACGAGATCCTGATCCGCAACTACCTGATGGTGGCGCGCGCGGTGGATCCGGTCGAGCTCGAGCGGGCCCGCATGGCGCACATGACCCTCGGCTACCGGCGCGAGCCGCTGCACCTGATCGACGTGCTGGCCAACGCCGCGTTCGAGGAGGCCGCCGCGGCCGTGCGCCACCGCAACACCGCCGCGCTGAACGAGAACCCGATCGTCACCGGCATCGCCGAGCGCATCGCCGCCGACGACGAACTGCAGGCCGAGTTCTTCGCCGACCTCGTCGCCGCCGCCCTCGACCTGTCGCCCGACCAGGCCGTCCGGGCCATCGCCGACCGGATCGCCGGGTTCCGGGTCCCCGTCGTCGAACTGCCCGACGGCCGCACCAGCGACGCCCTGCTCGCCGAGGCGGGCATCTACGACCCGGCCCGCGAGGGGGAACTCGTCTTCGCGCCGCTGCTGGAGCGCTGGAACATCTTCACCCGCACCGACTTCGGCGACGAGGGCAAGGCCGTGGTGGAGGCGCTGCGCACCGACGCCCGCGTCTTCGCCTCGGCGTAGCGGCCGGAACGCGGACGGGCCCCGTCACCACGCGGTGACGGGGCCCGTCGCGGTTCAGGACCGCTCGGTGACGCCCGTCATCCGCAGGACGTCGAGGCGCTCGTCGAGTTCGGCCTCGGTGAGCTTGCCGGGCACGAGGCCGCGGTCCAGCACGGTCTGGCGGATCGTCTTCTTCTCCCGCAGCGCCTGCTTGGCGACGGCCGCGGCCTCCTCGTAGCCGATCGCGGAGTTGAGCGGGGTGACGATCGAGGGGGAGGACTCGGCGAGCGTACGCAGGTGGTCCTCGTTCGCGACCAGCCCGTGCACGCACTTGTCGGCGAAGAGCCGGGACACGTTGGCCAGCAACCGGATCGACTCGAGCAGGTTGCGGGCCATCACCGGGATGTAGACGTTGAGCTCGAACGCGCCCGACGCACCGGCGAAGCCGATGGCCGCGTCGTTGCCGACGACCTGCACCGCCACCTGCGTGACCGCCTCGGGCAGGACCGGATTGACCTTGCCCGGCATGATGGAACTGCCCGGCTGCAGGTCCGGCAGCTGGAGTTCGGCCAGCCCGGTCAGCGGGCCCGATCCCATCCAGCGGATGTCGTTGGCGATCTTGGTCAGGCTGACCGCGATGGTGCGCAGCGCGCCCGACGCCTCGACGAGTCCGTCGCGTGCCGCCTGCGCCTCGAAGTGGTCGCGCGCCTCGCGCAGCGCGTCGATCCCGGTGGCGCGCACCAGTTCCGCGACCACCTTCGCACCGAACCCGGCGGGGGCGTTGAGCCCGGTGCCGACCGCGGTGCCGCCGATCGGCAGCTCGCCGAGCCGGGGGAGCGTGGCCATGACCCGCTCGATGCCCGCCTCGACCTGGCGGGTGTAGCCGCCGAACTCCTGGCCGAGCGTCACCGGCACCGCGTCCATCAGGTGGGTGCGGCCGGACTTGACCACCGAGTGCCAGGCACGCGACTTGTCCTGCAACGCCAGCCGCAGGTGGTCCAGGGCCGGGACGAGGTCCTCGATGACCGCCTCGGTCGCCGCGAGATGGGTGGCGGTGGGGAAGGTGTCGTTGGACGACTGCGACATGTTGACGTCGTCGTTGGGGTGGACGGTGACCCCCGCGCGCGCCGCGATCGAGGCGATGACCTCGTTGGCATTCATGTTGGAGCTGGTGCCCGACCCGGTCTGGAAGACGTCGATCGGGAACTGGTCGTCGTGGCGGCCCTCGGCGATCTCGGTGGCGGCGGCGATGATCGCGTCCGCCTTCACCGGATCGAGCAGGCCCAGGTCCTTGTTGACGCGGGCGCAGGCCGCCTTCAGCAGGCCGAGCGCGCGGATCTGCGCGCGCTCCAGCCCGCGCCCGCTGATGGGGAAGTTGTCCACCGCGCGCTGGGTCTGCGCCCGCCAGAGGGCGTCGACCGGAACGCGGACCTCGCCCATGGTGTCGTGTTCGATGCGGTACTGCGGTTCGTCGGCCATAACCCGACCATAGGACCGCGCGAGGGGTTGTGGGGATGCCACGCCCTGAGGTGATGCGCACAGGCGGAACGGGGCGCCGGGGGGAATACACCGGGCCACCGACGCCGCCGGTCGTCGCGTCCGGCGGGGTCCCGTGATCGGGGCGTCGACCTGTCCGGGTGTGTCGTGGCCGGACGGGGCCCGGGAGTGTGCCGTCGGTGCGCGGCCGAGTGCCCGGAGATGCGCCGTGGCGGCGGACCGGGCGTGGGGAAGTGTCTCGGGCGCGCTCAGGAGGCGCCGAGTACCGCGTGCACTTTCGCCCGCACCGTGTCGGCCTGGGCCCTGCCCGCGCGGGCGGCGGCGGGGGCGCGGGTGGGGTCGAGGGCGTTGGGGCCGAACGCTTTCCGGGCCGCGGCGTCCGGGGTGATCAGGACGGCCTCGGTGTCGGGGCCGAGTGCGCGCAGCTGCGTCGTCGCGAGTCCCGACCGGCGCACCGCCCTGGTCGTGGGGGCGAGCACGATCACCCGCTCGTAGCCCGCGGCGAGGTCGATGTTGGTGCCGGACCGGACGCCGCCGTCGACGTACCGGCGACCCGCGACCGTCGCCGCGGGCCAGACGAACGGCACCGCGCAACTGGCGTTGACGGCCTCGGTCAGCGTCGCAGGACCCGACCGGTCGAACACCGCGAGCTCCCCGGTCTCCGCGTCGACGGCCGTGATCCGCAGATCCCGTTCCGGCCACGCGGTCTCCGGCAGCCGGGCGCCGATCACGCGCAGCCGCTCGGCGGGGTCGACGGTGCGCGTCTTGGCCGACTCCCGCGCGACCCGCCGCGCCGCGGTGACGTCGTCGGGCGCGGTGAGCCCGAGGGCGACGAACCGCAGCAGCGCCCCGAGGCCCATCCGGGCGGGGATCTCGGAATCCCGTGGGCGCAGCTCCTTCTCGTACAGCTCGCCGGTGGGCACCCCGCTGCGCAACTGCGCCCCCACCACCGACCCCGCCGAGGTCCCGATGATCACGTCCGCGTCCCGCAGCACGGTCCCGGACTCCTCGAGCCCCGCCACGATCCCGATCTCCCAGGCGATCCCCGTGATCCCGCCCCCGCCGAGCACCAGCGCGGTCCCCATACCGCCACCACCTTCCGTCACCCGAGGCCGAGATTCCGAACCTACCCGCCGGACAGCGCGCCCGCCGTAGGAACGCGGACCACGCCTCTCGGGGCCCGGCGTCCCGGTGTCCGACCGGCTGCGGCGGTGGTCGCTCGGCCCGGTGTCCGACCGGCTCCGGCAGTCGCCGTCCGTCCCGGTT
Organism: Nocardia thailandica NBRC 100428; assembly: GCF_000308795.1. Classification (GTDB taxonomy): domain Bacteria; phylum Actinomycetota; class Actinomycetes; order Mycobacteriales; family Mycobacteriaceae; genus Nocardia; species Nocardia thailandica. The sequence goes on along the minus strand of NZ_BAGK01000202.1, from coordinate 5,384 downwards.
CTGCGGCAACCACGCGACCCGTCTCCCGACAGCGCGCTCGCTGTCGACTGCCTGCGCGCCGCGGGCCGGCCGCGGCCCAGCGCACCCGGCCCGAGCATCGATCGCCCCGCCCCGCCCTGCCCCATCGGCCCCCGCACCCGACCCAACCCCAACGGGCCGACCCCGAGGAGGCCCCGCCGCGCAGCGGCGGTCGCGGCCGCCCCGACGAAAAAGACCCCCGATCCCATGCGGCGCAGCCGCGAAGATCGGGGTCTTTTTCGTCGGGGCCCCAAGGGCCGCGACTCGAGCGCGCCAGCGCTCCAGAATTACGGCAGCGGCGGAGTGGCGAATTCGTCGCCGTCGAAGTCCACCGAGGAGTATTCGCGCAGCTTGGTGAGGCGGTGGTAGGCGTCGATCATGCGCACGGTGCCCGACTTGGAGCGCATCACGATGGACTGGGTCTCCGCGCCGCCGCCGAAGTAGCGGACGCCGCGCAGCAGGTCGCCGTCGGTGACGCCGGTGGCGCAGAAGAAGACGTTGTCGCCGGAGACGAGGTCCTCGGTGGTGAGGACGCGCTCGAGGTCGTGGCCGGCGTCGATGGCCTTCTGGCGCTCTTCGTCGTCCTTGGGGGCGAGCATGCCCTGCAGCGCGCCGCCCATGCAGCGCATGGCGGCGGCGGCGATGATGCCCTCGGGGGTGCCGCCGATGCCGACGAGGATGTCGGTGCCGGAGTTGGGGCGGGCGGCGGCGATGGCGGCGGCGACGTCGCCGTCGGAGATGAGGCGGATGCGGGCGCCCGCCTCGCGCACCTCGCGGATGATGTCGGCGTGGCGGGGGCGGTCGAGGATGCAGACGGTGAGGTCGGACTTGGCCGAGCGCTTGGCCTTGGCGACGCGGCGGATGTTCTCGCCGATGGGGGCGGAGATGTCGATGACGTCGGCGGCGTCGGGGCCGACGGCGATCTTCTGCATGTAGAACACCGCGGAGGGGTCGAACATGGCGCCGCGCTCGGCGACGGCGAGCACGGAGATGGCGCCGGGGGAGCCCTTGGACATCAGTGTGGTTCCGTCGATGGGGTCGACGGCGAAGTCGACCTCGGGGCCGGTGCCGTCGCCCACGGCTTCGCCGTTGTACAGCATCGGCGCTTCGTCCTTCTCGCCTTCGCCGATGACGACGATGCCGCTCATGGACACCGAGCTGACCAGCTGGCGCATGGCGTCGACGGCGGCGCCGTCGCCGCCTTCCTTGTCGCCGCGGCCGACCCAACGGCCCGCGGCCATCGCACCGGCCTCGGTGACACGGACCAGCTCGAGCGCCAGGTTGCGGTCGGGTGCCTCGCGGCGGCTGGGGGCGGGCGATGATGCCGTCATTGCGAAGTGCCTCCTTGGGCGTTGGTGTACGGCGTCAATTGTCGCATTCGGATCGGTACGGCCGTACACCCCTGCGCCGAAGACCCTCCGGTTCGTGTCGGGACCCGCCGGTGGATACTGGAGGTCGTGTCTGCCGCCAAGCCCCGCATCCTCAACGACTACCGCGACCTGTTCTGGTCGCTGATTCCGTTGGTGCTGATCGCGGTGGTGTTCGCGGGCCTGGCCAGCCAGTGCAGCTTCTCGACGTCCGGACCCAGCCAGGGGCAGATCCCGCATTTCGACGTGGACGCCGCGCTGAAGCTGGACGCGAAGTCGATGCCGTTCCCCGTGCGCAAGCCCGAGGTCCCCGCGGGCTGGACCCCGAATTCCGGCAGTCGCGAGAACATCTCCCTGCCCGGCGGCGGCCCGGTGACGACCGTGGGCTACATCACGCCGCAGGGGACCTACATGCGCGTGTCGCAGTCCGGGGCGACCGAGGAGGCGCTGTCGCGGCACGTGCTCGGCTCCCGCTACGCGACCGGGACCACCGAGGTGGCCGGGCAGAAGTGGGTCGTCTACAGCGAGCCGACCGAGGAGACCGGCTGGATCGCCGATCTGAACGGGGTGCGGGTGCTGATCACCGGCGCGGGCGACGACGCGGCCTTCCGCGCGCTGGCGCAGGGGACGACGACCGCGGCGCCGCTGACGCGCTGACCGCTCAGTCGGTCGCGTCGGAGTGCGCGATGGCGTCCTCGACGCGCTGGCGGGCGCCCGCCAGATGCTGCTCGCAGCGGGTGGCCAGCGCCTCTCCGCGTTCCCAGAGGGCGAGGGAGTCGTCGAGGTCGAGGCCGCCCTGTTCGAGCATCTTGACCACGTTCACCAGTTCGTCGCGCGCCCGTTCGTAGCCGAAGGTGGCGATCTCGGCGAGGGTGTCGGGGGTGCCGGCGTCAGCCATGTGCGTGCTGGTCCTTCGGTTCGGGGGCGGGGGTCGTGCGCTGGGTGCCGAGCGCGGCGGCGGTGATCGCGCCGTCGGCGACCCGGATGCGCAGCTGGCTGCCCGCGGGGGCGTCGTCGACGGAGCGCACCACGTGTCGTTCGGGTCCGGCCACGCGCTGCACGACAGCGTAGCCACGGGCCAGGGTCGCGGCGGGACCCACGGCGGTGAGTTTCTCGCGCAGGTGCGTGACGGTGGTCTGTTCGGCGCGCAGGGCGTGCTCGACGGTGCGGCGGGCAGCGAGGCGCAGCCGTTCCACCTCGTCGGCGCGGTGCGCGAGTTCGCGCAGCGGGTCGGCAAGGACCGGCCGCGACCGCAGCTGGGCCAGCGCGTTGGTCTCCCGGGCGACCCAGCCGCGCAGGGCGGCGGCCGACCGCGCGCGCAGTTCGCGCACACCGGCCAGTTCGGCCACGGCGTCGGGGACGACGCGTTTGGCGGCGTCGGTCGGGGTGGCGGCGCGGACGTCGGCGACCAGGTCGCTCAGGGGCGCGTCGGGCTCGTGGCCGATGGCGCTGACCACCGGGGTGCGCGCGGCCGCGATCGCCCGGCACAGCGCCTCGTCGGAGAAGGGCAGCAGGTCCTCGGTGCTGCCGCCGCCGCGGGCCAGCACGACGACCTCGACGGCGGGGTCGGCGTCGAGCTCGGCCAGGGCGGCGATGATCTGCGGCACCGCGGTCGGTCCCTGCACCGCGACGTTGCGGACCGCGAACCGCACCGCGGGCCACCGGTCGCGCGCGACGGTGAGCACGTCGTGTTCGGCGGCGCTGGCGCGCCCGGTGATCAGCCCGACGGTGCCGGGCAGGAACGGCAGCGGCCGCTTGAGCCGTTCGTCGAAGAGGCCCTCGGCGGCCAGCAGCGCCTTGAGCCGCTCGATGCGGGCGAGGAGTTCGCCGATGCCGACCGGCCGGATCTCGGTGATGCGCAGCGAGATCGAGCCGCGCCCGGTGAAGAACTGGAGCTTGCCGTACACGACGACGCGGCTGCCCTCGGTGAGGGGAACGGGGCTGCGCCGCAACAGGTCCGGATCGCAGGTGACGGTCAGCGACATGTCGGCGGAGGTGTCGCGCAGGACCAGGAAGGCGGTGCGGGTGCCGGGGCGCAGGTTGATCTGGGTGATCTGGCCCTCGACCCAGACGCTGCCGAGCCGATCGATCCACTGCGCCACCTTCACCGCGATGGATCGCACCGGCCACGGCTGTTCGGCCGAGCTGCCCGGTGCGGCGGCGGTGGCCTCGCTCGCCCCGTCGGAAGTCATGGGGTCAGCGTAGGCGGTGGTGCCGACACCGCCGAACGGGCGAGGGCCGGCCGGCGTCGCGCCGGCCGGCCCTCGCCGGAAGTCGGGACGGACTACTTGGACTGCACGGTCGCGATGCGGTTGGTCAGCATCGTCACGAACGGCGCGCGGTCGCGGGTCTGCTGCTCGAACGCCAGCAGCTGACCGAGTTCCTCGACGGTCAGCATGCGCAGCCGGGCGCGCAGCTGCGCCAGGGTCATCGACGGGTAGTCGTAGCGGATGGCCACCTCGGGGGCGACGACCTCGGCGGGCTCCTCGGCCGCGGGCTCGGCCTCGGGCTCGGCTCCGGCCTCGGGCTGGTCGAGCACCAGCACCGGCGCGGGCACCGATTTGCCGTTGGTCTGCGGCAGCGGCACGTCCTCGGTGTAGAGGTCGAACTTGCTGGCGTGTCCGTTGGTGGCCGCGCGCGGGCGGGGCTCCAGGTCCTCGTCGAAGGTGGCCCACGCGGGCTGCTCCTCCGGCGGGTTGAAGCGGGCGAACACGCTGTCGCCCTTGAGCGCGAGGCTGGTCACGAACTGCTGCAGATGCATGGTCGTCTGCAGCACCCGGCTCAGCGCGGTGACGGGGAAGTTGACCGCCGCAGTGGGCAGCCGCTTCGTCTCTTCCAAGGCGTATACGGCGGCGCCGGCGGCTACCCGCGCCACGAAGGGAGGTCGGAACATAGCCCTAGACTGCCCCACGACCCGTGTGATGCAAAGACCAGCGCGCCCCGGGTGTGATATTCGCCCCTTGTATCCGGCCGGATCGGGCTGCTATGGCGGCACGTAAGCTGGTGACCATGACCTCGGCCATTCCCTTGAATGTCGGCATCAGCGGTACGGCGGGCCCGGCGGCGGCCGGCGGCAAGCGCGTGCTGCTAGCCGAGCCCCGCGGCTACTGCGCGGGCGTCGACCGCGCGGTGGAGACCGTCGAGAAGGCCCTGGAGAAGCACGGCGCGCCCGTCTACGTCCGCAAGGAGATCGTGCACAACCGGCACGTCGTGGAGACGCTGCGCGAGCGCGGCGTGATCTTCGTCGACGAGACCGACGAGGTGCCCGAGGGCGCGCTGGTCGTGTTCTCCGCGCACGGCGTCGCCCCGACCGTCCACGAGACCGCCGCCGCCCGCAACCTGCGCACCATCGACGCCACCTGCCCCCTGGTCACGAAGGTGCACCAGGAGGCCAAGCGCTTCGCCCGCGACGACTACGACATCCTGCTCATCGGCCACGAGGGCCACGAGGAGGTGGAGGGCACCGCGGGCGAGGCGCCCGAACACGTCCAGCTGGTCGACGGCCCCGGCGCGGTCGACCAGGTCACCGTGCGCGACCCGGCCAAGGTGATCTGGCTGTCGCAGACCACGCTGAGCGTGGACGAGACGATGGAGACCGTGCAGCGGCTGCGCGAGCGCTTCCCGACGTTGCAGGATCCGCCGAGCGACGACATCTGCTACGCCACCTCCAACCGGCAGACCGCCGTCAAGGCCATGGCCCCGGAGTGCGACCTGGTGATCGTGGTCGGTTCGCGCAATTCGTCGAACTCGGTGCGCCTCGTCGAGGTCGCGCTCGGCGCCGGCGCCAAGGCCGCGCACCTGGTCGACTTCGCCCGCGAGGTGGACCCGGCCTGGCTGACCGGCGTGACCACCGTCGGCGTCACCTCCGGCGCCTCGGTCCCGGAGATCCTGGTGCAGGGCGTCCTCGAGCTGCTGGCCGAGCACGGCTTCGGCGAGGTCGTCCCGGTGACCACCGCCAACGAGACCCTCGTCTTCGCGCTGCCGCGGGAACTGCGGCCC
>NZ_BAGK01000203.1 GCF_000308795.1 Nocardia thailandica NBRC 100428 | reverse complement strand
GTCGGTCCAGCAGGCGGTCGGCGCGGTCATCCCGCGCAGCAGGAGGTCGTCGAAGTACTCCCAGCGGGCGCGCTCGTAGGGCGTGCTCGCCCGGATCACCGCGTCGCTGACCAGGATCCGCCGCGGCGCGGCCTTGGCCTCGGTGGTCAGGCGGGCGGCCTCGTTCACCGCGTCGCCGATGACGGTGAACTCCAGGCGGGTGTCGGTGCCGACGTCGCCGGCGAACACCCGCCCGCGCGCCACCCCGATCCCGATGTCGACCTCGCCGACCGCGAGCACCTCGTCGCGGATCCGCCGGGCCGCCCGCAACGCGGGTGTCGCGTCGTCGTGCAGGGCCAGCGGCGCGCCGAAGATGCACAGCGCGGCATCCCCGGCGAACTTGTTGACCAGCCCGCCGTTGGCCTCGGTGGCCGCCACGACGGTGGCGAGCAGCCGGTTGAGCTTGTCCACGAACACCTGCGGCGGCAGCGTCGCCGACAGCTCCACCGAACCGGTGACATCGACGAACAGCGCCGACACCACCCGGACATCGCCGGTCAGGTCGGTGCTGGCCGCCAGGGCCCGCTCGGCGACCGTGGGGCCGACGTGCCTGCTGAAGACGTCCTCGGTGTGCATCTGTTCGCGCAGCGTCGCCGCCAGTTCGTTGACCGAGTGTTCGAGCTGGCCGATCTCGCTGGCGCTGCCCACCGGCACCCGGACGTCGAGTTCGCCCTGGGTGATGCGTTGCAGGGCCTGGTACATCGTGCGCATGGGTGTGGCCACCGACCGGGCGAGCAGCCAGGTCGCCAGCGCGCCGACCCCGATGCCGATGAGCGAGAACAGCAGCGCCGCGTGCACCCGGTCGACGGGCGGCGTGGTGCTGTCGGCGAGCAGCACCACCACGATGAGCCCGGGCAGCGCGCCCGACACCGCCCAGGTGAGCAGCACCCGGACCAGTACCGAGGAACTCCAGTGCGTGGTGCGGCCGAGGACCACCGCGATGATCGGCACCGTCGGCCGCATCATCAGGTCGACCAGCAGGAAGGCGATGCCCACCGACTCCAGCAGGCCGAGGGTGAGCCCGGACAGCAGCACCCACGCGTTGTGATAGCCGGTGTACCGCACCACCAGCACGGTCGTCAGCACGACGCCGGGCACCCACAGCGCGACCGCGCGCAGGGTCACCGCCATCGGCAGCCGCAACATGCGCCGCGCCTCGTCGGGCCGGGGTTTGCGGCCCTGGTCGAGCCAACGCAGATAGACCCACCGATCCCGCAGCGCGAAACCGACGCCGACGACCACGCCGATCGCCGGGTAGATCGCGATGGTCCTGGCCACCCACTCCCAGTCCTCGCCGACCCGGCTGAGCACGCCGCCCGCCCACATCACCACGAAGATGGTGGCGATGCCGACCAGGTTGGCACCCACGACGATCAGCGCCAGACCCCAGTGGGATCGCAGCGTCCAGCGGGTCAGCCGTTCCACAACGTTCGAGCATAGAAGCCGGGTGAGTCCCGGCCGCACGCCGACACGTCGCCCGCTCAGCCGAGCACGACCAGCCAGATGGCGAAGTAGTGGCACACCGCCGCCAGCACCGTGGCCGCGTGGAAGAACTCGTGGTGCCCGAAGTCCTCCGGCCACGGGTTCGGCCACTTCGTCGCGTACAGCACCGCCCCGACGCTGTAGACCACCCCGCCGACCGCCAGCAGCACCACCGGCAGCACGCCGACGTTGTGCAGCAACTCCGCCGCCACCGGCACGATGGCCCAGCCGAGCAGCAGATACAGCGGGACACCCACCCAGCGCGGGGCGGTGGGCCACAGCAGCTTCAGCGCCACCCCGGCCAGCGCCCCCGACCAGACCACGATCAGCAGTGTCCGGCCCGTCGAACCGGGCAGGCCGAGCACCGCGAAGGGCGTATAGGAGCCCGCGATGAACAGGAAGATCATCGAGTGATCGGCCCGCTTCATCCGGACCCGGGCGCGCACGCTGTGCCAGGTCACCCGGTGATATACCGCGCTGATCCCGAACAGCAGGCACACCGAGACGCCGTAGACCAGCGTCGACCAGCCCGCCGCCGCGGACTCGCCCGCGGCCACCGCGACGAGCACGGCCACCGCGATCAGCGCGCCACCGAGCGCCCAGGTGTGGATCCAGCCTCGAAACCGCGGCTTCACCACGGCGGCGATGGGACCGCCCGCCTCCGGCGCTGTGCCGACCGCTTCCACCGGTACCTCCCTCGTAACCTACGGAACCGTAGGTTGGTCGGCTCCACTGTACAAAGGCCCTGCTCGGTCCGGGAGGAAACGTGGTCGAGGCGACAGTGGCGGGCGCTTGCGCCACCGGCGCACAGCGGCGCCGACCACACCAGGCGTACTGTTGGTCGCCGTGAAGTTTCCCAGGCAGTTGCGACTTCTGCCGTACCGCGTCTACGAACGCCGGCTGTCCCGTCAGCTGGCCGGTAAGCAGCATCCCCGGCACGTCGCGGTCATGTGCGACGGCAACCGCCGCTGGGCCCGCGAGAACGGCTTCACCGATGTCAGCCACGGTCATCGCGTCGGCGCCCTGAAGATCGCCGAACTGGTCGGCTGGTGCGCCGACGAGGGCATCGAGATGGTCACGGTGTACCTCCTGTCGACCGAGAACCTCCGCCGCGATCCCGAGGAACTCGAGACGCTGTTCGAGGTGATCACCGACGTGGTCGAGGAACTCTCCGCGCCGGAGCAGAACTGGAGCGTGCGCATCGTCGGTTCGCTGTCCGGGTTCCCCGACCTGATCGCCAAGCGGCTGCGCGTGGCCGCCGAGCGCACGGACGGCCGCGACGGCGTCCACGTCAACGTCGCGGTCGGCTACGGCGGCAGGCAGGAGATCACCGACGCGGTCCGCTCGCTGGTCCGCCAGGAGATCGCGGCCGGCGAGTCCGGCGAGGACCTGGTGCAGTCGATCACCGTCGACGCGATCGGCCAGCACCTCTACACCAGCGGCCAGCCCGACCCCGACCTGGTCATCCGCACCTCGGGTGAGCAGCGGCTCTCCGGTTTCCTGCTGTGGCAGAGCGCCTACTCCGAGATCTGGTTCACCGAGGCCTACTGGCCCGAATTCCGGCGCGTGGATTTCCTTCGCGCCCTCCGCGACTTCGCCGCGCGGCATCGGCGTTTCGGCGTCTGACCGCGACCCGGTCGCGTAGCGTCCGGACCGTGGAACAGTTCGACACAGCGGCGGTCCCGCCGCCCGGTGCCGTGCCGCCCTCCTATATCAGCTACGAGGAATTCGGCAGGCGTTTCCTGGAATACGCGGTGTCCGAGCAACGCATCGCCGAGGCGTTCGGCGAGCTCACCGGCGCCGCATTCGATTTCGGCCCGATCGGGGTCGGGCCCGGCCGGCTGGCCAAGGTCACCGCCGCGGTCGAGCTGGGACAGCCACGCATCGTCCGGTTCGTCGACGCCTACATCACCTTCGAGCTCACCATCCCCCTGCACGTCGACCTGGTGGTCGACCTCGCCGTCGACCGATCCCGCTTCCGCGTGGACGGCACCGTGCACCTGCACCTGACGGCCCGCACCGCCGACCCGTTGCGCGTCGTCATCGACATCGCCGAACCGCGGCCGAGCGATGTGCGGGTGAACGTGGCCAGCGCGACCAAGCGCGGACAGTTGTTGCGGGTCCTGGCGAGTGTCGACCACGAGATCCGCCGCTTCGTGGCACGCTATGTCGCCGAGGAGATCCGCAAGCCGGAGATCGCGGCGGTGCGTGACATCGACGTCGCGACCCGGCTGGACGCGGCCTGGAAACTGTGACCGACCAGCGCGGGGAGAACCAGTGAACATCTCGACAGTGCAGTCCGTGCCCGGCGCGCGCCGGGGCGCCCGGTGGGCGGTGGCGGCGGCGGCCGTCCTGCTGACCGGCTGCGGCGCCGAGGTCGCGCCGCCCGCGCTGCCCTCGGGCGAGCCTGCCCCGCCGGGCGCGTCGTTCGCCTACCGCACCGGCAACGAGCTGGCGGTGGTGCGCGGCACCGAGACCCTGCGCGCCCCCGGCAGTTTCGGCTACGCGGCGGGCGGCGCGGCGTTCACCGCCGACGGCCGGGTGGCCTTCACCGTGGAGTCGGGGTCGAAGACCCTGGTGGCCGTGGACGTCCGTGACGGCACGGTCCGGCGGGTCGACTGCGGCTGCACCGAGG
>NZ_BAGK01000204.1 GCF_000308795.1 Nocardia thailandica NBRC 100428 | reverse complement strand
TCATGATGACCAGCGCGGCCGCGCCGTCGTTGAGCGGGCAGCAGTTGCCCGCGGTGACGGTGCCGTCGGGGCGGAAGACCGGCTTGAGCTGGCTGACCGCCTCGTAGGTGACGCCGGCGCGCGGGCCGTCGTCCTTGCTGACCTGGGTGCCGTCGGGCAGGGTCACCGGGGTGATCTCGCGCTCGAAGAAGCCGTTCTTGATGGCCTCCTCGGCGCGGTTCTGCGACCGCACGCCCCAGTGGTCCTGGTCCTCGCGGGAGATGCCGGTCGAGGAGGCGACGTTCTCGGCGGTCTGGCCCATGGCGATGTAGGCGTCGGGGATCAGGCCGTCCAGGCGGGGGTCGTGCCAGGCGCCCTTGCCGCCCTGCGCGGTCTCGGCGGTCCGGGCCTCGGCCTCGGCGAACAGCGGGTTCTTCGTGTCGGGCCAGCTGTCGGCGGAGCCCTTGGCGTAACGCGAGACGGTCTCCACACCCGCGGAGATGAAGACGTCGCCCTCGCCGGCCTTGATGGCGTGGAAGGCCATCCGGGTCGACTGCAGCGAGGAGGCACAGTAGCGGTGCACGGTCGTGCCGGGCACGGTGTCGAGGCCGAGCTGCACCGCGACGATGCGGGCCTGGTTGAACCCGCCCTCGCCTGCCGGGGAGCCGGTGCCGAGGATGAGGTCGTTGACCGTGGTGGGGTCGAGCGAGGGGATCTTGTCCAGGGCGGCGCGCACGATCTGGGTGGTCAGGTCGTCCGGCCGCAATCCGGCCAGCGAGCCCTTGACGGCACGGCCGATGGGGGATCGGGCAGCGGAAACGATGACGGCCTCGGGCATGAGGACTCCTTTGTCGGACGGATCGAGCGAGCGTTTGTTCGGTGTAAGAATCTAGTTCGCGTCGTGGGGTACCGGAAGGGCCTCTTCCCGGTGAACGGCCGAAACCAGCACCGGCAACAACTGAGCGGCCGCGAGTTCGTAGCCCGCCGCGGACGGGTGGAAACCGTCCGGGGCGAACAGGATCTCCGGCGCCGCGCGGAACTCCGAGGCCACCAGCGTCGACCCCAGCGCGACCGGGATACCACCCGCCACCGTCGTGGCGATCGTCTGCGCGCGGGCCAGCCGCGCGCTCCAGTTGGCGACCACGGTCCGCAACGGCTGCGGGATCGCGGTCACCGTCCCCAGGTTCGGGCAGGTGCCGACCACGACGACGGCGTCGGCCGCGGCCAGCCGCGCCACCGCGTCGGCGAGGCGGCGGGCCGAGGCCCGGATCGAGTGCTTCTTGGTGATGTCGTTGCCGCCGATGAGGATGACCGCGGCGTCCGGCGGGGGACCGGCGACGAACATGGCGTCGACCTGGCCGGCCAGCCCCTTGGACGTCGCGCCGGAGATCGCCTTGGTGCTGAGCCGGACGGACCCGCCGGTCGCGGTGGCCAGGCCGCGGGCCAGCCGCACGCCCGGCACCTCCAGCGCGCTGGTGCAGCCGAGGCCCGCCGCGGTGGAGTCGCCGAAGATCATCAGGTGCCGGTCGGCGCGCATCCCCGAGCGCCAGGGCACGGGATCGGCGGCGCCGGGCAGGTAGAGGCCGTCCGCCTCGGGCGGTTTCGAGGTGTCGCGGCCGATGACCGCGCGGGCCGCGCCCGCCTGCGCCATGAGCATGCGGTAGGCCACCCACGACGCGGTGCCCGCCCCCGAACCGGCCAGCACCGTGGTCGCCCCGGTCACCGCAGCCGTGCGCCAGCTGATTCGAGGTGCGCTCACATCCTGTGATTTTAGGCGGCCGGAGCGGGGTGCGCCCGTCCCCACGCGGCGCCCGCGCGAGCGCTCTGCAACGATGGAGCTATGCGTATCGCGGATCATGTCGTCGACCTCATCGGCAACACCCCCCTTGTTCGGCTGAACTCGGTGGTCGGCTCCGGCGCGGGTCTGGTCGCGGCCAAGATCGAATACCTCAATCCGGGTGGCAGCTCCAAGGACCGGATCGCGGTCAAGATGATCGACGCCGCGGAGAAGGACGGTCTGCTGAAGCCGGGCGGCACCATCGTCGAACCCACCTCCGGCAACACCGGCGTCGGGCTGGCCCTGGTGGCCCAGCAGCGCGGCTACAAGTGCGTGTTCGTCTGCCCGGACAAGGTCAGCGAGGACAAGCGCAACGTGCTGCGGGCCTACGGCGCCGAGGTCGTGGTCTGCCCGACCGCCGTCCCGCCGGAGCACCCCGACAGCTATTACAGCGTCTCCGACCGGCTGACCAGGGAGATCGAGGGCGCCTGGAAGCCCAACCAGTACTCCAACCCGGGCGGGCCCGAGAGCCACTACGAGACCACCGGCCCCGAGATCTGGCGCGATACCGAGGGCATGGTCACCCACTTCGTCGCCGGCGTCGGCACCGGCGGCACCATCACCGGCACCGGCCGCTACCTCAAGGAGGTCTCGGGCGGGAAGGTCAAGATCATCGGCGCCGACCCCGAGGGCTCGGTGTACTCCGGCGGCACCGGTCGTCCGTACCTGGTCGAGGGCGTCGGCGAGGACTTCTGGCCCACCGCGTACGACCCGAGCGTGCCCGACGAGATCATCGCCGTCTCCGACGCCGACTCCTTCGAGATGACCCGGCGCCTCGCCCGCGAGGAGGGGCTGCTGGTCGGCGGCTCCTGCGGCATGGCCGTGGTCGCGGCCATCGAGGTGGCCCGCCGCGATCCCGACGCGGTGGTCGTCGTGCTGCTGCCCGACGGCGGCCGCGGCTACCTGTCGAAGATCTTCAACGACAAGTGGATGAGCTCCTACGGCTTCCTCACCTCGCGCCTGGACTCGAGCCCCGAACCGCTGGTCGGCGACGTGCTGCGCGGCAAGTCCGGCGAGCTGCCCGACCTGGTGCACACCCACCCGTCGGAGACCCTGCGCGACGCCATCGAGATCCTGCGCGAGTACGGCGTCTCGCAGATGCCCGTCGTCGGCGCCGAGCCGCCGGTCATGGCGGGCGAGGTCGCGGGCAGCGTCACCGAGCGCGACCTGCTTTCGGCCGTCTTCGAGGGCCGCGCCCAGCTGACCGACTCGGTCGCCCAGCACATGAGCCCGTCCTTCCCGCTCATCGGTTCCGGCGAACCGCTCTCGGCGGCCACCAAGGCGCTGTCGGACACCGACGCCCTCATGGTCGTCGACGACGGCAAGCCGGTCGGCGTCATCACCCGCCACGACCTGCTCGGCTTCCTGAGCACCGGCTCGATCTGAGCGGCCGGGGCCGGGCGCCGCGCCCGGCCCCGTACCGCGCGCCCGAGCGGCGCGCTCAGAACGGCACGGCGGTGGCGAGCAGGCCGGTGCCCGGCGCCCGGCCGGACACGACGCGGCAGAACTCGATCGCGTCGAGTTCGAGGGCCGGGGTGTCTCCGTCGCCGAAGCCCCAGGTGCCGCCCGCGGGTCCGGTGAGGACCAGCGTGCACGGTGCCCCGTGCCGCCCGGCCCATTCGGCGACGACATCGGCGACGACGGCGCCGTCGTGTCCGGCGTCGGGACCGAAGTCCGCGCCGACGGCGCGCGCGAGGTCGATCCGGTGCATCCACGGGTCGCGGGTGAGGATGGTGTCGGTGAGGTAGCCGACGCGCCACCGTTCCGGGACGCCGCCGACCTCCTCCGCGCCGGGCACGCGCAGCGCCCGGATCGGGGCGGGGATGCGCCTGCGGGCCCGGGCGGCGCGGGGGCCGAGCCGATCCATCAGATCGCACAGCTCGGCCGGGGCGCGGTCCCCGTACCGCTCGACCTGATAGGCGGTGAGCGTGTCGACGCGGGCGCCCTCGCGGTGTCTGCGGCCGACCTCGCGATTCTGGTGGACGCCCTCGCCCGGGGAGGCGATCATGGCCGCCATCCCGACGACGTGGGCGAGCAGCTGGTGCACGGTCCAGGCCGGGCAGTCCGTCGGCCGGTCCCAGTCGCCGGGCGAGAGGGCGCGCATGGCCGCGGCGACGCGGGCGTATTCGGTGGCGGCCAGGGTCATGGCCGCCCGGTGCGGGAGCGCCGACCGGCGCGTGCCGTCGGCGGGGCGGGTTCGGATCGTCATGGGGTCACCTCGGTTCGGGTGGGAGGCCGACACCGTCGGCCCACATGTCCGCCGCGCGGTCCAGGAGCAGTCGTCTGCTGTCGCCGCCGGGATCGTTGGCGAGTTGCTGGTCGATGAGTCCGCCGACGAGGGCGAACCAGACCTCCACGTCGCCGCGATCGGTCACGCCCAGCTCCGCCAGCAGGGCGACGGCCCGGCCGACCACCCGCACCGAGGGCGCGAACGCCTGCTCGGAAGGGGTGAACCCGGGGATCGTGCGCTGGTTCATGAGCTGGTGCCTGGCCAGGTCGCCGACGGCGAAATCGAAGAACCCGTAGGCGAGGGCGCGCAGCCGTGCCCGCGGGTGGTCGGGCAGCGCGGCCAGCAGGCGGTCGGCCTCGGCCTCGTAGTCCGACCACGCCTGTTCGAACATGGCGTCGTAGATGGCGTTCTTCGACGCGAAATGCGAGTACAGCGACGGCGCCCGCATGCCGACCCGGGTGGCGACGTCCCGCAGGGTGATCTGCGCGAGGCCGTGCTCCCTGGCCACGTCCCAGGCGGCCCGCAGGATCTCCTGCCGCGTCGCCTCACGACGTTCGGCTTTCCTATCGCGGATAGTTTCGCCTAACACAGTTAGAAGTGTGAGCTTCACCACATCGACTGTCAAGGTCTGTTCGGCTCCGGCTGACGGTAAACCTGGCCCCGCCCGTGCCGGGCTGCTGGACTGCGGGGATGAGTTCGGCGCGGCGGAAACTGAAGACGGTCACCGGGGTCAGCGGCTCTCCCGGGGTCTACGGGGCGGCGATCGACCCGGCGCGGTCGACCCTCGACGACGCGCTGCGGATCGCGAAGGTGGCCGAGGACAACAAGATCGGCGCGCTCTTCGCCGCCGACCTGCTCTCCTTCGGCGCGCAGGGGGCGATCGGCGCGCAGGAACCGCTCATTTGCTTGGCGGCGCTGAGCGCGGTCACCCGTCACGTGGGACTGATCGCCACGGTGACCACCACCTTCCACCACCCCTACAACCTGGCCCGCCTGTTCGGCACCCTCGACCACATCAGCAACGGACGCGCGGCCTGGAACGCGGTCACCTCCTCCCTCGGCGAGGAGAACTACGGCCCGGGCGAGCTGCCCGCGCCCGAGGCCCGCTACGCCAGGGCGGCCGAGGTGCTCGCGGTGACCGATGCCCTGTTCGACAGCTGGCTGCCCGGCGCGCTGCGCCCCGACGGCGACGGCGGCGCGGTCCTGGACGAGTCGCTGGTGCGGCCGATCGACCATGTGGGCGAGTACTTCTCGGTCCGCGGCCCGCTGAACATCCCCACCCTGCCGCAGCGCAGGCCGGTGCAGTTCCAGGCCGGTCAGTCCGCGGGCGGCATCGAACTCGGCGCCCGGTTCGCCGAGGTGGTGTTCACCTCGTTGCCGACCCTCGAGGACGCGGTCACCTACACCAAGACCGTCCGGACCCGCGCGGCCGAGCTCGGCCGCGCCGACGGGCTGCCGCTGATCATGAGCTCCTTCCACGCCACCTACGGCGCGACCGAGGCCGAGGCGCGGCGGCTGGTGCGCGAGGCCGCCGAGGCCACCGACTTCGAGGCGGGCAGGCTGCGCCTGGCCGACATGCTCGGCGGCGGTGTCGACCTCACCGACCTGCCGCTGGACCGCCCGCTGCCGGAAAGCCTGCTCCCGGAGCTCGATTCGGTGCGCCGCAGGCGCGGCCGCGTGGAGATCTTCACCCGGCTCGCCGCGACCGGCGCGACCCTGCGCGAACTCATCGTCGCCGCCAAGGACACCGGCCACTGGGCCGCGGCGGGCACCCCGGAGCAGCTCGCGGACGCGATCGAGGAGCGGTACCGCGCCGGCGTGCTCGACGTGATCATCCTCGGCGGCATCACCGACCCGCGCACCGGCGACTTCGTGCCCAACGGGCTGCTGCCCGAACTGCGCCACCGTGGCCTGGTCGACTCCGACTATCTGGGCGAGACCTACCGCGACAACCTCGAACTGCCCCCGCTGCCGCCCGTCGGCCACGCCGCCGGACAGTAACGAATACCACACAGTCGTCGTCTTTTTGACGATTCCGCCGCTCGCCCGGCTACCCGCCCGCTATAACCGGAACGGAAAACTTTCGGCTAACGGCTCGGCGAGCAAGGGGACCTGCGTGAGTGCGTTCGGATCGGTGGTGGAATTTCCGTGGGGCAACCCACTCGCGTTCGTCCTGCTCGGCTACGGCGGGTACCGGGCGGGCCGCGCGCTGCGCGCGCAGTGGTCGTTCGCGCCGCTGGCGGGCCGCGCGGCGGCGGCGCTGTGCTGGGGCGGCGCGATCGTCTCCGGTCTGGCGCTGCTCGGGGTGTCGACCTCGGTGACCGTGCCGGTGCTGCTGGCCGTGGTCGCCATGGACGCCGGCGTGCTGCTGCTCGCGGTCGTCAGCGGTCAGCTACGCCCGGTCGCGGCGCGCGCCGAGCCGCTGCTGACCGCCGACACGGTCCTGTCGCATCCCGCCTGATTCGTTTCCTGCCGACCCGGGTATTGCCGCCGCAGACAACGTGCGGCAACCGGGGGAGCATGGAAGGAGCGTGGCGGTGGATCTCAGAGTTTCGGCTATCGAATTCCAGAGCGGCCTGTCCGATGCGTGGAGCTCGGTGGCCAGGACCGTTCCCAAACTGGTCGGATTCCTGGTCATCCTGGTCGTCGGCTGGATCATCGCCAAGGCGCTGGCCGCGGTGGTGAACAAGGTCCTCGAACGGGTCGGGTTCGACCGGCTGGTCGAGCGTGGCGGCATCAAGACCGCGCTGGCCAAGAGCAAATACGACGCCTCCGACATCCTGGCCAAGATCGTCTACTACGCGGTGCTGCTGATCGCGCTGCAGATGGCCTTCGGTGTCTTCGGCCCGAACCCGGTCAGCGACATGATCAGCGCCGTGGTCGGCTGGCTGCCGCAGGCGGCGGTCGCGATCGTCATCGTGGTGGTCGCCGCGGCGATCGCGCACGCGGTGAGCGAGCTGATCGGCTCGATGCTGGGCGGCCTGTCCTACGGGCCGATGCTCGGCCGGATCGCGTCGGTGTTCATCTGGGGCATCGGCATCATCGCCGCGCTGAACCAGATCGGCGTGGCCACCTCGGTCACCACGCCCATCCTGATCACCGTGCTGGCGACGATCGGCGGCATCCTGGTGGTCGGCGTCGGTGGCGGCCTGGTCCGGCCGATGCAGCAGCGCTGGGACGGCTGGCTGAGTGGCCTGGAGAACGAGGTGCCCGCGATGAAGGGGCACACGGAGGCCTACCAGCGCGGCCGTGAGGACGCGGCGCGGGAGCAGCAGCGGCTGGCCCAGCCCAGCCCGTCGGCCGCGGCGAGCGCCTACCCGGGCACCCCGCCGCGGACCAGCTGACCGGACGCGGATCGCCCGCCGGGACCTCCCCGGCGGGCGATCAGCGCGGTGCGGCGGTGCCGGGGCGCTCGACGACCGGCCAGGGCCCGGCCATCGCGACGACCGCGGCCAGGCGCAACTGCAGCCAGTCGGCGGCGCACCAGTCGGCGGGGGCCGCCAGGGAGAAACCGGGAGTGTCGCGCGCGTGGTCGAGCAGGCCGCGCGCGTACCCGGCGAGCAGGACGGCGGCGGGCGCCGGGGTCGTGCCGAGCGCGAGGATGTCCCGCACGGCGGCGGCGTGCTGATCCAGCTGAGCCGACACCGCCGGGACGGGCTCGGCCACGTGATGGGTCCGGGCGAGATGACGGAGGTTCCTGCGGGCCGTCATCTCGAGGACGGCCGGGCCGAGCGCGAACATCCGCCGATCCTAGCAACCGTCCAGGTCAGCGGAACGCGTCGGCATCGGTGAGCGCCTTGCCGATGACCAGCTGATGGACCTCCGCGGTGCCCTCGTAGGTGAGCACCGACTCCAGGTTGTTGGCGTGCCGCAGCACCGGGTAGTCGAGGCTGATCCCGTTGGCGCCCAGGATGGTCCGGCATTCGCGGGCGATGGCGATGGCCTCGCGGGTGCTGTTGAGTTTGCCGGTGCTGATCTGCTCGGCGGTGATCTCGCCGCGGTCCTTGAGCCTGCCCAGGTGCAGGGCGAGCAGCTGGCCCTTGCCGAGTTCGAGCGCCATGTCGGCGAGCTTGGCCTGGGTGAGCTGGTAGGCGGCCAGCGGCTTGTCGAACACCTCGCGGGTGCGGGCGTAGTCGATCGCGGCGGCCAGGCAGTCACGGGCGGCGCCGAGCGCGCCGAAGACGATGCCGAAGCGCGCCTCGCTCAGGCAGGCCAGCGGCGAGGACAGCCCGCGGGACCCCGGCAGGACCGCGTCGGCGGGCAGGCGGACGCCGTCGAGGGACAGTTCGGCGGTGAGCGAGGCCCGCAGCGACAGCTTGTGGCGCATCTCCCTTGCGGTGAACCCGGGGGTCCCGGCGGGCACGAGGAAACCGCGCACCCGCGGGCGGTCCCCGCCCTCGTCGGCGTAGGCCCACACCACGGCGACGTCGGCGACCGAACCGTTGGTGATCCACATCTTCGATCCGTCGAGCACCCAGTCGTCGCCGTCGCGGACCGCGCGGGTGCGCATGCCGCCGGGGTTGGAGCCGAAGTCCGGTTCGGTCAGGCCGAAGCATCCGAGCAGTTCGCCCGCGGCCATCCCGGGAAGCCACTGCTGCTTCTGCTCCTCCGACCCGTACTTGTGGATGGCGGTCATGGCCAGTGAACCCTGCACCGACACCATGCTGCGGACCCCGGAGTCGACCGCCTCGAGTTCCTGGCACGCCAGCCCGTACGCGGTGGCCGAGGCGCCCGCGCAGCCGTAACCGTCGAGGTGCATGCCGAGCAGGCCGAGCCTGCCCAGCTCGGGGGCGAGTTCGCGGGCCGGGAAGGTGCCTGCCTCGAACCACTCGGCGATGTGCGGACGCAGGCGCTGCCGCGCGAACCGGGCCACGGTGTCGCGGATCTCCCGCTCCTCCTCCGACAGCAGAGCGGGAATCGCGAACAGTTCTTCGACAGTCACCATGGGGTGATAGTAGGCGCGGGAAACGGGCCAACTAGTCTGTGGCCATGAGTGAGCTGGGATTCTCCACCAGGGCCATCCACGCCGGATACGAACCCGATCCTCAGACCGGCGCGGTCAACGTCCCGATCTACGCGAGCTCCACCTTCGCCCAGGACGGCGTCGGCGGCCTGCGCGGCGGCTACGAGTACGCCCGCACCGGCAACCCGACCCGGACCGCGCTCGAAGCCAACCTCGCCGCCCTCGAATCCGGCCGCTACGGCCGCGCTTTCGCCTCGGGCATGGCGGCCACCGACTGCGCGCTGCGCGCGACCCTGCGCCCCGGCGACCACCTGGTCATCCCCGACGACGCCTACGGCGGCACCTTCCGCCTCATCGACAAGGTGTTCAGCCAGTGGGGCATCGAGCACTCCCCGGCGCACATCGCCGACGTCGACGCGGTGCGCGCGGCGATCCGTCCGAACACCAAACTGGTGTGGATCGAGACCCCGACCAACCCGCTGCTGAGCATCGGCGACATCCCGGCCCTGGCCGACGTGGCGCACGCGGCGGGCGCGAAGCTGGTGGTGGACAACACCTTCGCCACCCCGTACCTGCAGCAGCCGCTCACCCTCGGCGCCGACATCGTGATCCACTCGACCACCAAGTACCTCGGCGGTCACTCCGATGTCGTCGGCGGCGCGCTGATCACCGACGACGAGGAGCTGGACAAGGCGTTCGCGTTCCTGCAGAACGGCGCGGGCGCGGTGCCCGGCCCGTTCGACGCCTTCCTGACCCTGCGCGGCATCAAGACGCTGGCGGTGCGCATGGAACGGCATTGCGACAACGCCGAGACCCTGGCCGAGTTCCTGGCCAACCACCCGGCCATCAGCCAGGTCATCTACCCCGGCCTGCCCACCCACCCCGGCTACGAGGTGGCCCAGCGGCAGATGCGCCGCCGCGGCGGCATGATCTCGGTCCGGCTGGCCGGCGGGATCGAGGCCGCGCACAAGTTCTGCGCCCGCACCGAGATCTTCACCCTGGCCGAGTCGCTGGGCGGCATCGAGTCGCTCATCGAGCACCCGGGCGCCATGACCCACGCCAGCACCGAGGGCTCGGCCCTCGAGGTGCCCGCGGATCTGGTCCGGCTCTCGGTCGGCATCGAGGACATCAGCGACCTGCTCGCCGATGTCGAGCAGGCCCTGATCTGAGAACGCCGACACCGACATGACGAAGCGGCCGCATCCGGGATTCGGATGCGGCCGCGCGCGTTCGGGTTCTTCGGTGCTACCGGCTGGGGGCTCGTCAGCTGTGGTAGGGCTCGGCGCTGACCAGCGTGACCTTCATGGTGTTGCCGTTGGGCAGGGTGTACTCGCGGGTCTCGCCCACCTTGGCGTCGATCAGCGCGCCGCCCAGCGGCGAGTTCGGCGAGTAGGTCTCCAGGTCGGAGCCGCCGAGGCCCTCTTCGCGGGTGGCGATCAGGAAGGTCTCGGTATCGGACTCGTCGCCGTCGTAGAAGACGGTGACGACCGAGCCCGGGAGGGCCACACCGGACTTGGTGGGCGCCACGCCGACCTTGGCGTTGTTCAGCAGCTCCTGCAGCTGGCGGATACGCGCCTCCTGCTGGCCCTGCTCCTCGCGCGCGGCGTGGTAGCCACCGTTCTCCTTGAGGTCGCCCTCTTCGCGACGCTCGTTGATCTCGGCGGCGATGACCGGACGGTTCGCGATGAGCGCGTCGAGCTCGCCCTTGAGCCTGTCGTGCGACTCCTGGGTCAGCCAGGTCACGTTCTCGGTCATCTCGATCACTCCCTCGTAGTTGTTCCCGGCGGGGCCGGGAGTCCCTGAAAACCGGCGCGAAGCCCTGGTATGGGCATGCGCCAGCCGACGGCTGGAGCGATCCTGGGGTCGGAAGAACCCGTAGTCCGACGAGGCACCGCTGGCCGCCAATGCAGCAAACACGGCTCCGAGCCCCGGAACCGTGTATCAGGCCATTTTAGCATGTCTCACAAAAATGCAGGTCGGAACACTTTTGTGGCGCGAAAACGTGTTCAGCCGACCCGCAGGTAACCGGGGACGTCCTCGCTGCAGCCGTAGATGTCGCCCGCCGACGGACGCGCCGAGGAGCGCACCGTCGTGCTCACTTCCACACTGCCCGCGGCGGATCCGGGCACCAGGACCTCGCGCCTGCCGACCTCGGCGCCGCTGCGGTCCATGGCGCGCACGAAGCACACCACCGCGCGGTCGGGATGCTCGCGGGTGATCTTCATCCGGACCGTCAGCGTGGAGTCGTCGACCACGACGTAGCCGAGCTGCTCGGTCTCGATGTCCTTGGGCCCGTACTTCTGGAAACCCAGCGCCGCGACGACCAGGCCCGCGACGATCACGCCGACCCCGAGCAACGCGGCCACCCACCAGCGGCGGACCGGGGGGCGGGTGCCGTATCGGTCGGCGTGCCGTGCGGCGGCGGAGGCGCGGTCGCCGGTGGATCCCGGAGCAGGCTCGGTCACGGGGGCCTCCTCTCGGGGGCGGTCGGAACAAAACGTCGGTCGGATGGAACTATAGGGAATGTAGATCCGACACCCGCGAGCGAGAGCGACGGTGAACGAGACGTGAGTGGACTTCGCCTCATGGCGGTGCACGCCCACCCCGACGACGAGTCCAGCAAGGGCGCCGCGACCACCGCACGGTATGCCGCCGAAGGCAACGACGTGCTGGTCGTGACCCTCACCGGCGGCGAACGAGGCAGCATCCTCAACCCGGCCATGGACACCCCCGGTGTCCTCGACCGCATCCACGAGGTCCGGCGGGAGGAGATGGCCGCGGCCGCGCACGCCCTCGGCGTGCGTCAGCAGTGGCTGGGCTTCGTCGACTCGGGCCTGCCCGAGGGCGACCCGCTGCCGCCGCTGCCCGAGGGCAGCTTCGCGCTGGTGCCGCTCGAGGAGGCCACCGAGGCGCTGGTCCGGGTGGTGCGCGAGTTCCGCCCGCACGTCATCACCACCTACGACGAGCTCGGCGGCTACCCGCACCCCGATCACATCCGCTGCCACGAGGTGTCGGTGGCCGCCTACGAGGCGGCGGGCGACCCGGAGCGCTTCCCCGACGCCGGGGAGCCGTGGACGCCGCTGAAGCTGTACTACAACCACGGGTTCAGCGCCGCGCGGCTCGAGACCTTCGCCGCGGAGTACGAGGCCGCGGGCGAGCCGTTCCCCCTGCAGGACTGGCTGGACCGCACCCGCAAGTACACCGCCGAGCGCGGCGACGTGATGGCCCGGGTGACCACCCAGGTCGAGTGCGCCAAGTACTTCCCCCAGCGTGACGACGCCCTGCGCGCGCACGCCACCCAGATCGACCCCAACGGCGCGTTCTTCGCGATCCCGTTGGACATGCAGCAGCGGCTCTGGCCGACGGAGGAGTTCGAGTTGGCCAGGACGCGGGTCAAGACCGCCATTCCCGAGACGGATCTGTTCGCCGGTATCGAGGACGCCGAGAAGTGATGCTCGTCCTCCTCGCGCAGACCCCCGGGACCCCGACGGGCCCCGAGTTCGGCAAGGCCTCGCCGCTCGGCCTGGTCGTCGTCCTGATCCTGCTGGCCGGCACGGTCCTGCTGGTCCGCTCGATGAACAAGCACCTCAAGGGGCTGCCGGAGACCTTCGAGCCCGAGCACCCCGAGCCCGACCAGCAGGCCGACGAGGGCACCGACCCGGGCGCGGTCGACCCGGACGCGGCCGACCCCGAGGACGGACCGGCGACCGGCGACGACGCGACGCCGGGCTCGGCGCCGCCCGGGTCACAGCGCGACTGACCCCGGCTCCGCCTCGTCGGGCTCGTCGGGCGCAGGGCGGGCCAGGAACGTGATGACCAGCAGCGCGGCCGCCGCGGCGACGGCGAGGCCGACCACGACCCCGCCGGTCGGGTACGGCCACAGGATCAGCGCGAGCATTGCGACGGCCACGACCGCGAGATACAGCGGGACGCGGAAGCGGTAGGTGAACGCCTCCACCGCGTTCTGCCGGGCCTCGCGTCGGCCGCGCACCCGGGTGAGCAGCGAACGCGCGCCGGAGCGGACGGCCGCGGCCGACGACGACGGCCCGGCCAGATACCCGATCATCGCGATGAGGACACCGAGCACCCCGACCGCGCGCAGGCTCAGCCGCAGCGGCTCGGCGAAGGTGTCGAACACCACCGTCGCCGCGGGGGTGCCCAGCACGTCGGGCGGGATCGAGTCGAGGTAGATCGCGCGCCCGATCAGGATCGCCACGGCCAGGACCACCATCGCGGTCGCCCAGGTCGCGCCGGTCAGCGCCACCGCGCGCAGCCGGCGTCCGCGCGGGGCAAGCGCGATGGCGCCCGCGGCGGCGAGCAGGGTCAGCCACGGCAGGATCGAGGCGGCCCGGTCCAGCGCGCGCACCCAGGCACGGTACTCGGGCAGCTCGGTCGCGTGGAACACCTCGACGGTGACGTCGACCGGGGGGATCCTGGACGCCAGCTCGATTCCGCGCGCCTGGAGGCGCTGCTGGACCTCGGCGACGAACGGCTCCAGCGAGACGCTGATCGTCCCGTCGTCGGACACCTCGACGCCGCGCCGGGACTCGCCGTCGATCACGGCGACGAGGATCTCGTGTGCCCGCCGGTTGGCGGCGTCCCACGCCTCGGCGAACTCCGCGCTGCTCACCAGTTGCGTCGCGGCCCGCTCGACGGCACTGTGCACCTGCTCGGCCAGCAGGGGCGGGAGGCTCTTCAGCGCCTGCTTCGCCCGGGGCCGCTCGGCCAGGCGCGGCGAGTCCTCGCTGAGGGCCTCGATGGCCTCGGCGGTGAGTTCCTCGATGTCGACGCGGTCGGTGACGGCGCGGGTGAGCTTGTCCGCCAGTTCGGCCCGGATGGCCGGGTCGCTCGCCAGCGGCCCGATCGTGGCGACATAGCGGTCGGTGTCGTAGACCTGGCTGTGCACGTAGCGGGCGGCGACCGAGCCGAGGGCGAGCACGCCGGTCAGCAGGAGCAGCAGCGCGACCCCCGCCCAGCGCCATCGGTGCCCCCTCGCGTTCTCCTTCGCGCGCAGCCGCTCGAGTTCCGCGCGTTCGGCGCCCGAGAGTGGGCTGCTCATCGCGGCCGCCGTGCGGGGGATGTGCCGGTGATCGGAGCCATAGGTGCCACCTCGGCCTTCACGGAGTGCGGCGGTGGGCGGTCCGGCACGTCCCGTGCCGGGGGCGGGTACCACGATCAGGTGATTCGGGCGGAATCGTATCCCGGGCACGCCCCCGCGACCCACGATCGCGGCCCGATCGCAATGTTCGCCGCGGGTTCGCTGACGCGCGCGTCGGGTACCCCGGTCGCTAGCCCCGGGCGATGTCGGTGACGAGTTCGCCGATCAGGTCGCGCGCGGCGGCGGCTTGCGCCGCGGCCTGGCGGGGCGAGCCCGCGCTGCTGAGTTCGATGGTCTTGTTCATCAGGCCGAAAATGACGATGAGGCGGCGTAAGGCGGCCTTGCGGTCGGTCGGCGTCAATTCCGTGCTGGTCACGACTGGGAAATCGTTACCGTTGTGACGGATGTTTCGGAAGGTGACAGGTCATCTTTCCGAGGGTCACCAGTCGATCAGCCCGAGCGCGTGCAGCCGGCGGAACACCAGCAGGGAACCCGGCGCGACCAGGTCCATCGCGGCGTACTCGGCCCCGGTGAAGTACCGGAACTCCGCGATCTCGCCGGTGGCGACCGGCTCGCCGGTGAGTTCGGCGGTGAAACAGGTCATGTGCAGCGGCGTGCCGCGGCCGTGCCCGAACGCCTCGGCCTCGAAGATGCCCAGTTCGTCGACGCCGCTGAGGCCGACACCCAGTTCCTCCTCGATCTCGCGGTGCAGCGCCTCCAGCGGCGTCTCGCCGGGATCGATCTTGCCGCCCGCCATGTAGAAGACGTCCTTGCCCTCCGGCCGGGTCTGGATCAGCCTGCGGTCGCGGACATGGGCGAGGGCGGCGGTGCGGATCATGTGTTCAACTGTATGGAGCGATCGGCGCCCGCTCACGTCGAAAACGGTGTGGCGAAGATCAATCCGCCTCGAGCACCCGGGCGTCCCGGGTCAGCGCGGTGGTCCGGGACTGGTCTTTCAGGTCCACCCCCGAGTGGCCCAGCGCGTGCGCGCCGGCGACCAGACCCGAGATCACCCGGGCGGCTTCGGCGTAGCCGAGCCCGTCGGGCGGGTGGATGTTGGAGACGCAGTTGCGGTCGGCGTCGGTGCGGCCGGGCCGGGGCAGGTGGGTGAGGTAGATGCCCAGGCTGTCGGCGACGGAGAGGCCGGGGCGTTCGCCGATGAGGACCAGGACCGTGCGCACGCCCATGGCCGCGCCGATGTGGTCGCCCAGCGCGACCCGGGCCTGGGTGGCGACGACCGGCGTGGCCAGGGTGTGGTCCTCGCCGAGTTCGGTGGTCAGGGCCGCGAGCAGGGCCGGGCCGTGGTCGATGAGGGCGCGCGGGGACAGGCCGTCGGCGAGCACGATGCCGAGGTCGGCGTGCTCGGCGGTGATCGCGGACAGGTCGGCGGGCAGCCGGCCGAGGTCGGGGCGGCGCAGGTACTCCGAGCGTGATCCGGCCCGGCTGGTGACCGGAATCGGAGTACCGAGCCCGAGTTCGGCGATGCGCGCGGTGAGGTCGGCGACGTCCAGTGGTTCGTGCACGGCGTCCCGGGCGGCGGCGTGCGCGGTCCGCAGCGCGAGGACGTCGCCGGTGGGCAGCGCGTCCCCGGTGCGGCCGAGCCCGATCCTGGCCTGGGTGCTGCGCCGCAACTCGGCCCAGAACGTCTGGGCGGGCGAAGGATTCGACGGTTCGTTCATGCGGCTCCTGCCGGTGGGCGTGCGTGCGCTGGGGGACGGCGGGCGTGCGGCGGCCGTGGTCATCGACCCGCGGCCAAAGCGCGCAGCGGCGAGGCCGTCGGCGCGACCTGCCGGATACCACCGCCGGCGTCGAGCATGCCGAGCCCGGCCAGCCAGTCCTCGAATTCGGGTGCGGGGCGCAGGTTCAGCACGCGGCGGGCGTAGAGGGCGTCGTGGAAGCTCAGGCTCTGGTAGCCGAGCATCACGTCGTCGGCGCCGGGCACGGTGATGACGAAGGCGCAGCCCGCGGCGGCGAGCAGGGTGAGCAGGGTGTCCATGTCGTCGGCGTCGGCCTCGGCGTGGTTGGTGTAGCAGACGTCGACGCCCATGGGCAGGCCGAGGAGTTTGCCGCAGAAGTGGTCTTCGAGGCCGGCCCGGATGATCTGCTTGCCGTCGTAGAGGTATTCGGGCCCGATGAACCCGACGACGGTGTTGACCAGCAGGGGTCGCAGGTCGCGGGCGACGGCGTAGGCGCGGGCCTCGAGGGTCTGCTGGTCGACCGGTAGTCCGTCGGTGCCCAGGTGCGCGCCCGCGCTCAGCGCCGAGCCCTGCCCGGTCTCCAGGTACATGACGTTGTCGCCGACGGTGCCCCGCCGCAGCGAACGGCCCGCGTCGTTGCCCTCGCGCAGCAGCGCGATGTCCACGCCGAAGCCGGCGTTGGCGCCCTGGGTGCCCGCGACCGACTGGAACACCAGGTCGACCGGGGCGCCCGCCTCGATGAGCCCGATGGTGGTGGTGATGTGCGCGAGCACGCACGACTGGGTGGGGATCGCGAAGCGTTGCCGTACCTCGTCGAGCAGGGTGAGCAGGTCGGCGGTGGCCTGGGGCGAGTCGGTGGCGGGGTTGACTCCGATGACCGCGTCGCCGCAGCCGAGCAGCAGTCCGTCCAGGGTCGCCGCGGCGATACCGCGGGGGTCGTCGGTGGGGTGGTTGGGCTGCAGGCGGGTGCTCAGCCGGCCCGGCAGCCCGATGGTGGTGCGGAAACCGGCGGTGACCCGGGCGGACTTGGCGACGGTGATCAGGTCCTGGTTGCGCATGATCTTGCTGACCGCGGCCACCATCTCCGGGGTGAGTCCGGGCGCCAGCGCGGTCAGCGTCGTGGCGGCGTCGTCGCCCGCGGCGACGGCGAGCAGGTGGTCGCGCAGGTCGCCGACGGTCAGGTGGGCGATCGGGGCGAAGGCGGCGCGGTCGTGGGTGTCGATGATGAGGCGGGTGACCTCGTCGGTCTCGTACGGGACGACCGTCTCGGACAGGAACGTGGTCAGCGGGACCTCGGCCAGCGCCCATTGCGCGGCGGCGCGTTCGGCGTCGGTGTCGGCCGCGCAGCCGGCGAGCTGGTCACCGCTGCGGAGCGGGGTGGCCTTGGCGAGCAGGTCGGTCAGTCCGGCGAAGGTGTGGGTGCGGACCCCGCTGGTGCTGCGATACACCGTCATTCGAGCTCCTGTTCTGCCTTCGCCAGGGCCGCGAACTCCTCGTCGGGGGAGGCGGCGACCAGGTGTTTGCGACTGTAGAGGCCGAAGTAGGCGAGGAAGGCGCAGAACACGCCGAGCGTCCACAGCGCCGCCTTCGGGTCGACGAGGAAGGTGGCCGCCACCGAGGCCGCGGCGATCACCAGCGCGAACGCGGTGGTGACGACGCCGCCCGGCGTGCGGTAGGGGCGCGGCATCTGCGGTTCGCGCACCCGCAGCACGATGTGGCTGACCATCATGAGCACGTAGCTCAGCGCGGCGCCGAACACCGCCATGTTCAGCAGCATCGCGCCTTCGCCGGTCAGCGAGAGGCCGAACCCGATGACGCCGGGCACGATCAGCGCGAGCACGGGCGCCTTGCGGGAGTTGGTGAGCGACAGGCTCGTCGGCAGGTAGCCGGCGCGGGAGAGCGCGAAGGTCTGCCGGGAGTAGGCGTAGACGATGGAGAAGAAGCTGGCAACGAGGCCGGCCAGGCCGATGTAGTTGACCACCTTGGCCGCCGGGCTGTCCCCGAGCGCCTCGACGAGCGGGTTCCCCGAGCCCGCCGCCGCGTGCGCCCCGAACGCGCCGGGGACGAGGACGAGCACGATCGCCCCGGTGACGACCAGCGTCAGCATGGCGACGATGATGCCGCGCGGGACGTTGCGGGCGGGATCGCTGGCCTCCTCGGCGGCCAGCGGCACGCCCTCGACGGCGAGGAAGAACCAGATGGCGAACGGGATCGCGGCCCAGATGCCCAGATAGCCGAACGGCAGGAACGCCGAGGCGCCCGCGGCGTCCGGATCCGGGGCGATGTCGGTCAGATTCGCGACCTCGAAGCGGCCGAGCGCCGCCACCGCGAACACCACGAGACCGACCAGCGCGATCACGGTGATCACGAACATGGCCTTCAGCGCCTCGCCCGCGCCCGCCAGGTGGATGCCGATGAAGAGCGCGTACACCGCCAGATACACCCACCAGCCGTCGGTGATCCCGAACAGGTGCAGCGATTCGACGTAGGCGCCGATGAAGGTCGCGATGGCGGCGGGCGCGATCGCGTACTCGAGGAGAATCGCGGTGCCCGTGGCGAATCCGCCCCACGGGCCGAGCGCCCGCCGCGCGAAGGTGTAGCCGCCACCGGCCGCGGGCAGCGCCGACGACAGTTCGGCCATGCCGAGCACCATGGCCAGATACATGGCCGCGATGATCACCGAGGCGATCAGCAGGCCGCCGAATCCGCCCTCCGCCAGCCCGAAGTTCCAGCCCGAATAGTCGCCGGAGATCACATAGCTGATGCCGAGCCCGGCCAGCAGCACCCAGCCCGCCGTGCCCGAGCGCAGCGTGCGCCGGGCGAGATAGTCGTCGGTGGGCGCGGGAGTGGGTAACGCGTCGGTACTCATCGGGGGACTCCTCATCGGCTGCGGTGGGCGGACCGGTGGCCCGCACCCTGCGCGAACTCTCGCCGATGACTGTTACGTCCGTGGTTCGCCGAGGTCAGCGGTACGTATCGCGTACCGCTGACCTGCGTCGACGGATCCTTCGTGGTCAGGTGATAGGTGTGTCGCCGGTGGCCGGTTGTGGCTCCTTGCGGAGCTGTTCCAGTTCGTCGTCGGTGAACAGCCGGGACCGGATCAGGAACCGGACGCCCTCGGGCGCCTCCAGGGAGAACCCGCTGCCCCGCCCCGCGACCACGTCCACGGTGAGGTGGGTGTGCCGCCAGTACTCGAACTGGTCGGCGCTCATCCAGAACGGGGTGTCGCCGGGCAGGTACCCGAGCAGCACGTCGGCGCCGCCGACACGGAACTCGCCCCTCGGGTAACACATGGGGGAGCTGCCGTCGCAGCAGCCGCCGGACTGGTGGAACATGACCGGGCCGTGCCGCCCGGTCAGCTCCGTCAGCAGCGCCGCCGCCCGCTCGGTCAGGTCGACGCGCCGCACCATCAGAAGAAGCCGAGCTTGGTGGGCGAGTAGCTCACCAGCAGGTTCTTGGTCTGCTGGTAGTGGTCGAGCATCATGCGGTGGTTCTCGCGGCCGATGCCGGACTTCTTGTAGCCGCCGAAGGCCGCGTGCGCGGGGTAGGCGTGGTAGCAGTTGGTCCACACGCGCCCTGCCTTGATGCCGCGGCCGAGTCGGTAGGCGGTGTTCATGTCCCGGGTCCACACGCCTGCGCCGAGGCCGTAGAGGGTGTCGTTCGCGATCTTCAGCGCCTCGTCGGTGGAGTCGAAGGTGGTCACGGCGACGACGGGGCCGAAGATCTCCTCCTGGAAGATCCGCATGTCGTTGCTGCCGGTGAAGATGGTCGGCTCGATGTAGTAGCCCTCGGACAGGCCCTCGACCTGCCGCGCGGCGCCGCCGGTGAGGATCTGCGCGCCCTCCTGCCTGCCGATGTCGATGTAGGACAGGATCTTCTCGAACTGGTCGTTGCTGGCCTGGGCGCCGATCATGGTCGCCTCGTCGAGCGGGTTGCCGCTGACGATGGCCTTCGTGCGCTCGACGCAGCGCGCCATGAACTCGTCGTAGATGGAGGAGTGGATCAGCGCGCGCGACGGACAGGTGCAGACCTCGCCCTGATTGAGGGCGAACAGCACGAAGCCCTCGACCGCCTTGTCCAGGAAGTCGTCGTCGGCGGCCATGACGTCGGGCAGGAAGATGTTGGGGCTCTTGCCACCCAGCTCCAGCGTCACCGGGATGATGTTCTCGCTCGCGTACTGCATGATCAGCCGGCCGGTGGTGGTCTCGCCGGTGAAGGCGACCTTGGCCACGCGCGGGCTCGACGCCAGCGGCTTGCCCGCCTCGACACCGAAACCGTTGACCACGTTGAGGACTCCCGGCGGCAGCAGGTCCGCGATGAGCTCGACGACCTTCAGGATCGAGACCGGGGTCTGCTCGGCGGGCTTGAGCACCACCGCGTTCCCGGCGGCCAGCGCGGGCGCCAGCTTCCAGGTGGCCATGAGGATGGGGAAGTTCCACGGGATGATCTGGCCGACCACGCCGAGCGGTTCCTGGAAGTGGTAGGCGATCGTGTCGCCGTCGATCTCGCTGATGCCGCCCTCCTGGGCGCGGACCACCCCGGCGAAGTAGCGGAAGTGGTCGATCGCGAGCGGCAGGTCCGCGGCGAGGGTCTCGCGGACCGGCTTGCCGTTGTCCCAGGTCTCGGCGACGGCGAGGGCCTCGAGGTTGGCCTCGAGCCGGTCGGCGATCTTGTTCAGGATGACCGCGCGCTCGGCCACCGGGGTGCCGCCCCAGGCGTCGGCGGCGCGGTGCGCGGCGTCGAGGGCCAGCTCGATGTCGGCGGCGGTGGACCGCGCGACCTCGCAGAAGGTCTTCCCGGTGACCGGAGAGGGATTCTCGAAGTACCGGCCCTCCACCGGCGGGACCCACTTGCCGTCGATGAAGTTCTCGTACCGCTCGGCGAAGCTGACGACGCTGCCCTCGGTACCCGGCTCGGCGTAGATCATGTGCGCTGGCTCCTCGTGATCCGGAGTGAATCGTGACGGCCATCACTATCCGCCGACGGGGTTGAGGAAACGTTGAAGCCGACCGATCAGGCGTGGAGCGCGCTGTGCCGCCGGGCGGCGGCGACGGCGCGGCGCGGGTCACGGGCAGGCAGCAGCGCCAGCGCGTGCTCGTGGACGGCGAGGTCGTCGGGGTCGGCCTGGCCGTAGGCCAGCGCGTGCTCGGGCGCGGTGCTGGCCAGCACCGCGTCGCGCAGCGCGACGGTCAGATGGTCACGCCAGCCGACGATGCCCGGCGTCTGCGAATCCGGAAGCAGCGGACCTCGATACAGCCGCACCGCGGTGTCCAGGTCACCGGCACGCAGGGCGCGGAGCACGTCGGCGGCGTCGCAGGTCAGCGGCGTGGTGAGACGGTAGACGCGCAGGGTGATCTCGCCGCCGGTCGCGCGGCGCAGATGCGACATCTCCGATTTGAGCAGGCTCGCGCCCACCGGCCGGTCGCCGTAGACGGCGTAGTGCAGACGTTCGTGGGTGTACCCGTCCTCCGCGAGCGCGAGCAGGGTCAGGATCTCGAACTGGCGGGGCCGCAGGCGGATCGGGGTGCCGTCGCGGGTGAGGCGGGCGGTGCCGAGGCAGTGCAGCCGCATGCCCGCCTGCGCGGGCGCGGTGCTGCGCAGGCCCGCCTCGAGCGCGGCGGCCAGTGTGCGGACCGTGGTCATGGCCAGCGGGTGCGACTGGCGCCAGGTGGTGGACAGGTCGAGCACGCCGAGCACGGTGCCGTCGGGGGCGCGCAGCGGCGCGCAGTAGCAGACCCAGCTGTGCAGGGCCGCGACGAGATGCTCGGCGGAGAACACCGAATGCGGGCGATCGGTGCGCAGCGCCAGCGACAGCGCGTTGGTGCCCATGTGCGTCTCGTCCCAGCGGCCGCCCGGCGCGAAATTCACCTGCTCGGCCTGGCGGCTCATCGACCGCCCCCCGTGGGTCCAGACGATGGTGCCCTGGGCGTCGGTCACGGCGGCGACGAAGCCCGCCTCGGCGACGCTGTCGAACTGGTCGGCCAGCGCGGCCACCGGCGCGCGCAGCGGGGACGCGGTCCACCGGTCGCCCACCTCGGCCTCGGGCGCCCGGTCGAGGGCGGGGTCGACGGTCCGCAGCGACCGCAGCCACGACTGGGCGACCTCGCTGCGCAGCGCGGGGACGGCACCGGGACGGGACGCGACCGTGCGCGCGGGCACCCACTGCGCCCATTCCCGTTCCAGCGCGGCGCGCCGCTGCGAGAGCGTCAGCTGCTGTGCCATGCGCGGTTCCTTCGACGATTGCGGCACCGGAATCACCTGCCCCCATCATGCCCCAGCACGCCCGCCCCGAACACGGCTTTGCCGAGCGGGCACGGGTGTGGCACGCGGCGGCGCGCGTGAGAGGCTGGAGGGGTGAACCAGCTCGCGAACGCGACCTCGCCGTACCTGCGCCAGCACGCCGGGAATCCGGTGCACTGGCGGGAGTGGAGTGCCGCCGCGCTGGCCGAAGCCGCCGAGCGCGACGTGCCGATCCTGCTGTCGATCGGGTACGCGTCCTGCCACTGGTGCCATGTGATGGCGCACGAGTCGTTCGAGGACCCGGCCACCGCCGCGCTGATGAACGACGGGTTCGTCTGCGTCAAGGTGGACCGCGAGGAGCGGCCCGACCTCGACGCGGTCTACATGAACGCCACCGTGGCCATGACCGGCCAGGGCGGCTGGCCGATGACCTGCTTCCTCACCCCCGACGGCGCGCCGTTCTACTGCGGCACCTACTACCCGAGGACGCCGCGCGGCGGCCTGCCGTCCTTCACCCAGCTGCTCACCGCCATCGGCGACACCTGGCGCAACCGCCGCGAGGACGTCGACAAGGCCGCCCATCAGGTCACCGACGCCCTGCGCGAGCAGGCGAGCGGGCTGCCCGACGCCGAACTCGCCCTCGAGGCCGAGCTGCTCGACCACGCCGTGGCCGCGGTGTCGCGCGACGAGGACGCCACGCACGGCGGCTTCGGCGGCGCGCCCAAATTCCCACCCTCCGCGCTGCTGGAAGGACTGCTGCGCCAGTGGGAGCGAACCGGCGACGCGGACACCCTCGCCCTGGTCGACCGGACCGCCGAGGCGATGGCGCGCGGCGGCCTTTACGACCAGCTGGCGGGCGGCTTCGCCCGGTACTGCGTCGACGCCGCCTGGGCGGTACCGCATTTCGAGAAGATGCTCTACGACAACGCCCAGCTGCTGCGCGTCTACGCGCACCTGGCCCGGCGCACACCCACCGCCGCACCGGAATCGTTGGCGCACCGGGTGACCCGCGAGACCGTCGAGTTCCTGCTGGCCGACCTGGGCACGGCCCACGGCGGCTTCGCCTCGGCGCTCGACGCCGACACCCACCTCGAACCCGGCGGTCCCGGCGTGGAGGGCGCGACCTACGTGTGGACCCCCGCGGAGCTGATCGCCGAGCTCGGGCCGCTCGACGGCGTCTGGGCCGCGGAGGCGCTCGGCGTGAGCACCGGCGGCAACTTCGAACAGGGCACCTCGGTGCTGTCGCGCCGCAGCGACCCGGTCGACGCCGAACAGTCGGCGCGTTTCGCCGAGATCCGTGCCCGGCTGCGCGCGGTCCGCGACCGCAGGCCGCAGCCGGAACGCGACGACAAGGTCGTCACCGCCTGGAACGGCATGGCGATCACCGCGCTCGCCGAGGCAGGCGCGGGGCTCGGCGAACCGGACTGGATCGACGCCGCGGCCGCCTGCGCCCGCTTCCTGCTGGACACCCACCTGGTGGACGGCCGGGTGCACCGCGCCTCCCTCGACGGCGTCGTCGGCGCTCCGGCGGGCGTGCTCGAGGACTACGCCTGGCTGGTCACCGGCCTGCTCGCCCTCTACCAGGCCACCGGCGACACCGCCTGGCTCGACGCCGCCCTCCCGCTGCTGGACACCGCGATCACCCACTTCGCCGACCCCGAACGCACGGGCAGCTGGTTCGACACCGCCGACGACGCCGAGACCCTCGTCGCCCGCCCGCGTGACCCGGTCGACGGCGCGACCCCCTCCGGCGCCGCCGCCGTCGCCGAGGCGCTGCTGACCGCCTCGGCGGTCGCGGCCACCGACGACGCCATCCGCTACCGGGATCT
>NZ_BAGK01000205.1 GCF_000308795.1 Nocardia thailandica NBRC 100428 | reverse complement strand
CGACGGCCCGCGCCGCGACGCCCTCGAACGCCGCGCCCGCGCGCTGCCCGCGCTCCCCGGCGGCGTGCCGTCGGTCCACTTCACCGGCTTCATCAGCGAACGCGACCGCGTCGCGCGGCTGCTGGCCACCGCCGACGTGTCCCTGGCGCCCGGCCCGCACGAGACCTTCGGCCTCGCCGCGCTGGAAGCGCTGGCGGCGGGCACCCCCGTCGTCGCCAGCCGGTCCTCCGCCCTGGCCGACATCGTCACCGGCGATTGCGGGGCGGTAGCTGAAGACCGTCCGCGCGCCTTCGCCGAGGCCGTCACCGACGTCCTCGCCCGGCCCGCCGCGGGCAGGCGCCGGGCCGCCCGCCACCGCGCCGAACAGTTCCCCTGGCCCGCCGCCGTCACCGGCATGCTCGACGTGTTCGTGTTGTGATCGTGGAGCGCCGGCGCGCTCGACGGGGCGGCCGCGACCGTCGCTGCGGGGCGGGGCCTCCTCGGGATCGGCCCGTGGTGTTGCGTGGGTGGGGTGTTCTCGGGGTCAACCGTTCTGGCGGGCCGGTGGTGGGTGGCTGCCCCCACTCGGGGTCGTGGTCGCCCGGGTGACAGGTGTCGGCGCGGACTAGGTGCAGTCGGGGACGCAGCCCGCCGGTTTCGCCTGGCCGTTGAGCTGCACGTCGAGGACGCGGGCGCCGGGGCCGTCGGCGCCGAGCCGGTCGTTCTCGTTGACCAGTTTGCAGCTGCCCATGGACAGGCAGCCGCAGCCGATGCAGCCGGTGAGGTTGTCGCGCAGCCTGGTCAGCTGGGTGATGCGGTCGTCGAGGTCCTCGCGCCAGGTGGTCGAGAGGGTCTCCCAGTCGCGGCGGGTGGGGGTGCGGCCCTCGGGCAGCCGGTCGAGGGCGGCGCGGATCTCCGAGAGCGGGATCCCCACCCGCTGCGAGATCCGGATGAAGGCGACCCGCCGCAAGGTCTCGCGCGCGTACCGGCGTTGATTGCCGCTGGTTCGACGACTCGATATGAGACCTTCCCGTTCGTAGAAGTGCAACGCGGAGACTGCAACTCCACTACGCTCGGAGAGCTGACCCGGGGTCAGCTCCTTGGTTCGCCAGTCGGCTGTCGTCATCGACACTCCTCCCACTTCACCTGAACAATACTTCAGGTTTGTTTCCGGTGTGCGGAAATCCACGACACCGGAATGCGCACGTCGGCGGTGTCCCCGAGCACCGCACCGATTACCGTCACATCCATGGGAACTGACGCCGACTCCCGCCTGGCCGTCACCTCCGAGGTGGGCAGGCTGCGCACGGTGCTGCTGCACCGTCCTGGCGACGAACTGCGCAGACTCACCCCGAGCAACAACGACCAGCTCCTCTTCGACGGTATCCCGTGGGTGGAGCGTGCCCAGGCCGAACACGACGCATTCGCGGCATTGTTGCGCGACCGCGGCGTCGAGGTGCTGCTGCTGGCCGACCTGCTCGCCGAGACTTTGTCGGTCAGCGGCGCCGCGCGCATCCAGGGCATCTCGGCCGCGGTCGACGCGCGCAGGCTCGGCCACCGCCTCGCCGAACAGCTGGCCGCCGCGCTGCGCGGCGTCGAGGCCCGTGAACTCGCCGACATCCTCATGGCCGGTATGACTTTCGACGAACTGCCGTTCGGTCCCGACGCGACCTCGCTGGTGCGCCGGATGCACCACGGCGCGGACTTCGTCATCGACCCGTTGCCGAACCTGCTGTTCACCAGGGACTCGTCGTTCTGGGTCGGCCCCAAGGTCGCCATCACCTCGCTCGCCCTGCCTGCCCGGGTCCGCGAGACCTCGCTGACCGACCTGGTCTACGCCTTCCATCCGCGCTTCCTCGGCGTGCGCCGCGCCTACGAATCCCACACCGCCCCCATCGAGGGCGGCGACGTGCTGCTGCTCGCCCCGGGCGTCGTCGCGGTCGGCGTGGGGGAGCGGACGACGCCAGCGGGCGCGGAAGCCCTGGCGCGCAGCCTCTTCGACGACGACCTCGCCCACACGGTGCTGGTGGTCCCGATCGCGCAGAACCGGGCGACCATGCACCTGGACACCGTGTGCACCATGGTCGACGTGGACGCGGTCGTGATGTATCCCGGCGTGCGGGACACGCTGCGCGCCTTCACCATCCGCCGCGAGGACGGCTTCGGGGGGCGGGACGGCGCCGAGCGGATCTCGCTCAGCGGCCCCGAACCGTTCCTGCCCGCGGCCGCGCGGGCCATGGGCATCGACGCGCTGCGCGTGATCGACACCGGCCGCGACGGCGTGACCGCCGAACGCGAGCAGTGGGACGACGGCAACAACACCCTGGCGCTGGCGCCGGGGGTCGTGGTGGCCTACGAACGCAACGAGATGACCAATTCCCGGCTGGCCGACGCGGGGGTGGAGGTGCTGACCATCTCGGGGTCCGAACTGGGCTCCGGCCGCGGTGGCCCCCGCTGCATGTCGTGCCCGCTGTCGCGAGACGGACTGTGAGGAAGCATGTTCGAGATCGAGGTGTCGGCCGATTCGCCCGTCCCGCCCTACGAGCAGCTGCGCGCCTCGGTGCTGCGGCAGGTCCGCGAGGGGACGCTGACCGCGGGCACCAAGATCCCGACGGTGCGCGCGCTGGCCGCCGAGCTGGGGCTGGCGCCGAACACGGTGGCGCGCGCGTACCGGGAACTCGAGTCCGACGGGGTGCTCGAGACGCGGGGCAGGCAGGGCTCGTTCATCGCGGCCTCCGGCGACCCCACCCGCGACGCGGCGGGCCGCGCGGCACACGGCTACGTCGAGGCGGTGCGCAGGCTCGGGCTCGACGACGAGGCCGCCCTGAGCTACATCAGGGACGCGCTGGAGGCGTCACCGCCAGCTGGGTAGCCACAGGTGGTCCTGCCAGCTGGCCGGGGTGATCGGGTTGCCGGTGAGGATCGGCCACAGCCAGATGAAATTGGCGACCACCAGGCCCAGATAGATGCTCACGACCAGCAGCCCGAGGGCGTAGCGCTCGTTGACCGGCGCGGGCAGATACATGCCGTTGGGGGTGCGCGGGATACCCGCGGGCCGTGCGGTGCCGAGGATGTCGCCCAGCACCAGCGCCACCGCCATCACCAGGAACGGCGCCAGCACGACCGCGTAGAAGTAGTACATCTGGCGGTCCAGGGTCAGGAACCAGGGCAGCAGGCCCGCGCCGTAGCCGACGAGCACGGCCGCGTAGCGCCAGTCGCGGCGGGTCACCGTGCGCCAGATCGCCCAGCCGAGCACCGGCAGCGCCACCCACCACAGCGCCGGCGTGCCGATGGCCATGACCGCGCGGACGCACGGCCCCTCCCCGCAGCCGGTGCCGCTGTCGGCGTAGTAGTAGAGCATCGGGCGCAGGCCCATCGGCCAGGTCCACGGCTTGGATTCCCACGGGTGGTGGTTGCCCGCCGAATTGGTCAATCCGGCGTGGAACTGCAGCGTCTCGCCGTGGTAGTACCACAGCGCGCGCAGCCCCTCGGGCACGAAGGAGAACGGGCCGCCGGTGCCGACCTGATTGCCGACGGCGTGCCGGTAGACCCCGTCCTCGCTGGCGAACCACGCCGCGTAGGTCCCCAGGTACACCAGCAGCGGGATGACGACGAGCGCGTAGAGCGCGGGGCCGACGTCGCGCAGCAGCGTGCCGGCCCAGGGCCTGCGCACCCCGTACGCGCGGCGGGCGGCGACATCGAAGGCCACGCACATCAGCCCGAAGAACATGATGAAGTACACGCCCGACCACTTGGTGCCGCAGGCCAGCCCGAGCAGCACGCCCGCGCCGAACCGCCACCAGCGCACGCCGAGCCTGGGTCCCCAGGGGGACAGCCCCGTGCGCCCGGCCAGGTCGGCGGTGGCCATGCGCTGCCGTATCTCGTCGCGGTCGACGAGGAGACAGCCGAAGGCCGCGGTCACCAGCAGCGCCATGAAGATGTCGAGCATGCCGATGCGCGAGGAGACGAAGGTGAGCCCGTCGACGATGAGCAGGATCCCGGCGAACGCGCCGATGAGCGTCGAGCGGGACATCCGGCGCACGATCCGGATCACCAACAGGACCAGCACCGTGCCCGCCAGGGCCGCGGAAACCCGCCAGCCCCAGGCGTTGTAGCCGAACACCGCCTCGCTGAGGGCGATGAACTGTTTGCCGACCGGGGGGTGCACCACCAGCCCGTAGGCGGGGTTGTCCTCGACACCGCCGCCGGTCAGCATCTGCCACGCCTGCGGCGCGTAGTGCTTCTCGTCGAACACCGGGGTGCGCGCGTCGGTGGGGGAGTTGAGGTTGAAGAACCGGGTCAGCGCGGCGACGAGCGTGAGGACTCCGGTGACCGCCCAGCCGCGCGCGGTGTCGAGGGGGCCGAAATCGGGCGCGGGACGCAGCGGGGCGGGGCTCGTCCACGCGGGGACGGCCCGCGCCGGGGGCAGCGCGCGCGGGTCGGTCACCTGGGTCACGGCCACGATCGTATGCGGTCGCCCGACCCCGGCCGCACAGCGGCAAGACCGTTCGGGCGATTGCGCAGCTCGCGCGGCGCGGCGGATAGGGTGGCGGCGGATCCCGGCGCGAAGGAGAACACGGTGGCAGCAGGCAGGCTCGTGCTGGCGGCGACGCCGATGGGCGACATCGGCGACGCCTCGCAGCGGCTGCGCGACGCGCTCGGCACCGCCGACGTGGTCGCCGCCGAGGACACGCGCCGCACGCGGTCGCTGGCGAAGGCGCTCGGGGTGGAGATCACCGGCCGGGTGGTGAGTTTCTACGACCACGTGGAGACCGCCCGGATCCCGCAGCTGCTCGACGACATCGCGGCCGGGCAGACGGTGCTGCTGGTGACCGACGCGGGCATGCCCTCGGTCAGCGACCCCGGTTACCGGCTCGTCGCGGCGGCCGTCGAACGCGACCTGGCGGTCACCTGCCTGCCCGGCCCCTCGGCGGTGACCACGGCGCTGGCGCTGTCGGGCCTGCCGGTGGAGCGGTTCTGCTTCGACGGTTTCGCCCCGCGCAAGGGCGGCCAGCGCCGGGAGTGGCTGCGCACCCTGGCCGCCGAGCCGCGCGCCTGCGTCTTCTTCGAGGCGCCGCACCGGCTGGCCGACTGCCTGGCCGACGCGGTCGCGGTGCTGGGGCCCGGCCGGCGCGCGGCCGTCTGCCGGGAACTGACCAAGACCTACGAGGAGATCGTGCGCGGCACGCTCGGCGAGCTCGCGGAGTGGGCGGTAGAGCACGCGCGCGGCGAGATCACGGTGGTGCTCGCGGGCGCCCACCCGGCGTCGGCCGATCCCGCGGAACTGGTCGGCGAGGTGGAGACCCTGGTCGCGAGCGGACTGCGGCTCAAGGACGCGTGCGGGGAGGTCGCCGCGGCCAGGGGCGTCTCGCGCCGCGAGCTCTACGACGCGGTGCTGGCCGCCCGGTCCGTCTGAGTCCTACAGCCCGAGCCGGCCGGTGCAGGCGGGCCAGGCGCCCCAGCCCTGCCGGGCGCGGGTGACCTCGGCGATGGCGATCTGCTCCTCGCGGGTGGCCAGGTCGGCGCGGGGCGCGTACTTGAGCCCGCCCTGGCGTTCCCAGGTGCTCTGGTCGAACTGGATGCCGCCGTAGTAGCCGTTGCCGGTGTTGATGGACCAGTTGCCGGTGGACTCGCAGCGGGCCAGCGCGTCCCAGATCGCGCCGTCGCGGACCGGCGGCACCTCGGTGCCCGGCTTGGCGCCCTTGCGCACGGTCTTCGGCTCGGCCGGGACCTTCACCACCGAGGCGACCGGCGTCCGGCTCTGCTCGGCGCCGTTGACCATCAGGACGTCGAAGGTGACGTCGTGCACGCCCGGGACGCCGGGGCTCTCCACGATGGTGCGGCTCATGTTGAGCGAGGGGTCCTCGATGACGTTCTCGGCCGGGTCGAGCGGCAGGGTCTCGGTGCGCTTCTCGATCCGCTTGCGGGTGACCTCCACGCGCAGGCCGTCGGTGACCGGCGTGTTCGCGGCGGGGACGGCGACGTCCTGCTCGAGCAGCGGGACCCCGGCCGCCGCCAGGAACTCGCCGATGGTCGGGGCCGCGAGGCGGAGGTCGACCGGTGCGGCGCCGCCGTCGGACAGCGTGATCGTGTGCGGGCTGACCACGGCGAGGGCGGCGCCGGTGAGCGGCAGCTTCTCGGTGCGGGTCGGCAGCACGTGGGTGTCGGCGGGGATCTGCATCTGCTCGAGGGCTTCGCCCGCGGTCAGGCCGGTGGTCCACACGGTGCGGGTGGCGCCGTCGACCGAGACGGTGATCTCGCGGCCGCGGTTGAGGGTGATGACGGCCCCGTCGCCGACCGTCGCGCCCGCCGGGGGCACCACCTTGTCGTGGCCGGACAGCTCGAACCCTGCGTCGGCGAGGATCGACTTCACGTCACCGGCGAAGGTGGTGACCTCGGTGCGCTCGCCGTCGACGACCAGCGCCACGGTCTTGTGGGTGCCGATCGCGGTGGCCGCACCGACGATGAGCGTCAGCAGCACTCCGGCCACCGCGAGATACAGCAGTGGCGAGCGAGCCGAGTTGATCCGCGCGAAAGCCGACATGGTTACAGAACGATAACGAGTCGGACGACGCTCGACAACCGCCGGGCGCCCGAACAGCGGGATCGCAGATCACGATTCGATCACGACGGGCCTGGATGGTTACGGCGGCGGGTAATCGAGTGATCTCTCTCACAACGCGCTGTCCAGCCCCCTTGCCGGAGGAAATGCCGGACGGATGATCAAATTCCGTAGACCCGCCGGGCATTCGCGGCGGTGATCTTCGCCAGGTCCGCCGGATCCTGTTCCCGGAGTTCGGCCAGCGCGCGCACGGTATAGGGCAGGCAATAGGACTCGTTCGGCGCGCCCCGGTACGGATGCGGGGTCAGGTACGGGGCGTCGGTCTCCACGAGAATCGCCTCGTCGGGGACCAGTTTCGCCGCCTCGCGCAGCTCGTGGGCGTTGCGGAACGAGACCGTGCCGGAGAAGCTGAGCACGTACCCCTCCGCCACGCAGCTGAGCGCCATATTCGCGTCCGACGAGAAACAATGGAACACAACGGTTTCCGGGGCGCCTTCGTCCAGCAGCACGGTCAGCAGATCGTGATCGGCCTCGCGGTTGTGGATCATCAGGGGTTTGCGCGTCTGCTTGGCCAGTTCGATGTGCCAGCGGAAACCCTCGATCTGGGTTTCGATGTCGGCGCAGCCCTCGAGTTTGCCCGGCCAGTAGTAATCCAGACCCGTTTCCCCGATCGCCACGACGCGCGGGTCGGCCGCCAGCCGGGTCAATTCCGCCTTCGCGTGCTCGTCGAGGGCGTCGGCCCGGGTCGGGTGCAGGGCGACCGCCGCGTAGACGCGCGAATCCCAGTGCGCCGCCCGCACCGCCCACTGCGCGGCGGCCAGGTCGTCGGCCACCGTGACGATCTGTCCGACACCGACCGAGGCGGCCCGGTCCACGATCACCTTCGTCGACTCGGCGTCGGTCGCGCCGCACGCGTCGAGATGGGTGTGCGCGTCCACCAGCGGGGACAACAGGGGCGGCAGCGGCGGCGCCTCCCGCTTCGCGCTCATCGCCGCGCTCCCGAGGTCGTCACGGGCATCTTCGTTCGAGGCTGCACAGGCACGGCCATTACAGTAGCGACGTGCCCGCCTTCTACCTCACCACTGCCATCGCGTACCCGAACGGTGCCCCGCACATCGGGCACGCGTACGAGTACATCTCGGCCGACGCCCTGGCCCGCTTCAAGCGCCTGGACGGCTTCGACGTGTTCTTCATGACCGGCACCGACGAACACGGCCAGAAGATGCAGCAGACGGCGGCGACCGAGGGCATCCCGGTCCAGGAACTGGCCGCGCGCAACTCCGACGTGTTCGAGGCACTCGACAAGGCCCTCGACATCTCCTACGACCGCTTCATCCGCACCACCGACGCCGACCACCACGAGGCCTGCGTCGCGCTGTGGGAGCGGATGTCGGCCGCGGGCGACATCTACCTGGGCAACTACGCCGGCTGGTACTCCGTGCGCGACGAGGCCTTCTACACCGAGGAGGAGACCACCCTCCTCGACGACGGCAGCCGCGTGTCCACCGAGACCAACACCCCGGTCACCTGGACCGAGGAGTCCAACTACTTCTTCAAGCTCTCGGAGTACCAGGACCGGCTGCTCGCCTTGTACGAGGAACATCCGGAGTTCATCGCGCCCGCGACCCGGCGCAACGAGATCGTCAGCTACGTCAAGGCCGGGCTCAAGGACCTGTCGATCTCGCGCACCACCTTCGACTGGGGCATCCCCGTACCCGGGCACCCCGATCACGTGATGTACGTGTGGGTCGACGCGCTCACCAACTACCTCACCGGTGTCGGCTACCCGAACACCGAGGGCGAGGCGTTCCGGAAGTACTGGCCCGCCGACCTGCACATCATCGGCAAGGACATCACGCGGTTCCACACCGTGTACTGGCCCGCCTTCCTGATGTCGGCCGGCATCGAGCTGCCCGAGCGGGTCTTCGTGCACGGCTTCCTGTTCAACAAGGGCGAGAAGATGTCCAAGTCGGTCGGCAACGTGGTCGACCCGCTGGAACTGGTGCAGACCTACGGCCTCGACCAGGTGCGCTTCTTCCTGCTGCGCGAGATCTCCTACGGCCAGGACGGCAGCTACAGCCACGAGGCCATCGTCGGCCGGATCAACGCCGACCTGGCCAACGAGTTCGGCAACCTGGTGCAGCGCAGCCTGACCATGGTCAACAAGAACTGCGACGCCGTCGCGCCGACGCCCGGCGAGTTCACCGAGGACGACCGCGCGCTGCTCGACCGCGCGGGCGGCCTGCTCGAGCGCTGCCGGGCCGAGTTCGACGCCCAGCAGATGCACCTCGCGCTGGAGGCGATCTGGCTGACCCTCGGCGAGACCAACCGGTACTTCTCGGCCAACGCCCCCTGGGCGCTGCGCAAGTCCGGCACGCCCGAGGACCTGGCGCGCATGGCGACCGTCCTCTACGTCACCCTCGAGGTCTGCCGGATCGTGGCCATCCTGGTCCAGCCGGTCATGCCCGGCGCCGCCGCCAAGATCCTCGACCTGCTCGGCCAGGAGGGCCGCACGTTCGCCGACATCGCCACCCCGCTGGTGCCCGGCATCGCGCTGCCCGCGCCGGAGCCGGTCTTCCCGCGGTACGTGGAGCCGAAGGAATAGCGACGATCCGCTCGCCGGGCGGGCCTGACCGCGCGACCCGGCCCGGCTGACCGCATCGACCCGTCTTCCGTCGCCGCCCTCCCGGCGTGGTGCCCGTCGTGGCCCGCGCGCCGGGGGTAGCGTGCTCCCGGATTCGCGCCGGGCGTCGCGTCGGCCCGCCCGGCTTCGTCGTCGGAGACGGGCAGGTGCGGTTGTGCGGGCGGTACTGGTGTGGTCGATGGCGGCGGTGGTGCTCGCCGGTGGGGTCCTGCTCGGGTCGCCGGCGGCGCGGGCCGCCGCGCCGGGGGAGCTGATCGGGCTGGAACCGCGGCCCGACGGGTTCCACGGGGTGTCGGGCGGCTACGTGGTCGACTACTGGACCGCCGACGGCCGGGGCGGATCGGCTCCCGCCAGCGGGGCGTTCTACGTGCCGCCGGGGGAGCCGCCCGCGGGCGGCTGGCCCGTCATCGCGTACGACCACGGCACCACCGGCCTCGGGCCGGGATGCGGTGGGCAGTCCGATCCGGCCGGCGCGCCGTACCGCGAATCCCAGGACGCCCAGGACGTTTTCGTGCGGCACCTGCTCGACCGGGGTTTCGCCGTCGTGGCGCCGGACTACCTCGGCCTCGGCCGGTTCGACACCGGCACGCACCCCTACCTCGGCATCGACACCGAGGCCACCGCCACCATCGACCTGCTGCGCGCGGTGCGCTCGCGGCGCCCGGACCTGTCGGCGACCTGGGCGGCGGCCGGGATGTCGCAGGGCGGGCAGGCGGCGCTCGGCACGGGGCACCGGCAGGCGACCTACGCGCCGGAGCTCGACTTCCGGGGGACCATCGCGCTCGATCCCGAATCCGATGTGGAGAAGGTCGCCACGCTGCTCGGCCCGGTCCCGTCGGTCTTCGACGGCAACAGCGACATCATGAGCTTCGCCGCGGGCATCCTGGCGGGCCTGCGCGCGGCGCACCCGGAGGCCGAGGTCGACAGCTACCTGACCTCGCGCGGGCGCGCGGTCCTCGACACCATCGGCGAGCTGTGCCTGGACGGCATGATCGAGGCGGTCACCGGGCTCGGGTTCCCCGATCTGCTCGCGCGCCCGCTGTCCACCGAGCCGATCCGGTCCGTGCTGGATCGCTACATGCGGGTGCCGACCGCGGGCTACGACGCGCCGATCCTGCTGCTGGCCAACGCCGCCGATGTCACCGTGCCGTCGCCCCTGCATGCCGCGCTCGCCGCGCAATTCGTCG
The DNA here is from genome assembly GCF_000308795.1 of Nocardia thailandica NBRC 100428. Taxonomy (GTDB): domain Bacteria; phylum Actinomycetota; class Actinomycetes; order Mycobacteriales; family Mycobacteriaceae; genus Nocardia; species Nocardia thailandica. The sequence goes on along the minus strand of NZ_BAGK01000205.1, from coordinate 79,012 downwards.
CGGGCGGCGTCGACTTCGCGACGGTGGTCGGCACGGGCAGGCACTGTGCGATGGATCCGGCCATGTGGGCGGCCGTCGACGACTTCCTCGCGCGCCGGTTCTGACGCGCGATACCGGCGGGTAACTGTACGATCGTCCAGGAGATTCGCCGGTCGAAAGGACCCCCGATGTCGCTGTCCGGACGGGCCGCCGTCACCCTCGCCGCCGCCGTCGCGGCGCTGTTCCCGCTGACCGCCGCGCCCGCCGCCGCCGAATCGCCCGGCGCGGTGATCGTGGTCGAGCCGCGTCCGGCCGGCTGGCACGGCCAGGATCGCGGCGCGGTGATCGACTACTGGACCAGCGATTCCGCCGGCGTCGCCCGTCCGGCCAGCGGCGCGGTCTTCCTGCCCGAGGGCGAGGCGCCCGCGAACGGCTGGCCGGTCATCGCCTACGACCACGGCACCTCCGGCCTCGGCCCCGGCTGCGGCGGCCAGTCCGAGCCCGACAGCGCCCCCTTCGCCGCGAGCCGCGGCAGCGAGGACGCGCTGATCGGCAGCCTGGTCGATCGCGGCTACGCGGTGGTCGCCCCGGACTACCTCGGCCTCGGCCGTTTCGACACCGGACCGCACCCCTACCTGGAGGTCGCCACCGAGGCCGGCGCCACGATCGACCTCGTGCGGGCCGCCCGCGCCGCGCACCCGGAGCTGTCGCGCACGTGGACCGTGGTCGGTGTCTCGCAGGGCGGGCACGCCGCGCTGAGCACCGCGCACGCGCAGGCCGCCGCCGCGCCCGACCTGGACTTCCGCGGCACCGTGGCCATCGACCCCGCCTCCGACCTGGAGAAGCTGCTGCCCATCGCCGGGCCGGGCACCCCGTCCCTGCCGGGCCTCACCGGCCCGACCACCGGCTTCGTCGTCAGCATCCTGGCCGGGCTGCGCGCCGCGCGCCCCGACGCCCAGGTCGACACCTACCTGACCCCCGAGGGCCGGGCCCTCGTCGACGGCGCGACGGGCCGGTGCCTGGACGCGATCATCCGCGACGCGGGCGACCGCACCCTCGGCGACATCCTCGCCCGCCCGCTGGCCGACGGCCCGCTGCCCGCCGCGATCCGCGACTACATGGCCCTGCCGAGCGGCGGCTACGACGCGCCCGTCCTGTTGCTGCTCAACGCCACCGACTCCGTCGTACCCTCCCCGCTGCACGGCGCGCTCGCGGTCCAGCTGGCCGCGGCCGGCACCGACGTGCGGGTCGTGCCGGGCACCGGCAAGCACGGCGCGCTGGACCAGCGCATGCGCGAGGCGCTCCACGGCTTCGTCGCCGAACGCAACGCCGTCCCGCCGCGCCGCTGACCCGCACCGGCGGGTTGGTAGGTTCATCCGGTGCCCGAACCTGATTCCCCCTTCCGCGGCGAGGCCGCGCTGCTCGGTCCCGCCGAGGTGCGGACGCTGGCCGAGCGGTTCGGCGTGCGGCCGACCAAACAGCTCGGCCAGAACTTCGTGCACGACGCGAACACGGTGCGCCGCATCGTCACCGCGGCCGGGGTCGGGTCCGGCGACACCGTCGTGGAGGTCGGTCCCGGCCTCGGCTCCCTGACCCTCGCGCTGCTCGACGTGGTCGAGCGCGTGGTCGCCGTCGAGATCGACCCGGTGCTGGCCGCCGCGCTGCCCGGCACCGTCGCCGACCGGGCGCCCGGCCTCGCCGGGCGCCTGACCGTGGTGGAGGCCGACGCCATGCGGGTCGGCGCGGACCGGATCCCGGCCGAGCCGACCGCGCTGGTCGCGAATCTGCCCTACAACGTGGCGGTTCCGGTGCTGCTGCACCTGCTGGCCGAACTGCCGAGCATCGCGGTGTCGCTGGTGATGGTGCAGGCCGAGGTCGCCGACCGCCTCGCCGCCGAACCGGGCAGCCGGGTCTACGGCGTGCCGAGTGTGAAGGCCGGGTTCTTCGGCCGGGTCCGCCGCGCCGGGCACGTGGGCACCCAGGTGTTCTGGCCGGTGCCCCGCGTCGAGTCCGGCCTGGTCCGCATCGACCGCTACGCCGAGCCGCCCTGGCCGACCGACGCCGAGCACCGCAAGCGCGTCTTCGAGGTGGTCGACGCCGCGTTCGCCCAGCGTCGCAAGACCCTGCGCGCCGCCCTGTCCGGCTGGGCCGGTTCCCCCGCCGAGGCCGAACGCCGCCTCGTCGCCGCGGGCATCGACCCCACGGCCCGCGGCGAAACCCTGGACACGGCCGCCTACGTGCGGCTGGCCGCCCAGGCGTGAGGGTCACGGCCGGCACCAGGGCCACGGCCGGCACCGTCGTGAGCCGACTGGTCGGTGTATGAGTCACGGCGGCAAACCCGACCACCACGGGCCGACCCCGAGGAGGCCCCGCCGCGCAGCGGCGGTCGCGGCCGCCCCGACGAACAGAGTCCCGACCCCATGCGGCGCAGCCGCGAGGATCGGGACTCTGTTCGTCGGGGCACCAAGGGCCGCGACTCGAGCGCGCCAGCGCTCCATCAACCGGGCGACTCGAGCGCGCCAGCGCTCCATCAACCGAGCGCGTACCCGGCTTCGTCCACGGCGGCCGCGACGGCGGAGTCGGCCAGCTCGCCGGTGCTGTCGACGGTGACCCGGCCGCTGGCCAGGTCGACGTCCACGCTGGTGACGCCGTCGATCTTGCCGATCTCCTGCTTGACCGAGCCGACGCAGTGGCCGCAGGTCATCCCGGTGACGGTGTAGGTGGTGGTGGCCATGGCCCGCTCCTTCTCATTCATACGGTCCGGGGGTATCCCCGCTGGGATCGAACATACCCCCCACGGGTACTTTGCGCAAGCGCCTCGGCCGCCGATTGTCGTGCGCACCGGTTAGGCTTTGCCACCGTGCTGTCTGTTGTGCCGAGCCCGGTGGTCGTGCGCGCTCCGTCCAAGGTGAACCTGCATCTGGGTGTCGGTGATCTGCGCCCGGACGGCTATCACGACCTCACCACGGTGTTCCAGGCCCTCTCCCTCGGGGACGACCTCCAGCTCGCGCCCGCGGCCTCGCTCGCGGTCCGGGTCACCGGCGAGGGCGCCGCCGAGGTGCCCACCGACCGCACGAACCTGGTGTGGAAGGCCGCGGTGCGCCTGGCGCATCTGGCGGGCCGCGCGCCGCTCGTGGAGATCGCCATCACCAAGGGTATTCCGGTCGCGGGCGGCATGGCGGGCGGCAGCGCCGACGGCGCCGCCGCGCTGGTCGGCCTCAACGAGCTCTGGGACCTCGGCCTGAGCCGCGACGAACTGGCCGCCGTCGCCGCCGAACTGGGCTCCGACGTCCCCTTCGCCCTGCACGGCGGCACCGCCCTCGGCACCGGCCGCGGCGAGCGGCTGCTGCCGGTCCTGTCGCGCAACACCTTCCACTGGGTGCTCGCCCTCGCCAACGGCGGCCTGTCCACCCCCGCGGTGTTCGGCGAGCTGGATCGGCTGCGGGCGGAGGGCGACCCGCCCCGCGTCGGCGATCCGCAGGCGCTCATGCAGGCGCTCGCCGGCGGCGACCCGAAAACCCTCGCGCCCCTGCTCGGCAACGACCTGCAGGCCGCGGCCCTCTCCCTGAAACCCGAACTGCGGCGCACGCTGCGGGCCGGGGTCGGCGCGGGCGCGCTGGCCGGGCTGGTGTCCGGGTCGGGCCCGACCTGCGCGTTCCTCTGCGAGTCCGAGGACGCCGCCGTCGCCGTCGCCGCCGAACTCGCGGGAGCGGGCGTGTGCCGCAGCGTGCGCACCGCCAGCGGCCCCGTGCCCGGCGCGCGGGTACTCGGCGAGCCGCAGCCCAAGCGCTGAACGCACCGCCCGAGGGCGGTCCCGCGGCGATGAGTAGGCTCGAACGGCCGAAGAGTCACTGCTGGAAGGCGGGCGAGCTACCCCGATGTCGAACCTGATCAACCTCGAACAGGTCTCCAAGAGTTTCGGCGTGAAACCCCTGCTGGACAGTGTGTCCCTGGGCGTGCACGCCGGCGAACGGATCGGCGTCGTCGGTCTCAACGGCGGCGGCAAGACCACGCTGCTCGAGGTGCTCACCGGGCTGGAGGAGCCCGACGCGGGACGGGTCAGCCGGCTGGGCGGGCTGCGGATGGCCGTGGTCACCCAGCGCGGGTCGCTGCCCGAGGACGCCACGGTCGGCGCCGCGGTGCTGGCCGGCCTGGCCGACGACCACGCCACCACCGACGTCGCCGAGCACGTGTGGGCCGCCGACCCGCGCATCCGCTCCATCCTCGACGGCATCGGCATCGCGAACCTCGGTTTCGACGCGCGGGTGGCGAACCTGTCCGGCGGCGAGCGCCGCCGGGTCGCGCTGGCCGCCGCGCTCGTGCGCGAACTCGACCTGCTCGTGCTGGACGAGCCGACCAACCACCTCGACGTCGAGGGCGTGCAGTGGCTCGCCGAGCACCTGCTCCAGCGGCGCAGCGCGCTGGTCGTGGTCACCCACGACCGCTGGTTCCTCGACACCGTCGCCACCCGCACCTGGGAGGTCGTCGGCGGCAGGGTCGAGACCTACGAGGGCGGCTACGGCGACTGGATCTTCGCCCGCGCCGAACGCGCCCGCCAGGCCGACGCCACCGAGGCCCGCCGCCAGAACCTGGCGCGCAAGGAGCTGGCCTGGCTGCGGCGCGGCGCCAAGGCCCGCACCTCCAAGCCGCGCTACCGGGTGGAGGCCGCCGAGGCGCTCATCGCCGACGTGCCGCCGCCGCGCGACAGCGTGTCGCTGGCCGCCTTCGCCCGCAAGCGGCTCGGCCGGGTCGTCGTCGAACTCGAGGACGTCACCCTGACCACGCCCGACGGCCGCACCCTGGTCTCCGACCTCACCTGGCGGCTGGCGCCCGGCGAACGCGTCGGCCTGGTCGGTGTCAACGGTTCGGGCAAGACCACGCTGCTGCGCGCCCTCTCGGGCGACGCCGACCTGGCCGCGGGCAAGCGCGTCCAGGGCCAGACCGTCCAGATCGGCTGGCTGCGTCAGGAACTCGACGACCTGCCCACCGACCTGCGCGTGCTGGAAGCCGTACAGCAGGTGGCACAGCGCATCACGCTCGGCGACAAGGAGATCTCGGCCGGCCAGCTCGCCGAGCGGCTGGGCTTCACCCCTGCCCGCCAGCGCACCCCGGTCGGGGACCTGTCCGGCGGTGAACGCCGCAGGCTCCAGCTGACCCGCATCCTGATGGCCGAGCCCAACGTCCTGCTGCTCGACGAGCCGACCAACGATCTCGACATCGACACCCTGCAGCAGCTCGAGGACCTGCTCGACAACTGGGCGGGCACCCTCGTCGTCATCAGCCACGACCGCTACCTGGTCGAACGCATCTGTGACTCCACCTGGGCGCTGTTCGGCGACGGCAAGCTCACCAACCTGCCCGGCGGCATCGACCAGTACCTGACCAAGCGCGCGGGCCTGAGCGCCGCCGCCCAGGCCAAGCCCGCCGCGAAACCGGCCGCCGCCGCCACCGATTCGGCCGCCTACCGGGCCGCCCGCAAGGAACTGACCCGCCTGGAACGCGCGATCGACAAGCTCACCGAACGCGAGGACAAGCTCCACGCCGCCCTGGCCGATGCCGCGACGGACCCGGAGAAGCTGGTCACCCTCGGCGCCGAGCTCAAGCAGGTCACCGCGGAGAAGGAAGCGGCCGAGGAACGCTGGATGGAACTCGCCGAGGACGCCTGAGCGCCCGGATGCGGTGGCGCCGCGTCACCGCATCCGCCGGCGCTACACGCTCTCCCGGCCGGTGTTGTCGACGACGACCGGGAGGCAGGCGCCGACGAAGTCCGTGCCGAACTCGGTCAGCACGATGCTGCGGTAGCTCACCTTGGTGCCGAAGCCGGCGCGTTTGAGCGCGGTCCGCACGTGCTCCTGTGCCTCGATGAGCTGGTATCGGTGCGGGTTGTCGACCGGTTCGCGGATGGTCTCGATCAGGCCGAGCCTGCGCAGGTTCGGCAGGTACTGCGGCACCCGGTTGGGGAAGCGCAGCCCGGCGTGCTCGCCGATCATGGTGACGCCGGACAGCAGCCGGTCCGACCCGAAGGCGCGCTGCCGACCGGTGCGCACGTCGATGGCGGGCTGCGGGCCCGCCACGTGCAGGAAGCGCAGGATGCGCGCCTCGTCGGGCGTCAGTTCGGTGAGGATGCCGGGGTAGGCGGGGTGGATGTCGGAGGTCGCGGCGTGCGTGCTCGCCGACAGGCGCAGCAGTTCGGCGCCCTGTTCGCGCAGGGTGGGGGTGTCCGTGCCGGGGGCGTCCCGGGTGGTCGGCAGGCCGAGCGCGACGCGCAACCGGTCGCGGACCTCGGTCTCGGCCTCGGCCAGCACGTCGGCGGGCGGCGCCCCGGCGATGCTGCCGCGCAGCACGGTCACGGTGACACCGAGGGCGGTGTCGAGGGTCCACAGCGTCATGCCGGAGGCGGCGGTGAGCGCGACCCGGGCCACGCCGGTGGCGGCCGCGACGGTGCGCAGGGGGGAGAGGGGGAAGCCGGGACGCGCGGTGGCGAGGTCGGGCGGCGGCACCGTGCGCCGCACCAGGTCGGTGGACGGGGTTGAATCGTCTATATCCATGTAGTCGCCACTCCTGTTCCGAAGACCAGGATGTGAGCGTATCCGGCGAGGAGGCCCAGCGCGCCGCCATGGACGAAAAGCAACCATTCGTCCTGTTTGATGGCCGAACGCAGCATGTCCACGAAGTCGTGCGGTGACAGGGCGGACATTTGCCGGGCGATGTACTCGTTGACCTGTTTGCCCTGCTGGAGGTTGAAGTCCGGGTCGGCGAAGGCCATCGGCGCGATGCTCATGGCCTCGGCGGTCAGCGTGGACTGCAGCGAGTCGTACTCGCGGCTGCCCAGCATGAACTTCACCGCGGGCCGCGCCGGGCCGAGGGCGCGGTCGGCCGCCGGACGGAGGGTGTCCTCGAGCATCTGCAGGGTGCGGTCGGAGCGGGGGCCGTTGAGCAGTTCGTCGCCGATGTTGGCGACCGTGACCACCTCGGTCGACACCAGCTCGGCGTAGCCGGCGGTGATCTCGGGCTGGCGCTTGATCAGCAGCCCCTGCCGCCACGGGCACCACCACTTCGGCGTCGCGGGCGCGAAGATCATGTTGATGCCGACCCAGTTCACCACCCAGCCGATGATGATGCCGCCGACCGGCAGCACGACCAGCGGCGACCAGCCGGTCAGGTGGAGGGCGGCGACGAGCACCAGGCCGCACGGGGCGCCGAAATAGAAGCCGAAATTCTGCATGAATCGCAGTTCCTTGGCGCCGAGCACCTGGAACAGCTGGTTGAGCAGCTGCGGGCGGGCCTGGAAATAGCGGATCACCATCTGCTTGACGTCGAGCAGCTGATCGATATTGGTGCCGAGTTCGGTGGTGAGTTCGTGGAGGATCTCGGGCAGTTGCTGGCGGACCCGCTGGTGCACCATTTCCCGCACCTGGGTCGGCAGGTTGTACCAGAGCTGGGGGTGCTCGCGGCGGAGGATCACCTCGACGATGTCGCGGATCTGGGCGTCGGCGACCTCGGCGAGATGGCCCGCCAGTTTGTCGGGCTCGAGTTCGCGATAGAAATCGGAAACGCTGCCGAGCTTGGCCAGCCCTTTGTCCACGGCGATGGAGGCCATCTTGTCCGCGCGGGAGGGGACGATGCCCTGCCAGCCGATGCGGCCGTCGTAGGACAGCAGCGGCAGGACCTGGATGCGCTTGGGCAGGAAGGGGAACAGCGCGCGCAGGCCCGGTAGTTTCACGCCGTGGAACTTGATCGGCTGGAACAGCATCAGAATGCCGGTCCAGTTGGTGATGTAACCGATCACGCCTGTGAAAAGCGGAATGGTCAAAATCTCCAGCAAGAGCGTCGGATGGACTCCGAACACACTCTCCAACACGACACCCTCCTGCCGATATCCGGTGACCGCCGCCTCACCGGCAAACCAAAATTAGCACCCCCGCGGCGAGGTGACCCTACTGTGAGGTGCGCAACGAGGTCCATTCGTGGTGGGTCAGGACACAGGGTAGTGTCTGAGACATCAGTCACAGAACCAGCCCGCGATGCCGACTTCGACTGAGCGAGTCGGAACAATGACCACCACCACATCTTCGTGACAACCGACAACGGGGCGCGCCAGGGGGGCGTGTTGCCGGTGCTGCGCGCGGAGGGTGGCCGGGCAATAATTCTGTGAGCGGCCGTTCACCTGTGAGACCTTCGGAGTAGACGTGACAGACGACAGGACCGGACAGGACCTGGCTCGTGCCGGTACCCGCGCCGTCGAGCGCAGCTCGGATGTGGAGCAGCGGCAGATCAGCAACGAGGCGCGGCTGATCCGCGGTGTCTTCCGGGCGGCGGGGCTGGCCGCCGGGACCGCGGTCCGCGGTGGTCAATGGGCCGTCGGCACCACCTACGAGGTCACCAGGGAACTGGCTCAGGCGGCGCTCGACGGCGAGTCCTCGGCCGAGATCGCCGAGCGCACCGGCAACGCGCTGCGGTCGATCGCGCGCAGCGCCCTCGGCGTCACCGAGGGGTCGGTCCGCGAGATCGTCAGCTACGTGCCGACGCCCAACGGCTCGACCCAGCAGGCCGTCACCGTCGGCCCGTACCTGCGCTCGGCCAGCACCGAGGACCTGCGCCGCCGCGGCGACGCGCTGCTCGCCCGCTCCGCCGACGTCTACTTCACCGAGGATGTGCACCCGGCCTACGACCGCATCCTCGACGAGATCGCCCCCGACGAGGCGCGCATCCTGCGGTTCATGGCGCTCAACGGCCCGCAGCCGTCGGTGGACGTGCGCACCAACCGGCCGCTCGGCATCGGTTCGGAGCTGGTCCAGGGCGACCTCACCTCGGTCCCCGAGCAGGCCGGTGTGCGCTACCCGGACCGGGCACGCTCCTACCTCATCAACCTCAACCGCCTCGGCCTCACCTACACCTCCGACGACCCGGTGGTGCTGAGCCGCTACATGGTGCTCGAAGTGCAGCCGGTGGTCGAGGACGCGCTCAAGAAGGCGGGCCGCGCCCCCAAGATCGTGCGGAAGAGCCTGCGGCTCTCGGAGTTCGGCGAGGACTTCTGCCGCATCTGCTTCACCATCGGTAGCTGAGACAGACGCGCGCCGCGCCCGATCGGTCACGGCAAGGTCTCATCGGTGATAGCGATCGGACACAGATCCCGCGCGCAGGTGTCTGCCGGTGGGATTGTGGAGAGTATGGATCGCAGGCACGGGTATCCAGATGTGACAACCGAGGAAGCGGCCGAGCGGCGGGAGGGCCCGCCGCCGGTGCTGCCCGAGATCGACGAGCCGCCGTTGGTGGCGGGCCACGACGCGGGCGCGGCGGCCGTGGAGAGCCACCCACCCCCCGAATCGGAGCAGGCCGACGAACCCGCCGCCGAGGCCGCCCCGCCCCGCCCGCCCATGGACGACGTCACCGCGATCCAGCGCCTGAAATACCGCTACCTGCGCTCCCTCGACACCAAGTCCTGGGACGAGTTCTCCGACACGCTGGTCCCCGAGGCCACCGCGACCTACAGCGAATACCTGCAGTTCGAGTCCCGTGAGGCCTTCCTGGCCTTCCTGCGCAACACCCTGGGCCCGCACGTCATCACCGAGCACCGCTGCGACCACCCCGAGATCGACGTCGACGGCGACACCGCGACCGGCACCTGGTACCTGGCCGACACCGTGCTCATCCCCGAACACAACATGCTCCTGCGCGGCGCCGCCTACTACGGCGACCGCTACCGCCGCTGCGAGGACGGGCAGTGGCGCATCACCCACACCGGCTACGAGCGCACCTACGAGGTGGTCGTCTCGCTCAGCGACGTGCCCAGCCTGCGACTGACGTCGAGCCGGTGGGGGCTCATCGCCCGCGAGAACCACATCGAACGGATCGAGACCGACCCCCGCTGATCGGCCGGCCGCGGTGTCTGGGTCGGTCGACCGCCCTCAATCGGCCGTCGCGACCAGCGGCTCCAGCGTCAGGTCCGGGTGTTCCTTCTCGATGTACTGCAGTCGCCATTTGTCGCTGAACAGCGCGAGCACCGCGCCGTCGGTCCGGGTGAACACCTCGACCCCGCGCTGCCGATCCAGTTCCGGCGCCGATTCGGCATCGGTCCGCCGCGCGAGGGTGTACGGCAGGAAATCCAGCTGCGTCTCCACATTGAATTCGGCCTGCATGCGCGCGGTCACCACTTCGAACTGCATCGGGCCGACCGCCGCGAGCACCGGCGAGGCGTCGCCGCGGGCGTCGTTGCGCAGCACCTGCACCACGCCCTCGGAATCGAGCTGATCGATGGCCTTGCGGAACTGCTTGTACTTTCCGGCGCTCTGCGCGCGCAGCGTCGCGAAGTGTTCGGGCGCGAAGCTCGGGATCGGCGGGAATTCCACCTTGCGATCCACGAACAGCGTGTGCCCCGGCGCCAGCGCGGTCGCGTTCACCAGGCCGACCACGTCGCCCGGATAGGCGGTGTCGACGGTGGACCGCTCCCGACCGAACACCGTCAGCGCGTATTTGGTGGCGAACGGACGCCCGGTCTGCGCGTGCGTGACGACCATGCCGCGCTCGAATTCCCCCGACACGATGCGCATGAACGCCAGCCGGTCCCGGTGCGCGGTGTCCATGCCCGCCTGCACCTTGAACACCACCGCGCTGAACGGGTCGCCGGTCTCGCGCGGCCTGCCCGCCACGTCGACGCGCGCGCCCGGCGCGGGCGCCAGCGCGACCAGCGTCTCGAGCAGCTGGCGCACCCCGAAGTTCAGCATCGCCGAGGCGTAGATGACCGGCGAGGTCTGGCCCGCCAGGAACAGCTCCTGATCGTGATCCTGGCCGGTCGCCGACAGCAGCTCGCTCTCCTCGGCCGCGGTCACCCACGCCTCGCCCTCGCGGGCCTCGGCCTGCTCCGGCGTCAGCGACTCCTCGGGCGCGATCGTCGCGCCACCCGCGGTCCGGGTGAAATGGATGTACTCCTCGGCCACGCCCTCCGGTCCACGCCGCAGCAGGCCGCGGAAGTCGCCGGCGATGCCCACCGGCAGGAACAGCGGCGTCGGCGTCAGCCCGATCCGCTCGCTGATCTCGTCGAGGAGTTCCAGCGGCGCCTGGCCGGGACGGTCCCACTTGTTGATGACGGTGATCACCGGGATGCCGCGGTGACGGCACACCTGGAACAGCTTGAGGGTCTGCGGCTCGAGGCCCTTGGCCGCGTCGATGAGCATCACCGCGGCGTCGACCGCGGTGAGCACGCGGTAGGTGTCCTCGGAGAAGTCGGAGTGGCCGGGGGTGTCGACCAGGTTGATGACGCTGTCCACGTCCGAGCCCGCGGCCCGGTAGTTGAACTGCAGCGCGGTCGAACTGACCGAGATGCCGCGCGCCTTCTCCATCTCCATCCAGTCCGACACGGTGGACTTGCGCCCGGCCTTGCCGTGGATGGCGCCCGCCTCGGAGATCATCCGCGCGTGCAGGGCCAGCGCCTCGGTCAGCGTCGACTTACCGGCGTCGGGATGGGAGATCACCGCGAATGTCCGGCGCCGGGCGACCTCCGCGGGCAGGCCGCGCGGGGTCGGAGCGGTCGCCGTCGCCTCGGATTCGCGCGCATCACCGGGCTCGGTCACGACTACTCCTGTGTCTTTCGGCGCCGCCGTCGGCGGCGCGGGGTCTGCGGCCGCGGCCGCAAACCCGGGTGGCCGGGCTCTGGGGGCACGCGATGTCGATTGCCCAGGTTACCGGGTCGGGTTTTTCCGGTTCTCGCGGCTCGAGGTACAGTGTTCGGGTTGTCTCGGCGAGGGTGAGTCGCTCATCTGCTCAGTGCGGACGGAGCGCGCTCACCGTGATCGACGCGGCGCGGCTTCCGGCCGTCCTCGTTCGTTCTTCGCCCGACGAGTAGACCGATCCCCGCTATGAGCGTGCCGCCCCCGCGCGAGCGCGCCGCCTGAGGGGAAACCAGTGACCAGCCCGGAACAGCCGTAGGAGCGTATTCGCATCATGTCCGACGTCAACCTGCTCGAAGCCGCCGTCCGCACCGAGTTCGGCAAGGGCGCGGCGCGCCGCACCCGCCGCGACGGCAACGTGCCCGCCGTGCTGTACGGCCACCAGGCCGAGCCGCAGCACCTGGCCCTGAACGCCCAGGCCTTCGCCGCCATCCTGCGCGAGCACGGCACCAACGCGGTGCTGAACCTGGTCATCGACGGCAAGCAGCAGCTGGCGCTCACCAAGTCGGTCGTGGTCCACCCGATCCGCCGCTACATCGAGCACGCCGACCTGCTGATCGTCAAGCGCGGCGAGAAGGTCACCACCGACGTCGTCGTCACCGTCACCGGCGACGCCGCCCCCGGCACCCTGGTCACCCAGGAAGCCACCACCCTGTCGGTCGAGGCCGAGGCCCTGAACATCCCCGAGACCATCGAGGTCTCCGTCGAGGGTGTCGAGGCCGGCACCCAGATCCTGGCCGGCGCCCTCGCGCTGCCGTCGGGCGTGACCCTGGCCGGCGACGCCGAGGCCCTGGTCGTCAACGTGATCGCCGCCCCGTCGGCCGCCGAAGAGGCGACCGAGGGCGAGGGTGAGGCCGAGGCCGCCGAGGCCGAGTCCGCCGAGTAGTTGACCGCTGCTGCCGCCGGGCCCGCGCTCGTCGTCGGACTGGGTAACCCCGGACCCGAATACGAGCGCACCCGGCACAACGTGGGATTCCTGGTCGCCGATGTGCTCGCCGAGCGCGTCGGCGGCCGTTTCGCTGTGCACAAGAAGTCCGGCGCGGACCTGCTCCAGGCCCGGCTGGACGGCCGCCAGGTCCTGATCGCCAAACCGCGCACCTACATGAACCTGTCCGGCCGCCCGGTCGCGGCGCTGGCGAAGTTCTTCTCGGTGCCGCCGGACCAGATCGTGGTCGTCCACGACGAACTCGACCTGCCGTTCGGGGCGATCAAGCTCAAGCAGGGCGGCGGCGAGGGCGGCCACAACGGCCTGCGTTCGGTCTCGCAGGCACTCACCACCAAGGACTACGTCCGCACCCGCATCGGGATCGGCCGCCCGCCCGGCAGGCAGGACCCGGCCGACTTCGTGCTCAAGGCGTTCGCCGCGCCGGAGCGCAAGGAGGTCCCGGTCATCGTCGAGCAGGCCGCCGACGCCGTGGAACTGGTCCTGCGGGTCGGCCTCGAGGCCGCGCAGAACGCTCTGCATTAGGAGCTGTGTTGGTGGAGCGCTGGCGCGCTCGGGTCGCGGCCCTTCGGGCCCCGACGAAAAGAACCCCGATCCTCGTGGCTTCGCCCCTTGGGTCGGGGTTCTTTTCGTCGGGGCGGCCGCGACCGCCGCTTCGCGGCGGGGCCTCCTCGAGGTCGGCCCGTGGTGGTGCGGTTGGGGGCGGGCCTGTGGTGGTGCGGTCGAGTCGCGGCCGCCTCTTCGAGGTCGGCCCGTGGTGGTGCGATCGGGGCTGGCCTGTGGTGAGCGCTCGAGTCGCGGCCGCCTCCTGAGGGTCGGCCTGGTGGTGGTGCGATTGGGGCGCGCCTGTGGTGCGCGCTCGGGTCGGGGCCGCCTCCTGGGGGCCGACCGGTGGTGGTGCGGTCGTGGGCGAGCGTGTGGCGGTGCGCTCGAGTCCCCGCCGCCTCCTCGAGGTCGGCCCCGTGGTGGTGCGGTCGAGGACCGGTCCCGTGGGGTTCGGCCGGGGGGCGTGCTAGGCCCTGGCCCGGCCGGGCTACTCGGAGGGTGCCAGGGAGGCGCTCGCGGCCCGGCGGAGTTTGCCCGAGGACGTCTTCGGCAGGGCTCCGGGGCCGAGCACCGCGACGGTGCGCGGCCGCGCGCCGACCTCGGTGACCACCGCGTGCACGATCTCGCGTTCCATCCGCTTGACCTGCTCGGGGTCCTGGAAGTCGTTGGACTCCACGACGACCGCGAAGCTCTCCCGTTTCTGGCCCGCGTCCAGCCGGACCGCGACGGCGTTGCCGGGGCGCACCCCGGCGACCCGCATGGCGGCGCGTTCGATGTCGGTCGGGTAGATGTTGCGCCCGCCCATGATGATGACGTCCTTGACGCGGCCGCACACGACGATCAGGCCCTCGTCGGTGAAGTAGCCGAGGTCGCCGGTGTCGAGCCAGCCGTCGGCGTCCTGGGCGGGCCGGAACCCGTCGACGGTGACGTAGCCGGAGGTGACCGCGGGGCCGCGCAGTTCGATCACGCCGACGGTGCGGGTCGGCAGCGGCTGCCGTTCGGCGTCGACCACCCGGCCCTCGAGGTCGTCGACGAGGTAGCCGAGGGTGGGCAGCCGCCGCGGGGTGCCGTGATGGCCCTCGTCGGCGACCGGCACCGCCTTGCCGACCGCCTCGAGGAGGTCGGCGTCGACGATGTCGAGGACCTGGCCGTGCCCGGGGTCGGGGATGGACACGGCCAGGGTGGTCTCGGCCATGCCGTACACCGGGGTCAGCGCGGAGGAGTGCAGGCCGAAGGGCTTGCCCGCCTCGGCGAGGCCGTCCATGGTGTCGGGGTCGACCGGTTCGGCGCCGTTCCACATGTAGCGCACGCTGGACAGGTCGATCGAGCCCGGTTCGGCCTGACGCAACCGACGGGCCAGCAGCGAGTAGGCGAAATTCGGTGCGGCGGTGACGGTTCCGTTGTACTTGTCGATCAGCTCGGCCCACAGCAGCGGCCGGGCGAGGAAGTCGAGCGGCGTCACGCAGACCACCTCGGCGCCGAATTGCATGGGGACGCTGAGGAATCCGACCATGCCCATGTCGTGGAACAGCGGCAGCCAGCTGATCATCACGTCGTGATCGGTCTGGAACTTCACCCGGTTGAACATGGCGTAGGCGTTCACGTAGAAGTTGCCGTGGGTGATCCGGACCGCCTTGGGCGAGCCGGTCGACCCAGAGGTCAGCTGCTGCAGCGCGATATCGCTCTCGGTGGTCGGCAGCGGATCGGTGTCGGCGCCGTCGCGCAGGTCGTCGATGGTCAGGACCGTGATGCCGCGCTCGGCGAGGATGGGCGCGGCGGCCTCGAACGGGGCGCCGAGGATGACCGCGCGCGCCTCGATCATGTGCAGCACGGTCTCGGTGTCGCGGGCCCAGACCGCGAGGTCGGTGCGCGGGGTCGGCTGGTGCAGCATGGTCACCGAGCCGCCCCGCATCCAGACCGCCTGGCAGGCGGGGGCGATGTCGACCGGCATGCCGGCGAGGACGCCCACCGCGGCGCCGTGCCCGATCCCGCCGTCGGCGAGGCCGCCCGCCATCCGGCGGGCGATCTGGTGGATCTCGCCCCAGGTCTGCCGCACGGGCGCGGCGGGCTCGCCCGTGACCAGCCCGCGGCGGCTGGTCCGGGCGGTGGAGAACATTTCGTCGGTGAACCTGCTCAAGTCGGACTCCCCTTCGGAAACCTGCCAACTAGCGATTACGGTCCTGCACCCACTATCCCGCTCCGCCGAGCCCGTGTTAACCCGCCGAGATCCCCTCTCCCGGCGTCGGTGACGCGTCCACGAGGAACGTCGCCGCGTAGCGGTCAACATATGGTCTACCGGATCGGTGCGCAATTTCCCGCATCAGCTCGTCAACTGCCCCTCTGACCTGGGCCGGGCCGCAGCCGGCCGGGTACCGCCGAGGGGGTCCGAAACTGATGTGGACCTTCGCCGGGCGCAGCAGGCGCCCGCCGCGGGGGTTCATCCGGTCGGTGCCGGAGAGCACGGCGGGCACCACGGGCGCGCCGGTGGCCACGGCCACGCGCAGCACGCCGGTGCGGCCCCGGTAGACGCGGCCGTCGGGGGAGCGGGTGCCCTCGGGGTGGATGGCCCAGACGCCCCCGGCCTCGAGGATGCGGGTGGCCGCGTCGAGGGCGGCCGCGGCCGCGTCGCCGCCGGTGCGGTCGACCGGGACCTGGCCGGAGACCGTGTAGAACCAGCGCCGCAGCCGCCCGCGCGGCCCGGTGCCGGTGAAGTACTCGTTCTTGGCGAGGAAGCTGATCGGCCGGGGGATGACCAGCGCCAGGTAGAGCGAGTCGATGAAGGCCAGGTGGTTGGCCGCGACGATGACCGGGCCGTCCTGGGGGATGTGGTGGAGCCCCTCCACCCGGGGTCGGCCGAGGACGCGCAGCAGCGGGCCGAGCAGGACGTGCTTGAACAGGCGGTACCACATGGGATCCTCCTCGTAGACAGTGTCTACGCACACGCTAGTAGACACTGTCTACGGGCGCACGGGCGGATGTCGGCCGCCGGGGCGCGCTGTGCAGAATTGAGCCCATGTCCGAACCGCTGCGCGACCGCCTCGTCGAGGTCGGCGCCGACCTGCTCGAGGAACTCGGCGCGGGCGGGCTCGGGCTGCGCGCCATCGCCCGGGCCGCCGGGGTCTCGCACGGCGCGCCGCGGCGCTGGTTCCCGACCCACGCGGCCCTGCTGGCCGCGATCGCCCACCGCGGCTTCACCGACCTCGCCACGGCGTTCGCCGGCGCGCCCGGCGGGCCGCGGGAACGCCTGCGGCACATGGCGGTCGCCTACGTCCGGTTCGCCGCCGAGCGGCCGGAGATGTTCACCCTCATGTTCCGGCACGACCTGCTCGCGGGATCCGGCCAGAACCTGCGCGCCACCACCGTCCCGCTCTACGCCGAGGTGGTCGCGCTGGTGCGGGCCGCGCTACCCGGCGCGGGCGAGGACGCCCCCGATCGCGCCCTCGCCCTGTGGACGAATGTGCACGGCCTGGCGACCGTCACCGCGGGGCGCTCGCTCGAACTCCTCGCGCCCGGCGCGGATCCGGCGGCGCTGGCGGCCGGGCTCGTCGAGCGGCACCTGGCCTGATCGCGGCCTAGAGCCCGGCGACCGCGGCGGCGAACCGGTCCAGCTCGTCGAAGTCGACGAAGTAGTGCGGCGAGGCGCGGACCACCGAGGGCAGCGCGCGGGAGGTCATGTCGAGCAGGGTCGAACTCGCGTGGCTGACGGTGACGGTCATGTTCCGCTCGGCGAGCCCGTCGCGCACGGCGATCGGGTCGACGCCGTCGACGGTGAAGGAGACGATGCCGCTGTGCCGGGTGCCCAGATCGCGCACGGTCACCCCCGGCAGGGCCGACAGCGCGGTCCGCAGGTACGCCGCCCGCTCGGCCACGGCCGCGTACACCTGGTCGGGGCCGAGCGCGAGCAGGTAGCGCACGGCCGCGCCGAGGCCGAGCCGCGCCGCCACGTCGCACTCCCAGAACTCGAAGCGGCTCGCGTCGGGGGCGAGGGCGTAGGAGTCGGGCCCGGTCCAGGTCGCCCCGTGCAGGTCGAGGCGTTCGGGTTCCATGGTGCGCGCGAGTTCGTCACGGACGTAGAGGAATCCGGTGCCGCGGGGCCCGCGCAGCCACTTGCGCCCGGTCGCCGAGAGCGCGTCGACGCCGAGCGCGGCCACGTCGAGGGGGAGCTGGCCGATCGACTGGCAGGCGTCGAGCAGCACCAGCGCGCCCACCGCGCGCGCCAGCGCGGTGGCCTCGGCGATCGGGTTGACGAGGCCGCCGTTGGTCGGGGCGTGCTGGAGCGAGACCAGCCGCACCCGCTCGTCGAGCATGCGCTCCAGCGCGCCGAGATCCAGGGCGCCGGTGCCGTCGCTGGGGATGTGCTCGACCACCGCGCCGGTCGCCCTGGCGCGCTGGAGCGCGGCGATGGCGTTGGTCGCGTAGTCGGCCTCCGACAGCAGGATCCGGTCGCCCTCCCGCAGCGGGACCGAGTAGAAGAAATCGGCCCACGACCGGGACGCGCTGTCGCTGAGCGCGATGGTGGCGGGGGTGGCGCCGATCAGCGTGGCGACGGCGCTCTTGACGTCGGCCAGGTCGTCGAGCCGCTCGTTTGCCGCACGGTAACCACCGATCTCGGCCTCGCGGCGGAGGTGGGCGATGACGGTGTCGGTGACGACCGCGGGGGGCAGGGAGGAACCCGCGCTGTCGAGGAAGATCAGGTCCGAGGTCAGGCCGGGAGTCGCTGCCCGGACGGCAGCCGAGTCGATCATGGGTTCGACCATAGTGCGCCCGGCCGTTTCCGCTTCGTCATCTTTTCTGTCGGATCCCGTGGCTACTCTGGAATGACCCGGGTGCCCCTCGACGCGGCAGGGCACCGGTGTGGCACACGGACAACGCGGTAGGCACCACAGCATCACCCGGACAGGTGGAGGTCGGCATGGCGGTCATTCTGGAGCGAGTGTCGGCCACGGATATGCCCGCTGAGCAGGGCGAACTCTCCTCGCGCGCGGCGGCGGAAGCCTATGTCGGCGGCGTCTGCTTCAAGCTGGGGCCACCCACCCTGATCGGCGCCGAACTGGAGTGGCTCACCGCGGCAGGCAGCGGTGAGCGCCCCGCGCCCAGCGACCTCGCCGCCGTGCTCGGACCGCACGCACCCGTGTCCATCGCCCCCGGATCCCCCGCGCTGGCCCTGCCCGCGGGCAGCCGCGTCACCGTGGAACCGGGCGGCCAGATCGAACTCTCCAGCGCGCCCTTCGCCGACGCGGCCGACCTCGAGGCGGGCCTGCGCGCCGATGCGGGCAGATTGCGGGAACTGCTGGCCGCGGGCGGTATCGACATGATCGCCGCCGCCGCCGACGATCGCCGTCCCGCCCAGCGCCTGCTGCTCCTGCCCCGCTATCAGGCGATGGAGCGATGTTTCACCGGCATCGGACCCTTCGGCAAGCTGATGATGTGCAATACCGCGGCCACCCAGGTCAGCGTGGACGCCGGCGCCGATCCGGCCGAGGTCGCCGCCCGCTGGACCGCCCTCTACACCCTGGCGCCCGCGCTGATCGCCGCCTTCGCCTGCTCCCCGCGCCTGTACGGCGCGCCCGAGGGCGGCTGGGCCTCCCAGCGCATGCGCACCTGGCTGCGCCTCGACCCCGCCCGCACCCGTCCCCCGGTCGCCGACTGGCCCGACCCGGTGTCCGGCTACGCGCACTGGGCCCTCGACGTCCCGCTGCTGTGCGTGCGCAACGCGGACCCGGCCGCGGACTGGGCCGCCCCGCCGGGAGCGACCTTCGCCGACTGGCTCGACGGCGCCGTGGACGACGAGATCGGCCGCAGGCCCGAACCCGCCGATCTGGACTATCACCTGACCACGCTGTTCCCGCCGGTGCGCGCCTCGGGGCACCTCGAGGTCCGCTATCTCGACACGCAGCCGAACGACAGCTGGTCCGCGCCGATCCACGTCGTCGACGCGCTGCTGTCCACGCCCGAGGTGACCGCCGAGGCCACGGCGCTGGCCGCGCCGGTGGCCGATCGCTGGCAGCAGGCCGCCCGCTGCGCCCTGGCCGACCCGCGGCTGCGCGCGGTCGCCACCGACGTCCTCGATCTGGCCACCGCCCATGCCCGATCCTCCTGGGCCGCCGAACAACTCGCCGCGGCGACGCGGCGCTGCCGGGCGGGTCTCGCCCCGCACGAGGTGACCGGCCCGCCGCCCCGACGATCACGGAGAACCCGCTCGTGACCCTGCCCGCTCCCTCCGACCACCGCGACGCCGAACGCCTGCGCGAGCGGATCGCCGAGGTGCTCCGGCGCGCCCGCCTGCGCACCACCGGTCTCACCGACGCCGTCGACGACGCCGACCTGATCGCCCAGCATTCCCCGCTCATGAGCCCGCTCGTCTGGGACCTGGCCCACATCGGTAACCAGGAGGAACTGTGGCTGGTGCGTGACGTCGGCGGCCGGGACGCGGTGCGCGCCGACATCGACGAGCTCTACGACGCGTTCAAGCACGCCCGCGCCAACCGCCCCGCCCTGCCGCTGCTGGACCCCGCGCAGGCGCGCGGGTACGTCGGCGCGGTCAGGGAGAAGGTGTTCGACGTCCTCGACACGAGCGCGCTGGCGGGAAACCCGCTGGTGGACAACGGCTTCGCCTTCGGCATGATCGCCCAGCACGAACAGCAGCACGACGAGACCATGCTGGCCACCCATCAGCTGCGCGCGGGCGCGCCGGTGCTGTCGGCGCCGCCCGCGCCCACCGCCGCCGCCACCCCCGTCGGCGAGGTGCGCGTGCCCGCGGGCGAATTCGTCATGGGCACCTCGGCCGATCCGTGGGCGCTGGACAACGAGCGCCCGGCCCACCCGGTGCACGTGCCCGCCTTCGCGATCGACGCCGCCCCGGTGACCAACGAGCAGTACCTGGCCTTCGTCGACGCGGGCGGCTACGAGCGGCCCGAACTCTGGTCGCCCCGCGGCTGGGCGCACCGGCAGGAGGCCGGCCTAATCGCGCCCCAGTTCTGGGAGCGCGACGGAGACCGCTGGTACCGCCGGGTCTTCGGCCGCCGGGTGCCCCTGGCGCCGCGACAGCCGGTGGTGCACGTGTGCTGGTTCGAGGCCGAGGCGTTCGCGGCCTGGGCGGGCAAGCGCCTGCCGACCGAGGCCGAATGGGAGAAGGCCGCGCGCTACGACCCCGCGACCGGCGCGTCGCGCCGTTACCCGTGGGGCGAGGACGAACCGACCCCGGCCACCGCCAATCTCGGCCAGCGGCACCTGGAACCCGCCGAGATCGGCGCCTACCCGGCGGGTGTCTCGGCCACCGGCGCGCACCAGCTCGTCGGCGACGTGTGGGAATGGACCGCCTCGGGGTTCGAGCCCTATCCGGGGTTCCGCGCGTTCCCGTACCGGGAGTACTCCGAGGTGTTCTTCGGCGGCGACTACCGGGTGCTGCGCGGCGGGTCCTTCGGCACCGATCCGGTCGCCTGCCGCGGCACCTTCCGCAACTGGGACCACCCGATCCGCAGGCAGATCTTCGCCGGGTTCCGCCTGGCCCGCGACCTGCGCGAGGACGAGCGCTGATGTGCCGTCATCTCGGCTACGTCGGTCCGCCGGTGACGGTCGGCGAGCTGCTGGTCCGCGGGCCGCACTCGCTGTTCGTCCAGTCCTGGGCGCCGCGCCGGATGCGCGGCGGCGGCACCGTCAACGCCGACGGTTTCGGGGCGGCCTGGTGGCGCCGCGCCAACGCGGGCATCGACGACGTCCGCCACACCGTCAGCCGTTACCGCAATCCCGCGCCGATCTGGACCGACCCCGCCGTGGAAGAGGTACTGGGACAGCTCGAGTCGCACGCGGTGGTGGCGGCGGTCCGCTCGGCCACCGTCGGCATGCCGATCGAGCGCGGGGCGTGCGCGCCGTTCACCGACGAGCACTGGGCCTTCAGTCACAACGGGCTCGTCCCGGCCTGGCGGGCCGTGCTGCCCGCGGTGGCCGCCGACCTCGACGCGACGCTCGACGCGCCGGTCTTCCGGTCGCCCGCGATCCTGCTCGAGGCCGAGTCGCTGACCGATTCGGCCGCGCTGTGGGTGCTGTTGCGCGGCCTGCTGGAGACGCTCGACCCGGCCGTGGCGCTGACGCGGCTGACCGGCGCGGTGCTGCGCCACGCGCCCGAGGCCCGCCTGAACCTGTTGCTCGGCAACGGCATCGAGCTGTGGGCCACCACCGTCTACCACTC
Organism: Nocardia thailandica NBRC 100428; assembly: GCF_000308795.1. Classification (GTDB taxonomy): domain Bacteria; phylum Actinomycetota; class Actinomycetes; order Mycobacteriales; family Mycobacteriaceae; genus Nocardia; species Nocardia thailandica. Next base: position 57,690 of record NZ_BAGK01000205.1, on the reverse strand, counting down.
GCTGTCGGCCCTGGTCACCGACGACGCCGCCGTGCTGTCCTCCGAACCCTACGACGACGACCCCCGCTGGCAGACCGTCCCCGATCGATCCCTCGTGACCGCCGTGCCCGGCCGGCTCACCGTCACCGATCTCCCCGCCCTCGAAAGGTCCCGTACATGACCGCGCCGCTGCTGGACGTCCACCTCACCGACGACGATCTGACCACCGCCCTGCGCGCCGACGCCCGTCGCGGGCTGTCCTCCACCCCGAAGTCGCTGCCGCCCAAATGGTTCTACGACGCGCGCGGCAGCGAGCTCTTCGAACAGATCACGGCGCTGCCCGAGTACTACCCGACCCGCACCGAGCGCGCCCTGCTCGACGAGGTCGTCGGGGAGATCGCCGCAACCGCCCGGCCGGAGGTGCTGGTCGAGCTCGGCGCGGGCTCGGCCGCCAAGACCCGGCTGCTGCTGGACGCGCTCACCGCCGAGGGCTCGCTGAAGACCTATGTGCCCCAGGACGTCTCCGTCGACGCGCTGCGCGCCTCGGCCGCGCAGGTGGCCGAGGAATTCCCCGGCCTCGCCGTGCACGGGGTGGTCAGCGACTTCACCGACACCCTGGCGAATCTGCCGCGTGGCGGCCGCCGGATGATCGCCTTCCTGGGCGGCACGCTGGGCAACCTGGTGCCCGCCGAACGCGCCGAGTTCCTCGCCGGCATCCACGACGTCCTCGAGCCCGGGGAGCAGCTGCTGCTCGGCGCGGGGCTGGTGATCGATCCGGCGGTCCTCGTCCCCGCCTACGACGACGCGGCCGGGGTGACTGCGGAGTTCAACCGCAACGTGCTGCACGTGCTCAACCACCGGCTCGGCGCCGACTTCGTGCCCGCCGAGTTCGAGCACGTCGCGCTGTGGGACGCCGAGCACGAGTGGATCGAGATGCGGCTGCGCGCCACGCGCGCGGTCACCGTCACCGTCGCCGAGCTGGGCCTGACCGTCGAGTTCGCGGCGGGGGAGGAGATGCGCACCGAGATCTCGGCCAAGTTCCGTCCCGAGGGGCTGTCCGCCGAGCTCGACGCCGCCGGGTTCGCCACCACCCGCACCTGGACCGATCCCGACCGGCGCTTCCTGCTGCTGCTCGCTCAGCGGCGCTGACGGCCCGGCACGCCCTCGAACACGGCCGACAGCCAGCCAAGCAGCGGCCGCAGCCGCTCCCAGTCCGCGCGGATCTCCTCGGCCGCGCGCGGGGTGGTCAGCCAGTCCGGCGCGCCGTACTCCCGGCTCGCGGTCAGGGACTTGTGCCGCAGCAGGCCGATGCGGGGGTGGTCGGCGGGGTAGCCCTTCGGGCGGGTCTCGAGCTGCTCGCCGCCGATGGTGAAACCGGCGGCGGTCAGCTCGGCCAGCAGCTTCTCCAGTTCGGGGCCGCGCACGTCGTCGTCGATGGTGGCGCGCAGCGCGGCCAGCTGCTCGGCCGAGCCCGCGTAGAACCCGCCCGCCACGAACAGCCCGGCCGCCCCGATCTGGACGTACCAGCCGCAGCCCGGCGCCGTGGCGACCACCGCGCCCTGGTGATTCTTGTAGGGCGTCTTGTCCGCGGCGAAGCGCACGTCACGGTACGGGCGGAAGATCTTGGCGGGGCCGAAGTCGGGTTCGAGGTCGGCGGTCAGGGCCACCATCGGGGCGCGGACCGCCTCGTCGTAGGTCTGCTTGTTCGCGGTCCAGAAGGTCTTGGAGTTGTCGGCCTCGAGGTCCTCGTAGAAGTCGAGGCCGGCCAGCGGGAATCCGGTGAAAGTGCGCATCGCCGTCGAGCGTCCTACAGATCTTCCTCGTCGGCCAGGTATTCACCGGAGATGAGGTCCTCGCTGGAGGCGCGGTCCCTGGCGAAGAGGGTGTCGTCGCCCACGATGTCCACCGCGGCCACCTCGGCGGGGCGCTCGTCCTCGGCGACGGCCTCCCGGGCCTCGCCGCGCCGCGACCACTCCTGCTCGAGTTCCTCGCCGATGCCGAGGTAGCCGTCGTCGTCGGCCTCGTGATTGCGGATCACGTAGTCGGCGGGCGGGTCCTCGACGGTGCGCTCGTAGGCGACGATGTCGTCGGCCTGGTCGTCGTCGCCCATGTCCATGTCCAGTGGTTCACGACTCATGGTTCCAGTATCCGCCCCCGCGCGCCCGGGGCGGGGAACCGCGGCGCTACGTCCAGCCGCCGAACCCGATGCCCGCGACGAGCAGCACGATCCCGATGAGCATGAGCACGACGACGATGCCGTTGGCGATGGCCGCCCCGATCGCGGTCGACTCGCCCTTGCGATGCCCGATGATGCCCGTGACCAGCCCCGCGGGCGCGGCGACCAGCGTCGGCAGCCCGCACATCATCAGGCCGCCGAACAGCGACACGCCGAGGCACACCCAGCTCATGATGGTCAGGACGGGCGTGTTCTCGCGGTAGCCGTAGAACTGGCGCGGGTAGGGCTGGTAGCCGGGCGGCATGGGGACCGGGGTCCCCGGCACCTGGTACGGCGTGGGGTAGGGATATTGCGGGCCCGCCGGATACCGCGGGTACCCGGCCTGGGGATACCCCGGCTGCGGGTAGGGGGCCTGGGGATGGCCCGGCATGGGGTAGCGGTAGCCCGCCGGGGCGGGCGGCGGTCCGGGATAGGGCGGCATCTCCGGCACGGGCGGCGGTCCGGGCGCGGGCGGGATCGCCGCACTCTCCAACCCCGCCCACGGCTCCTCCGCCCGGGGGACCGGTGCCGGGCCCGACGGCGGCGCGGCGGACGGCCCTGCTCCCGGCGCCGTGCCGCCCGGCGGCGCGTCCTGCGGCCGGGGAGCGGGGGCGGGTTCCGCGTCGCGCGGACGCCCCTTGCCGAGATCGATCGGCTCCTGCGCTTCGCTCATCGTTCCCCCCGGGTAGTCGTCCGATGTGTCCTTACTACCACCCGCCACGACAACTCACCCCGCCACGACGACCCAGCCCCCACGGGCCGACCTCGGAGGCCCCGCCGGGCAGCGGCGGTCGCGGCCGCCCCGACGAAAAGAACCCCGACCCCATGCGGCGCAGCCGCGAGGATCGGGATTCTTTTCGTCGGGGCACAAAGGGCCGCGACTCGAGCGCGCCAGCGCTCCAAAAAACAACTCAGGCGTTGCCGTTGAAGAGGCCCGTGACGGAACCGTTCTCGAAGACCTCGCGGATCGTGCGCGCCAGCAGGGGCGCGATGGACAGCACGGTCAGCGTGGGGAACTTCTTCTCCTCGTCGATCGGCAGGGTGTTGGTGATGACGACCTCGCGGGCGCCGCAGTTGGCCAGACGCTCGGCGGCCGGGTCGCTCAGCACGCCGTGGGTGGCGGCGATGATGACGTCGCCCGCGCCGGCCTCCTTGAGGACCTTGACCGCGCCGGCGATGGTGCCGCCGGTGTCGATCATGTCGTCGATCAGCACGCAGGTGCGGCCCTCGACGTCACCGACGACGCGGTTGGACTTCACCTGGTTGGGGACCAGCGGGTCGCGGGTCTTGTGGATGAACGCCAGCGGGGTGCCGCCCAGCGCGTCGGCCCACTTCTCGGCGACCTTCACGCGGCCCGCGTCGGGGGAGACGACGGCCAGGTTGTCGGAGGGGTAGTTGGTGCGGATGTACTCCGAGAGCTGCACCAGGGCGTGCATGTGGTCGACGGGGCCGTCGAAGAAGCCCTGGATCTGGTCGGTGTGCAGGTCGACGGTGATGATCCGGTCGGCGCCCGCGGTCTTGAGCAGGTCGGCGACGAGGCGGGCCGAGATGGGCTCGCGGCCGCGGTGCTTCTTGTCCTGGCGGGCGTACGGGTAGAACGGCAGGATGGCGGTGATCCGCTTCGCCGAACCACGCTTGAGGGCGTCGATCATGATGAGCTGTTCCATCAGCCACTGGTTCAGCGGCGCGGGGAAGCTCTGCAGGACGAACGCGTCGGAGCCACGCACCGACTCCTCGAACCGGACGAAGATCTCGCCGTTGGCGAAGTCACGCGCGGTCTGCGGGGTGATATCGACGTCCAGTTCCTTGGCGACCTGCTCGGCCAGCTCGGGGTGCGACCGGCCGGCGAAGAGCATCAAGTTCTTCTGGTTGTCGATCGAGAACGCGGTCACTGCTGTTTGCCATCCTTTTGCTCGATTGTCTGACTCGACATCTCGTGTGCCGCGATGGCTTCCGCCGCCGCGCGCGCCGCAGCGGTTCCTGGACGGTAACGCTGCACCCAGTTCTCAATGATGCGCTGTGGTCCACCTGACACCGCGAGTGCCCCCGGCGGAACGCTTCTACGCAGCACAGTACCCGCACCCGTATACGCGCCGTCACCCACGGTGACCGGAGCGATGAACATGGTGTCGCTGCCGGTGCGCACATGGGAACCGACCACGGTGTGGTGCTTGTTCACGCCGTCGTAGTTCACGAACACGCTGGAAGCGCCGATGTTGCTGTACTCGCCGATGGTCGCGTCGCCGACGTAGGTCAGGTGCGGCACCTTCGAGTGGTCGCCGATGGTGGCGTTCTTGGTCTCGACGAAGGCGCCGAGCTTGCCCGCCTCGCCGAGCTTGGTGCCCGGGCGCAGGTAGCTGTAGGGGCCGACGGTGGCGTCGTCGCCGATCTCGGCCCGCTCGCCGTGGGTGCGGATCACGCTGGCGCCCTGCCCGACGATGACGTCGGTGAGGGTGGTGTCCGGGCCGACCTGGGCGTCCTCGCCGACGACCGTGGTGCCGAAGAGCTGGGTGTTCGGGCGCAGCACGACGTCGCGCCCGATCCGCACGCCCGCGTCGATCCAGGTGGTCTCGGGGTCGATGATCGTGACGCCCGCGCGCATGTGGCGCTCGACGATGTAGCGGTTGAGGGTGCGCCCGGCCTGCGACAGCTGGACCCGGTCGTTGACGCCGGTGACCTTGTTGGCGTCGACCAGGCGCGCGCCGTGCACCGGGTGCCCGGCCTCGCGGGCCAGCCGCAGCACGTCGGTGAGGTAGAGCTCGTGCTGGGCGTTGGCGGTCGACAGCTTGCCGATCATGGCGCGCAGCACGCCGGCGTCGAAGGCGTAGACGCCGGAGTTGACCTCCTTGATGCTGGTCTGCTCCGGGGTGGCGTCGGCGTGCTCGACGATCTCGGCGACCTGGCCGTCGGCGTCGCGCACGATGCGGCCGTAGCCGTTGGCGTCCGGCGGGACGAAGGTCAGCACGGTGACCGCCGGGCGCTCGGCGTAGCTGCGGTGCTCGTCGAGCAGCGCGGACAGGGTGTGCCCGTCCAGCAGCGGCACGTCGGCGGAGGTGACGAGCAGGTCGCCGTCGAAGTCCTCGGGGACCGCGGTCAGCGCGCACTGCACGGCGTGCCCGGTGCCGAGCTGCTGCTCCTGCACCGCGGGAATGATCTTGCGGCCCAGCTCTTCCCCGACCTCGGCGGCGGCGGCGCCGACCTTGTCGCGGTCGTGGCCGATGACGGTGATCAGGTAGGCCGGGTCGATCTCGGCGGCGGCGTGCAGCGCGTGCGCGAGCATGCTGCGACCGGCCAAGGGGTGCAGCACTTTCGGGGTCTTCGACCGCATTCGTGTCCCGGCTCCGGCGGCGAGAACGACGACGGCGGTCTGCGATGGCATGGATCTCCCTCGGCTGCTTTTGTCAGCGAGTGTGCTGTGTAACTGCGGTTCGGCGCACTCGGGGTGCGGGCCGACGATACGTCACTGTGTCCGTGTGCTCCGCCGCCAGGACTCGAACCTGAACTATCTGAGCCAAAATCAGAGGTGCTGCCATTACACTACGGCGGATCGCCACACCGGCGGGTCTCAGGGGAACCGCCGCTGTGTCACGGCACGGTCAGATCCTCGCACATCGGCCCGTGGTTCCGCGATTCCTGCCCGGGGGCGGCGCCGGAGAGTCGCGCATCGGGGGTGTGCCGTGGCGTGGACAGGAGGGGGTCGGCGAGGCGTCGGCCGGGATCTGGAACAGTTGGTTGACTTTCGCCGAGCAGGAGTAGCGGAAAGGCAGATCGATGTCGTCGAACGAACCGGGGCGGGTGTCCCGGCCGCGGATGACCGGCACGCAGCGACGCGAGCAACTGGTCGAGATCGGCCGCACGCTGTTCGCCGAGCGGGGCTACGACGCGACCTCGATCGAGGAGATCGCGCAGCGTGCCCAGGTGTCCAAGCCGGTGGTCTACGAGCATTTCGGCGGCAAGGAGGGCCTCTACGCGGTGGTGGTCGACAGGGAGATGTCGATGCTGCTGGAGATGATCACCTCCTCGCTCACCCAGAACCGGTCACGAGTCCGTCTCGAGCAGGTCGCCCTCGCGCTGCTGACCTACATCGAGGAGCGCACCGACGGCTTCCGGATCCTGGTGCGCGATCAGCCCGCCTCCTCCGGCGACGGCCGCTACTCGAGCCTGCTGAACGAGGCGGTCAACCAGGTCGCCCACATCCTGGCCGGCGATTTCGGCCGCCGGGGCTTCGACACCAGCCTGGCCCCGCTCTACGCCCAGGCGCTGGTCGGCATGGTCTCGACCACGGCGACATGGTGGCTGGACGAACGGACGCCGCCGAAAGAGGTGGTCGCCGAGCATCTGGTCAATCTCTGCTGGAACGGACTGAGCCATCTGGAAGCCGAACCCCGGCTCAGCTCCGAATGGAACAGGAAGGCCGGGTCCGGCGCCGCCGGATAACTGGGTGTTTGCGGGTGTAAACCGGCGGATTCCCGATTCGGCTGGTATACGCCCGGCTGGTGGTACGGTTCACCCATCCTCATGGGTGCTGCCGGGCGGGATGTCGATCTACTTCACAGATGTCGGTCTACTTCAGGATGGCTGGGATTTTTGGATGACAGGCGGATCTGATGGCTAGGCAAGCACGCGCGGAGATCACCCGCGACTCCGTCCTCGCGGGCGCTGCCGATGTCTTTCTACGGCTCGGCTACGCGAACGCGAGCCTGAGCGAGATCATCGCGCAGTCCAATGTGACCAAGGGCGCCTTGTACTTTCACTTCGGGTCCAAGGAAGAGCTCGCGCGCCGTTGTCGATCAGGGCAACGAGCGACTGGTCGGCTCGTGTCAGGGCTTCTTCGACTCCCGCGTGCCCGCGCTCGAGGCGTGCATCGGCATCACCTACGTGGTCGCCGACCTGTCGATGAACGACCCGATGGTCGGGGCGATGCTCAAGCTCACCCACCAGATCGGCGACTATCGCGGCGCGGCGGGCGACAACATCGCCAAGACCTGGGGCGAGACCTACCGCGTGCTGGCCGAACGGGCGATAGCCCAGGGCGACCTGCACGCCGAACTCGACGCCGAGGTGGTCGGGCTGCTCCTGCAGGAGGTCACCGCGGGCGTGCACATCGTCGCGGTCGGCACCGAGGCGATGGAACAGATGGCGGCACGCATGGAACGCGCCTGGTACTTCCTGCTGCCCGCGATCGTGCCCGCGGAGAAACTGTCCTACTTCCGCGAGTTCGCCGCCAGGCGCCTCCGCCGCTACGTCACGTAACTTGGAGCGCTGGCGCGCTCGAGTCGCGGCCCCTCGTGCCCCGTCGAACAGCGACGCGATACTCGCGCCTGCGGCGCTTTGTCTCGCGTCGCTGTTCGACGGGGCGGCCGCGACCGCCGCTGCGCGGCGGGGCCTCCTCGGGGTCGGCCCGTGGTGGTTGCGTGGTTCGGCGCGTGGCGCGTCGGCGCGGCGGTGCGGCGGCGTGGTCGGGTCGTGGTCCTTCGGGGCTCGCCGTCGGTGTGCTCGGTCACGGTGCTTCGGGGCTCGTCGGGGGTGGCCTGCCGGTCGCGGCCCGGAGTCCGGGTGGTGGCGTCGGCCGGGGCGGTGGGGAGGCCCGGATCGATGTCGGGTGTGGTGACTAGACTCGGAGCGCCCTGGTTCGTCGCCGTCGTGCAGTAGGAGTTGCGTCCATGTCTTCCCTGCGTCCACCGCTTGCCGGGCTGGCCGAAGCGGCGGGGGGTGACGCGGCGCTGCGGACCGTTGCCGAGCTGGTCGGGAAGTCCGGCGTCGAGCTGGTCGCGCCGTCGGCGGTGCGTCCGTTCGTGTCCGCGGCGATCGCGCGGCAGCGGCCGCTGGTCGTGGTCACCGCCACCGGGCGCGAAGCCGACGACCTCACCGTGGAGCTGGCCGAGATCCTCGGCGACTCGGTCGCGCTGTTCCCGTCCTGGGAGACGCTGCCGCACGAGCGGCTCTCGCCGGGCGCGGACACGGTCGGCCGCAGGCTGGAGGTGCTGCGGCGGCTCGCCCATCCCGAGGACCCGGTCTACCCGGCGCCGTTGCGCGTGGTGGTGACCACGGTGCGCTCGCTCATGCAGCCGATGACCGCGGGCCTGGGCGACATCGAACCCATCGTGCTGCGCGTCGGCGCCGAGCAGGACTTCGACGCCCTGCTCGCGCGGCTGGTCGAATTCGCGTACACCCGCGTCGACATGGTCGGCAAGCGCGGCGAGTTCGCCGTGCGCGGCGGCATCCTCGACCTCTTCCCGCCGACCGCGGATCACCCGGTGCGCGTGGAGTTCTGGGGCGACGAGGTCACCGAGCTGCGTCCGTTCGCGGTGGCCGATCAGCGCTCGCTGACCGAGGTCTCGGTGGAATCGGTGGTCGCCCCGCCCTGCCGGGAACTGCTGCTCACGGCGCCGGTGCGCGAACGCGCGGCCGCGGTGGCGGTCGAGTTCGCCGCGGACGCCGCCCTGGTCGAGATGCTGGACAAGATCGCCGAGGGCATCCCGGTCGACGGCATGGAGGCGCTGCTGCCGGTGCTCGCGCCGGGCCATCTCAGCCTGCTCACCGAGGCCGTGCCCGAGGGCGCGCATCTGCTGCTGTGCGATCCGGAGAAGATCCGCACCCGCGCCGCCGACCTGGTCCGCACCGGCGAGGAATTCCTCGAGGCGTCCTGGACCGCGGCCTCGTTCGGCGGTGACGCGCCGCTGGGCGCGCACGGCCTCGACCTGGCCGCCTCCGGCTATCGCGGCCTGTCGGAGATCCGCGAGAGCGCCGACGAGCGCGGCCTGCCCTGGTGGACGCTGAGCCCGCTGAGCTCCGGCGACCCGAGCGAGGTCACCCTGCCGGTGCAGCCGGGGCCGACCGCGCGCGGCTCCGAGGAACTGGTCGCCACGATCTTCGCCTCGCTGCGGGCGCACGTCACCACCGGCGGCCGCGCGGTCGTCGTGGTGACCGGGCACGGTACGGCCCAGCGCATCCTGGAGCGCCTCGGCGAGGCCGAGGTCCCCGCCGCGGCCCTCGACCCGGGCGCGGCGCCGGAACCGGGCGTGGTCGGCGTGCTGTGCGGCTCACTGCACGACGGCCTGATCTTCGACGACGCCGGCCTGGTCGTCGTCGCCGAGTCCGACCTGACCGGCAACCGGGTCACCGCGCCCGGCGAGGGCAAGCGGTTGCCCGCCAAGCGCCGCAACCAGGTCGACCCGCTGGCGCTGGAGTCCGGCGACATGGTGGTGCACGACCAGCACGGCATCGGCCGGTTCGTGGAGATGATCGAGCGCACCATCGGCGGCGCCCGCCGCGAGTACCTGGTCATCGAGTACGCGCCCGGCAAGCGGGGCCAGCCGGGCGACCGCCTGTTCGTGCCGATGGAGTCCCTCGACCAGCTGTCCCGCTACGTCGGCGGCGAGATGCCGAGCCTGTCCAAGCTCGGCGGTTCGGACTGGGCGAACACGAAACGCAAGGCGCGCAAGGCCGTTCGCGAGATCGCCGGCGAGCTCGTGCAGCTCTACGCCGCCCGCCAGGCCGCGCCGGGGCACGCCTTCGGCCCGGACACGCCGTGGCAGCAGGAGATGGAGGACGCCTTCGCGTTCACCGAGACCGTCGACCAGATGACCGCGATCACCGAGGTCAAGGCCGACATGGAGAAGCCCGTCCCGATGGACCGCGTCGTCTGCGGCGATGTCGGCTACGGCAAGACCGAGATCGCGGTGCGCGCGGCGTTCAAGGCGGTCCAGGACGGCAAGCAGGTCGTCGTGCTGGTGCCGACCACCCTGCTGGCCCAGCAGCACCTGCAGACCTTCACCGAGCGGATGGCCGGCTTCCCCGTGACCGTGAAGGGCCTGTCGCGCTTCACCGATCCCGCCGAGTCGAAGGAGATCATGGCGGGCATGGCCGACGGCGAGGTCGACATCGTCGTCGGCACGCACCGCCTGCTGCAGACCGGCGTGCGCTGGAAGGATCTGGGCCTGGTCGTCGTCGACGAGGAGCAGCGCTTCGGCGTCGAGCACAAGGAGCACATCAAGGCGCTCCGCACCCATGTCGACGTGCTCACCATGTCGGCGACCCCGATCCCGCGCACGCTGGAGATGAGCCTGGCGGGCATCCGCGAGATGTCGACCATCCTGACCCCGCCCGAGGAACGCCACCCGGTGCTCACCTACGTGGGCGCCTACAACGACAAGCAGGTGACCGCCGCCATCCGCCGCGAGCTCATGCGTGACGGGCAGGTGTTCTACGTACACAACCGGGTGTCCTCGATCGACAAGGCGGCCAAGCGGATCCGCGATCTGGTGCCGGAGGCACGGGTGGTCGTCGCGCACGGCCAGATGAACGAGGACCAGCTCGAGCGCACCGTGCAGGGTTTCTGGCAGCGCGAGTTCGACGTGCTGGTCTGCACCACCATCATCGAGACCGGCCTGGACATCTCCAACGCCAACACCCTGATCGTGGAGCGCGCCGACTCGCTCGGCCTGTCGCAGCTGCACCAGCTGCGCGGCCGGGTCGGCCGGTCCCGTGAGCGCGGCTACGCCTACTTCCTGTACCCGCCGGAGAAGCCGCTCACCGAGACCGCCTACGACCGGCTGGCCACCATCGCCCAAAACTCCGACCTGGGCGCGGGCATGGCGGTGGCCATGAAGGACCTCGAGATCCGCGGCGCGGGCAACGTGCTCGGCGCCGAGCAGTCCGGTCACGTCGCGGGTGTCGGCTTCGATCTGTACGTGCGTCTGGTCGGCGAAGCCGTGGAGGCCTACCGCGCCGCCGCCGACGGCAAGCCCATCGTCACCGAGGAGCTCAAGGAGGTGCGCATCGATCTCCCGGTGGACGCGCACATCCCGCCCGACTACATCGCCTCGGACCGGCTGCGCCTCGAGGCCTACCGGAAACTGGCTGCGGCCCAGGAGGATTCGGCGCTCTCGGCGGTGGTCGAGGAACTCGTCGACCGCTACGGCCCGCTGCCGGTCGAGGTCGGCAGGCTGGTGTCGGTGGCCAAGCTGCGGCTGCTGGCCCGCTCCTACGAGGTCACCGAGATCGCGGTCACCGGGACGACGCTGAAGATCGCCCCGCTGAATCTGCCCGATTCCAAGCAGCTCCGGCTCAAGCGCCTCTACCCGAGCGCCACCTACCGCGCTGCCAGCGGCCTGGTGCAGCTGCCGCTGCCGCGGGTCGAGGACAGCGTCGGCGCCGACCGGGTGCGCGACCTGGCGGTGCTGCGCTTCGTCGCCGACCTGCTGCTGGCCCTGGACGGCAAGGCCCCCGGCGCGGTCGACCTGTCGCTGCCGGAGGTGGCGGCCGCCCGATGACCGACCGGGAGCACGACACCGATCTCGCCCGGGCCGCCGCCGAGATCGCCGCCGACCTGTCCGGCGCCGTCGACGTGATGGACCGGCTGTGGCGGTTCGGCGGCTGGGAGTCCACCCAGACCCACGACTCGCTGCGCCCGTACCTGCTGGAGGAGACCTACGAGCTCCTCGACGCGATCCAGGACGCGGACGCCGAGACCATCAAGGAGGAGCTCGGCGACCTGCTGTTGCAGGTGCTGTTCCATTCCCGGATCGCCCAGGCGGCGGGGGAGTTCACGGTGGCCGACGTCGCCGCGGCGCTGGTGGCCAAGCTGGTGCACCGCAGCCCGCACCTGCTCGCGGGCGATCTCGATCCCGGAGCCGACGTGGCGGAGAAGATCGCGGCGCAGGAGAAGGCCTGGGAGGAACGGAAGTCGGCGGAGAAGGCGCGCCGGTCCTGCCTCGACGGGATCGCGATGGCCCAGCCCGCCCTCGCGCTGGCGGAGAAGGTGCGCGCCCGCAGCGCCCGCGCCGGGCTGCCCGCCGATCTGGTGCCCGAGGGGCTGCGGCTGGTCCACCTCGACGGTCCCGACAGCGCCGAGGAACGGTTGCGCAAGGCCACTCTCGACTTCGCGAAGGACGTCCGCGCGGCCGAGGACGCGGCCGAGGCGGACCGCGGCGAACGCGCGCCCCTGAGCGCCGCGGACTGGCGCCGGTACTGGCCGTAGCTACCCGTCGGCAACCACGGCGCGCCTGAGAACTTGCCGAGAGTTGCCGGGCCGATCGCTCCGACGCCAGCGGGCAAGGGACGCAGCGCTTTAGACTCGACGGGGAGCGCGAGCTCGCGTCCGACGATCGATGAGGTGAACTGACGATGGCAGCCGAAGTACAGCCAGTGGAAACCGACATGTCGAACGAGCATCCCGAGCTGACCGTCCTGCCGGTGTGGCCGCAGGAGACCATCGCCGTGCTGGTCACCACCGATCCGGGCCCGCACGCCATCCCCGTGTCCTGGCCGGTGCGCGCCGGTGACCGGCGAATCCTGATCAGCCTCAAGTCCGATCGCGGTTCGCTGGCGCGCCTGCGGGAGCGGCCCGAGGTCGCCCTGCTCATCCTCGGTGGCGGTAACGTCGCCCTCTGTGCCAGGGGCCGCGCGACGGTGCTCGCCGAGGGTATGCCGACCTCGCCGGACTACACCGCCGTGCGGATCGATGTCGAGGTGATCGACGACCATCGGCAGTCCGCGTTCGCCGTCGATCGGGGTATCCAGCGAACCGTGCTGGACGATACCGAGCTCCGATCGCTCGAGAACCGGGTCGAAACCCTACGATCCTGGGCGGAGAACGAGAAGTGATTCGGCGCCCGGCGCCGGAGGGAAGGGACATTACATGAGCGTCACACTGGCCAAGGGCGGCAACGTGTCGCTGTCGAAGCAGGCGGCCAACCTCACCAAGGTCTCGGTCGGCCTGGGCTGGGACGTCCGGACGACCACCGGCGCCGACTACGACCTCGACGCGAGCGCGCTGGCCACCGGCCAGAACCTGAAGGTCCTGTCGGACCAGCATTTCGTGTTCTACAACAACCTCCGTTCGCCCGACGGCTCGATCGAGCACACGGGCGACAACCTCACCGGCGAGGGCGACGGCGACGACGAGGTCATCAACGTCGACCTGGCCGCCGCGCCGCCGCAGATCACGAACATCTTCTTCCCGGTGTCCATCCACGACGCCGACGCACGGGGCCAGTCCTTCGGCCAGATCCGCAACGCCTACATCCGCGTCGTCGACGCGAACACCGGCGCCGAACTGGCCCGCTACGACCTGTCCGAGGACGCCTCCACCGAGACGGCCATGGTGTTCGGCGAGCTCTACCGCCACAGCGGCGAATGGAAGTTCCGCGCCATCGGCCAGGGCTACGCCTCCGGCCTGGCCGGCATCGCCCGCGACTACGGCGTCAACGTCTGAGGAGCGGGCGCGCCCCGCGCACACGCGGCGAGGTCCGCGGCGAGACGCTCGCCGCGGACCTTTCGCGTATCAGGAGTTCTGGGCGGCCGGGACGCGGGTGGGCCGCGCCGGGACCCGGGCGACGAGCAGGGCGAAGTACTTGCGCAGCATCAGCAGCGCGGTCGCGGCCAGGCCCGCGGTGAGGCCCCACCAGACCCCGGCGGGGCCGAGGTGGAGCGGGAAGGCCAGCAGCAGGGCGGCGGGCAGGCCGACGGCCCAGTAGCCGACGAGGGAGAGGCGGAAACCCGCGGAGGTCTCCTTCAGGCCGCGGAGCAGGCCGGTGCCGATGTTCTGCGCGGCGTCGAAGAACTGCAGGACGATGCCGATCAGCAGCAGGGTGTGCGCGATGGCGACGGTCTCGGTGTCGGCGGGGTCGAGGAAGGGGCGCAGCACCGCGTCCGGGGTCAGGACGTAGAAGACCCCGGTGACCGCGGCGACGATCCCCGCGTAGCGCAGGGCCAGCCACGCCACGGTGCGGGCGTGGCCGGACTCGTCGCGGGCCACGGCGTGGCTGACCAGGATCGACGCGCCGTGCGACAGGCCGATCGCGACCTGGAACACGATGTAGATGACCTGGTAGACGACGTTGTGCGCGGCAAGGGCGGCGGGCCCGAAACTGCCCATGACCAGCGCGAGCACCGAGAACATGCCTGCCTCGGAGCCGTAGGTCAGCGCGATCGGGGTACCGAGGCGCAGTTCGTCGCGCAGGGTGGCCCAGCGCACCGGGAACGGCGTGGTCGGCAGGGTCGGGCCGATCCGGTCGTCGTAGTGCACCATCGCCCAGAACACGCCGAAGGTGAGCAGGAAGACCAGCGAGGTCGCCACGCCGATGCCGGTCAAGCCCAGCGCGGGCATGCCGAGCCAACCGTGCATGAACGTCAGCGCGAGCACCAGGTTCAGCACGACCGAACCGAGGGTCACCAGCAGCAGGGCCTGTGGTCGCTGCATGCCGACGGTGTACTGGCGCAGGACCTGGAACCACAGGCAGGGCAGCAGGCCCGGCGCGAGCGCGATCATCAGGGGCCGGGCGTGGTCGAGGACGGCGGCGTCCTGCCCCAGCCAGGGCAGCAGCCAGCCGAGACCGACGAGCAGGACCGCGCCGAGCAGGCCTGCGGCGGTGGCGATGACGAAGCTGCCGCGCACGATGTCGCGGACCTCGTCGTCGGCGGGTTCGCCGCGCTTGCCCGCCGCGCCGACCGCGGCGGCGATCTGATTGCCGCTGCCGGTGATCAGCCCGACGCACATGGTGCGGATCTGGTTGAACAGCACCAGCGCCAGCCCGCCCGCCGCGACCTCGGTGACGCCGAGGGTGCCCATGAGCGCGATGTTGGTGGTGGAGACCGCGATCTGCGCGAGCTGGGTCAGCGCGATCGGGGTGGCCAGGGCCGCCAGGCGGCGGCCGTCGGAGGTGGCGGCGTCCCCGGTCACCGCGCCGGCACCAGTCGGGGCGTCCGCGTGGCGGGCGCGTAGCGGTCGAGCAGGACGCCGACCTCGGCCTCGGTGATGGGGTCGAGCAGCTCCCGCGCGCCCATCCACTCGTCGTCGAACACCGTGTCGAGGTACTTCTCGCCGCCGTCGCAGACGATGGTGACCACGGTCGACCCGGCCGGGAACTCCTCGAGCCGCTGCAGGGCGCCGAAGACCGACCCGCCCGCCGACCCGCCGAGCAGCAGCCCGAGCTTGCGCGCGATGGCGCGGGCGGCGGCGAAGGCGTCGGAGTCGGACACCTTCACCCCCTCGTCGAGCAGGGCGTAGTCCACCGCGGTGCCGATGGTGGCGCCGGGCGGGGTGCCGGTGCCGGACTGCCAGTACGGCCCGCCGGGGCCGCCGAAGGCGATGGACCCGACCGGCTCGACCCCGATCACCCGGGGCACGCAGCCGAGCTGGCGCAGCCGGGTGGCGGTGCCGAACAGCGACCCGCCGGTGCCGACCGCCGAGAACAGCACGTCGACGTGGCCGAGGTCCTCCAGCAACTCCTCGGCGACGGCGTAGTAGCCGACGGCGTTGGCGTCGTTGTTGTGCTGTTCGGTGAAGTAGGCGTCCGCGCGGGCGGCGGCCATCGCCTCGGCGAGGTCCTCGCGAGCCGAGGTGGCCAGGTCGTCGTCGCCGTCGTCGGCGACGAACACCAGGTCGGTGCCCATGGCGGCCATTGCGCGCAGCTTGTCCTTGCAGGCGTGGTTGTCGACCACGGCGGTGAACCGGTAGCCGCGTTCGGCAGCGACCACCGCCAGGCCGAGCCCGGTGTTTCCGGACGTGGACTCGATGATATGCCCGCCATCGCGCAGCAAACCCCGCTGCTCGGCGTCATCGATCATCGAGCGCGCCATGCGGATCTTGGCGGCGCCGGTCGGGTTGAACTGTTCGAGCTTGAGCAGCAGCCGGGTACCGGTGTCGGTGGCGGCGAGCTCGAACAGGGGGGTGCGGCCGATCAGATCCGTCACGCGCGTGACGACAGCCATGGGGGTACTCCTCCATCGGGTTCGGTGCGGAATCAGCGGGGTGGGGCGTCGAGGGTCCAGCGCAGGCGGTCGCGCGTCGGGCGCAGGACGACCTTCGGCGGGACGGGCAGTTCGTGGAACGCGGATTCGTTGGAGTCCATCTGGTACCCGGCGGTGTTCGGGTAGACCAGCAGGTCGCCGACGCGCGCCCGCCGGGTCAGCGGGACGCGGCGGCGGCTGAGCAGGTCGGACTCCAGGCAGGTGGCGGCCCCGACCACGGTGGCGGTCGGCTCGCCGGGCGTCACGGGCCACAGCACGGGGTCGGGCAGGTATTCGCTGTCGAACCACTGCTCGGACAGGCTCAGGCTGGTGCCGTCGACGGTGACGATGTCGTAGGGATGACCGTGCGCGGTGCGGGTCTTCACGCCCTGGACGCGGAAGACGGTGCTGCCCGCGCGATCGAGCAGGGCGCGGCCGGGCTCGATCGCCAAGCGGATGCCGTTGGCGCGCACCAGGTCCGCGAGCGTGCCGGTGCCCGGCGCGGCGTGGTGCCCGAGTATCTCGCCCAGCATCGCGGCCCCCGGCGCCGGGAAGTGGTACGGGTAGTACCCGCCGCGCGGCGGGTCACCGTGGAACCAGCGCGGGTCCGGGTCGCCGAAGCGGGCCCAGTCCGCCGCGCCGACGTAGTCGACGCCGAATCCGCCGCCGATGCTGATCGTGTCGGCCCGGTGCCCGAGCGCGCGGGCGCCCAGGCAGCGGCCGACGAGTTCGGCGGCGAGTTCGGCGCGCGGGGCGGCGGCGTAGCCGGACAGGTGGAAGCTGAAGCCCTCCAGGGTGATCGGGCCGGACGGATCGATCGAGGCCACGGCGGCGGCGAGCTCCTCGGCGTCCAGCCCGAACCGGCTCGTCCGCCCCTCGGGCAGGACGCGCAGCAGCGCGCGGGCGGGCGGGCCGAGCGCGGTCAGGCGGGCCAGCTCGTCGAGCGCGTCCACGGCGATCAGCGCGCCGTGCCGGGCGGCCAGCCAGAGCAGGTCCTCGGATTTGGCGGGCCCGGTGACGACCAGGTCGGCGCCCCGGACGCCCGCGGCCAGCGCGGCGACCAGTTCGCCGGTGCCCGCGACGTCGATGCCCGCGCCCGCCTCGGCGCAGGCGCGCGCCACACAGGCCGCCTTGTTCGCCTTCTTGCCGTAGTAGATCGCGCCCGTGACGCCGGCCTGGTCGAAGGTCTCGCGGAAGGCGGCGATGTTGGCCGTGACCCGCTCGGGGTACAGGACGTGGAACGGGCCGCCGATCGCCGCGGCGATGTCGCCGAGCAGGTCCTCGTCGCCGAGCAGGCGGGACTCCCACGGATCGCGGTGCGCGGGCAGGGGCGGCGCCGCGGTCGGCCCGGTCAGTCCCACAGCGGCACCTCGGTGCCCCGGCCCTGGGCGATCGCGATCTCGGCCAGCGCGTGCGCCACGGCGATGTCGGTGAGGACGAGGCCGCTGTTGTAGACGAAGATCTTCTCCTCGTCGGTGCGGCGGCCGGGCTTGCGGCGGGTGAGCACCGCGGGGAGTTCGGCGTCCACCGAGCGGAGGGTCCCGTCCGGGCCCGCCATGTCGGTGCCGGTCAGCGCCATCTGCTCGGCGCTGGTCGCGATCACCCGGTCGGCGTCGACCAGCGCCGAGGGGGCCAGCCCGTAGCCGACCAGCACCGCCACCGAACCCGGTGCCAGATGCCGGGATTCGAGCGCGACCTCGGTGCCGGGACCCGCGGTCGCCAGTACCACGTCGGCGCCGCCCGCCGCCTCGTACGGGTCGTCGACCACCTCGAGCAGCGCGTGCGGGTGCCAGACGGCCAGCTGGTCGCGCACGGCGGCCAGCCCCTCGGCGTGCGTGCCGTAGACCGCGAGCTTGCGCAGCCCGGGATTGGCGGCCAGCAGGTGCGGCAACGCGTGCCTGCCCTGCGTGCCGGTGCCGATGAGCAGCGCGCTCTCGGCGCCGCGGCGGATGGTCTCGCGCACCAGCAGCGCCGACACCGCCGGGGTGCGCAGGGCGCCGACCCGGGCGCAGTCCATCATGGCGATGGGCGCGCCGGTGGTGTCGTCGTAGAGGGTGATGGTGGTGAAGTACCGCTTGGTGCTGCGGTCGTGGCCCGGGTCGAACTTGTAGGAGGTCTTCATGGCCACCACCCGCCTGCGGCCGTCGCGGCCGAGCATGGCGTAGGACACCGACCAGCCCTCGGGGTGGGCGACGCTGAGCTTGCGCGGGTTGTCGGACTCGCCCGCGGCGAAGGCGAGATAGGCCTCCTCGACGGCCCGGACGACCTCGCCCGGCGTGATCGGCACCTCGGCCAGATCGCTGCGCGAGAGGACGCGCAGCGGCGTCACACGGTCACGGTTGTTCAACGGATCCTCGATCGTCATCGGTCGTATCCCGCTCTGCTGCCCCGGTGGTGAGCCGGGTGGTGCCGGTCCGGAACGGCGCGACCACGCGCTGCCCGTACCCATTCTCGGTCGCCTCGGCCGGATGCCTGCGTCGTTCGGGCAGGCGGATGTTGACGCGTTTGAGCCAGCGGTCGGTGCCGTCGTAGCGGGCGCGGAACGGGACCCGGCCGTGCACCGCGACGTCGTTGTCGACCAGCAGGATCTCGCCCGGCGCCAGGGCGGGCGCCCGGCACACCCGCGCGAGCTCCGCGGTGAGCCGGGCGTAGGCCCGGCGGAACGGCGGCTCCGCGTCGTCGAGCGGGGTGTAGGCGGGATCGTAGCGAAGCGTTGTGCCGCCGCCGTTTTCGGATTCCCAGAGGGTGGGCAGCGGCGGTGGGCGGAAGCGCTCGTGGCCGTCGCCGTAGGAGACGTCGGGCAGGATCGGCAGCGTCGGGGTGCGGAGCAGGGCGCGGTCGGCGTCGTCGAGGTCGACCTCGCGGACCGAGGAGACCGTGGTGGCGACGCCGTCGGGATTTCGCAGGCAGGCCAGCAGGAGCAGGTTCGCCCGGGCGGCGTGGAAGGCGTCCTCGGTGTGCGGGCTCAGCAGCACCGAACTGCTGGCCCCGGACTGCTCCTGTTCGTGACCGGCCGCGGGGACGATGTTGTTGACCAGCCTGCCGTCCTGCTGCCCGGCCCAGCCGAAGGGCTCGCCCGCGGCGCGCGCGAGCAGCAGCATCGCCAGGTCGAGTTCGAGGGAGGCGCGGGTCGGCAGCGCCGCGGCGGCGCGCCAATTCTGCGGTGTGGGACCGAATTCCGCGTCGTGGACCGGCAGCGCGCGGATGACGACGGCGCCGCCGGTGCCGCCGGGCGGGCGTACCGCGCGGCGCGCGGACTCGGGCAGTTCGGGCGCGAAGTCGGCCACCGCGGCGACGACCTCGGGGTGCGCCAGTCCTGCCTCGGTATGGCACAGGTCACCTAAGGTGTCGCGAATGTGCGCGGCGATGGCGCGCACGGCCCAGCCGGCGTGTGCGCTGAGCTCGCGGTTCTCGATATTCGGCGGGTGAAGCGTATTTCGTTCGGAGAGAACGCCTTTCACCGCTGTCCCTTCTTCGCATCGGTCGGCATCCGGCAGGTGGGGTGACTCGATGTGCGAAGCTAGTGCCTACGAATCAATTAAGCAAGGCTTACCTAATCGAACATTCGGGAATAGCGAACAACTATGGCATGAGTGTTGTACCCGAGGCCGGATCACGCCGGTATCGCGGGGTCCGGCCGCGTGTCCCGCCGCCGAACGCGGGGCTGCGGTTCGATGACGGTCGGGAGGAAGCTCAACCACGCCAGTGCGATTCAGGTTAGCCTCACCTGGCCTGTTTGCGCCCGGTCGGGGTGGGCGCATGTCGTTCCAGGGAGGCAGATCATGGGATTCACACGCCGCCGGTTCCTGCACACGGGAATCGGCGTCTCGGCCGCGCTGCTGGCCGCGGCCTGCGCGGGCACCGGCGATCCGTCGTCCGGGCCACAGCGCGGCGGCACACTGCGCGTCGGCGCGCTCGGCGCGGCCGCCCGCCGCGAGGTCGACCCGCACGCCAACCTCGCCAACGACAGCGACTTCCTCGCCGCGTCCCTGCTCTACGACGCGCTCACCGTGCCCGGCGCGAACCCGACCGTCGCCCCGCGCCTGGCCACCGCGTGGGAAGCCGATGCGGCACAGCGGCGGTGGAGTTTCACCCTCGCGCCCGGGGCCGCCTTCCACAGCGGCGCGCCGGTCACCGCCGAGGACGTGGTCTGGTCGATGCGCAGGCTGCGGGCGGTGGGCGGCGCGTCCAAGATGCCGGTGCCCGAGGCGGGCATCGCCGCCGACGGCGCGAACCGGGTGGTGTTCACCCTCGACGAGCCCAATACGCAACTGCCGCTGCTGCTCCGGTTGATGACCTTCACCGTGCCCGCGGGCACCACCGACTTCACCGCGAGCGTCGGCAGCGGCCCGTTCCGGCTCGACTCCGCCGGCGGCGACACCACCCGGCTGGTGCGCAACGAACGCTGGCACGGCGGCGCGCCCCCGCTCGACGCCATCGAGATCACCGCCTTCGGCAGCGCCGACGCCCTGAGCAACGCGGTGCTCGGCGGTCAGCTCGACCTGGCCTCCAACGTCGGCGCCATCGCGGGCCGCGCCGCCGCGGCACGCGGCGACCTGCGGGTGATCCGCCGCGCCGACGACACCATGGTCGGCCTCGCCATGCGCACCGCCGACGGACCGTTCGCCGACCCCCGGGTGCGCGCGGCCGTGCGGCTCGGCGTGGACCGGCAGCGCCTGGTCGACCAGGTCTACTCCGGCTTCGGCAGGACCGCCGCCGACGTGCTCGGCACCGCCGACCCGCTCTACGACACCGCGCTGTCGCGGGCGCGCGACGTCGACCGGGCGCGAACGCTGTTGCGCGAGGCGAACTTCGACACCGGTCGCACCCACGCCCTCGTCACCAAGGCCGAGGTCGCGGGCGAGGTCGAGTCCGCCCGGGTGCTGGCGACCCAGCTCGGCGAGATCGGCCTGCGGCTCGAGGTGCAGGTGGCCGAATCGGGCGCCTTCTACGACCGCACCTGGCTGACCGCCCCGCTCTACACCGTGTCCTGGGGCACCAACGACTCGGTGCTGTTCCTGGCCGCCAAGCTCATGACCTCCGGCTCCAACCGCAACGAGACCGCCTTCCGCGACCCGGAGTTCGACGCCGCCACCGCCCGCGCCCTCGCCGCGACCGACGAGACCGCCCTCGCCGCGGCCTGCCGCGAGGTCCAGCGCATCCAGTTCGAGCGCGGCGGCTACCTGGTGTGGGGGATGGCCGACGGGGTCGACGTCGCCCGCACCGGCGTGTCCGGCCTGCCCACCCTCGGCGGTTTCGGGCGGGTGCAGCTGGAACGCGCCTGGCTGGCATGACCGCGCTCGGCGTGCTGATCCGGGTGGCGGCGCGTCGCGTCGCGCTGCTCGTCGCCCTGCTCGCCGTGGTGTTCGTCGCGGTCGACCTGCTGCCGGGCGACGCGGCGCGGGCCGCGCTCGGGCGCGACGCGACGCAGGCGCAGCTCGCGGCCGCGCGGCACGAACTCGGGCTGGACCGGGCCCTGCCCCTCCAGTTCGCGCACTGGATCTCGGGCGTGCTCACCGGCGACTTCGGCACCACCGCGCGCGGCAGGCCCATCGGCGCGCTGCTGGCCGACGCCGTGCCGCCCACGCTGCTGCTCGGCGGCATCGCCCTGGCGCTGACCGTGGTCGGCTCGCTCGCGCTCGGCGTGTGGTGGACGGTGCGACCGGACGCGCTGGGCGCGCGCCTGCTGCAACCGGTCACGGTGGTCGGGGTCGCGATACCGGAATTCGTGGTCGGGACGCTGCTCATCCTGGTGTTCTCGCTGGCCACCGGCCTGCTGCCCGCGGTGACCGTGACCGGGCGCGACGGCTGGCCCGCGGGCCCGGAGATGCTGGTGCTGCCCGTCCTGGCGCTGGCCATACCCCAGATCGGCTGGAACACCCGGATCGTGCGCTCGGCGCTGGCCGACGTGGCGCGGCTGCCGCACGTCGAGGCCGCCGTGCTCGACGGCCTGCCGCCCCGGATCGTGGTGCTGCGGCACATGTTCCCGTTCGCGCTGCCCACGGTGCTCGCCGGGTACGCCACCTCGGTGGGCATGCTGCTCGGCGGCGCGCTGGTGGTCGAGACGCTCTTCAACTACCCGGGAGTCGGCGCGCTACTGGCCGGTTCGGTGGCCGACCGGGACACCTCGCTGGTCGCGGCCGTGGTCGCGGTGACCGGGGTGGTGATCATGGGGCTGCTCGTGATCGCGGACGCGACCCGGGCCTGGGCGATGCGGGAGCTGCGATGAAGCCCCCGGCGCGGATCGGCGTCCTCGCGCGCCGCACCGGTCGTCACCCCGTCGCCCTGCTGTTCGTCGCCCTGCTGGTCGCGGCGGCCTGCGTGGGGCCCGCGCTGGCCCCGCACCCGCTGGAGGCACCGGTCGGCATGCCGTTCGCCGGGCCCGGCGGGGACGCGCCGCTGGGCACCGACCGCCTCGGCCGTGACGTCCTCAGCCGATTGCTGGCCGGCGGCTGGGGCCTACTGCTCGTCGCCGCGGTCGTCGCGGCGACGGTGACGGTGTTCTCGGCCGTGCTGGGGATCGTCGCGGTGCTGCGGCCCCGGGTCGGCCGGGTGGTCGAGACCCTCGGCGACCTGGTGATCCTGGTGCCCGCGGTGCTCGGCACGGTGCTGGTGCTGACGGCCTGGCCCGAGGCGGGCGCGGCCGGGCTCGTCGTGGTCTCCTGGATCTTCGGGATCCCGTACTGCGCGCGGATCTTCGCCGCCGCGGCCGCGCCGGTGGTGGCGGGCGGCTACGTCGAAGTCGCCGTCGCGGCAGGCGAATCCCTGCCCTACCTGGTCTTCCGCGAGGTCCTGCCGAACCTGCGCGCGGTCTTCGCGGCACAGCTCGGCCTGCGGTTCGTGGTCGGCGTGTACCTCGTGTCGACCGTGGCGTTCCTCTCCCTGCCCGGCGCCCTCGGCGAGGTGGACTGGGCGAGCATGGTGCGCGACAACGCCTCCGGTCTCCTGCTCAACCCGTGGGCGGTCCTGGCGCCCAGCGCCGCCATCGCGCTGATCGCGGTGGGGGTCAACCTGGTGGTGGCCGGGCGCGACACCGTCGCCGGCGCGCGGCGGTCGGTGGCGTCCGGGCCGGGTCGCCCTCGCCCCGCGCCGGATCACGCGGCGCGGGTCGCACCGGCGCCGGCGGAGCCGCCGGACGATCGCGGCGTGCCCGTGCGCGTCGAATGTTTCTCCGCGGCGGCGGATTCCGGCGCGGTCCTCGTCGCGCCGCTGTCGTTCCAGGCGAAGGCGGGCGCGGTCACCGCGCTGACCGGGCCGTCGGGCTCCGGCAAGTCGACGGTGCTGCGTGCCCTGCTCGGGCACCTGCCCCCGGGCGCGCGGCGCACCGGCGGGTCCGTGACCGTCCGGGGCACCGATGTCCTCGCGCTCGACCCCGACGCCCTGCGCGCCTTCCGCCGCGACCGGGTCACCTACATCGGCCAGGACCCGGGCTCGGAGCTGAACCCGCTGCGGCGGGTCGGGGCGGTCCTCGCCGAAGCGGCGCCCCGCGCGACCGAGGCCGACCGCGCGGACACCCTGACCGCGCTCGGCCTCGACCCGGCGCTGCTGCGCAGGCGCTGCGGTCACCTGTCGGGCGGCCAGCAGCGCCGCGTCGCGCTCGCCAAGGCCCTGCTGCGCCGCACCGACATCCTCGTCCTCGACGAACCCCTGGCCGGCCTCCAGGGCGAACTCCGCACCGACATCGCCCGCCGCCTGGCCGACCTCGCCGAGGCGCACGGCGTCACCGTCGTCCTGTCCAGCCACGACCTGGCGACCGTAGCGGCCGTCGCGCACGCGGTGGTCGACCTCGCCGCGCCGCCGGATCCGATGTCCGGCGCGGACGCGCCGAGGAGGCGCGAGGACGACGCCGAGGCGCCGGTGGACAGCGCGGACGGCAGGCTGTCCGATCCCGCCGCGCAGGGGGTGCGTGCGAGCGCGCCCCGTGCGCCGGCGGGCGGTCACGGCGTCCGGTCGTCCGACTGTGCCCGGGGGACGCCGGATTCGAGCGTGCCGGACCATTCGGCGCCGGTGTGCGGTGGCGTCGGCCGGTCGTTGGATCTTGCCGAGGGGACGCCGGATTCGAGCGTGCCGGACCATTCGGCGCCGGTGGGCCGCTGCGGCGGCCGGTCGTCCGATCGTGCCGGGGGAACGGCGGATTCGAGCGTGCTGCGCGCGCGGGGGATCGGTGTGTCGGTGGGCGGACGGGTGCTCGTCGACGGCCTCGATCTGACCCTGTCGCCGGGCGAGTCCGTGGCGCTGGTCGGGCCGTCGGGCGCCGGGAAGACCACCCTGGCCCGCACGCTCGCGGGCCTGCGCCCGCCGTCGGACGGCACGATCGCCTGGGCGGGATCGGCCGGCGACCGCCCGGCGCCCGCCGATGTGCAACTGGTGCACCAGGATCCGCGCGGGGCGCTCAACCCTCGGCGCACCGTCGGGCGGGCCCTGGCCCGGCCGGTGCGCAGGCGCGGACGGGTGCCGCGCGCCGCGCTGGAGGCGCGGGTCGCCGAGCTGCTCGCCACCGTCGATCTGGCGCCCGAGCTGGCCGGCCGCTACCCGCACGAACTCTCCGGCGGGCAGCGTCAGCGGGTCGCCCTCGCCCGCGCCCTCGCCGCGGACCCGCGCGTCCTGATCTGCGACGAGACGACCTCCGCGCTGGACCCCGGCACCGCCGCGGTGGTGCTGCGCGCGCTGGACCGGTTCCGCACCGAACGCGGGACCGCCCTGCTGATCATCAGCCACGACAGCGCCGTCGTCGACACCTGGTGTCACCGGCGGGTGGAGCTCGGCGGTGCCCCTGCGCCGCCCCTGACCACCGCCGATGTGGACTATCCGCCGTGAATCTGGATCATGGTTGTGGTGTCTACGAAGACTGCCTGTCTGCTGGCCGCGGTAGCGGTGGCGGCGCTGCTGGCCGGGTGCGGCTCCAAGGTCGCCATCCCCGGTGACATGCCGCCGGGGGCGGGCGCGCCCCTGCCCGCGATCGATGTCGACGCGCCCGGCCGGGCATCGGACCAGTTACACGACTGGGCCGGGCAGCAGGCGGACGCGCTCGGCATCGAGCCGACCGCGCTCCAGGCCTACGGCTACGCCGCCGCCGTGCTGGCCAGGTCCGAACCCGAGTGCGGCATCGGCTGGACCACCCTGGCCGGGATCGGCAGCGTGGAGAGCGGGCACGGCACCCACCGCGGCGCCCACGTCGACGCCGACGGCACCGTCCGGCCGCGCATCATCGGCGTCGCCCTCGACGGCACCCGCGGCAACGCCGAGATCCGCGACACCGACGGCGGGCGACTCGACGGCGACGACACCTTCGACCGCGCGGTCGGTCCGCTGCAGTTCATCCCCGAGACCTGGAAGCGCTGGGGCGTCGACGCCAACGGCGACGGGGTCGCGGACCCGCAGAACATCGACGACGCCGCCCTCACCGCCGCCCGCTACCTGTGCTCGCGCGGCGGCGACCTCACCTCGGCGGGCGGCTGGCAGCAGGCCCTCTACGCCTACAACCAGTCCCGCAGTTACATGCGCGTCGTGCGCGACCGCGCGGCGGCCTACAGCATCGGCGTGCGCGCGTAAACCCACCCCGGACCCGGAGTGCCGGTTCGTTCGGTGAACAGCGAGACGATAGGCTCGCACCGCACGGCCATCCGCAGGCAGACCTACCGTGCCAACAGTCGTAAGGAGTCGTTTTCGTGGCCATCATCGAACAGGTCGGAGCGCGCGAGATTCTCGATTCGCGCGGCAACCCCACCGTCGAGGTCGAGATCGCCCTCGACGACGGCACCCTGACCAGGGCCGACGTTCCCTCCGGCGCCTCCACCGGCGAGCACGAGGCCGTCGAGCTGCGTGACGGCGGCGACCGCTACAACGGCAAGGGCGTCACCAAGGCCGTCGAGGGCGTCCTCGACGAGATCGCCCCGGCGATCATCGGCCTCGACGCGGTCGAGCAGCGCACCGTCGACCAGGTCCTGCTCGACCTCGACGGTACCCCCGACAAGTCGCGCCTCGGCGCCAACGCCCTGCTCGGCGTCTCGCTGGCCGTGGCCCGCGCCGCCGCCGAGTCCTCGGGCCTCGAGCTCTTCCGCTACCTGGGCGGCCCGAACGCCCACGTGCTGCCCGTGCCGATGATGAACATCCTCAACGGCGGCGCCCACGCCGACACCGGCGTCGACGTCCAGGAGTTCATGGTCGCCCCGATCGGCGCCCCGACCTTCCGCGAGTCGCTGCGCTGGGGCGCGGAGGTCTACCACTCGCTCAAGTCGGTGCTCAAGAGCAAGGGCCTGTCCACCGGCCTCGGCGACGAGGGCGGCTTCGCCCCCGACGTCGCGGGCACCAAGGAGGCCCTCGACCTGATCTCGGTCGCCATCGAGAAGGCCGGCTACAAGCTGGGCACCGATGTGGCCCTGGCCCTGGACGTGGCCGCCACCGAGTTCTACACCGCCGGTAGCGGTTACAAGTTCGAGGGCAGCGTCCGCTCCGCTGAGGAGATGGGCCGCTTCTACGCCGAGCTCGCCGCCTCCTACCCGCTGGTCTCCATCGAGGACCCGCTGTCGGAGGACGACTGGGACGGCTGGGTCGCGCTCACCGACGCCATCGGCGACAAGGTGCAGCTCGTCGGCGACGACCTGTTCGTCACCAACCCCGAGCGTCTGGAAGAGGGCATCGCCAAGGGCGCGGCCAACGCGCTGCTGGTGAAGGTCAACCAGATCGGCACCCTGACCGAGACCCTCGACGCGGTCGAGCTGGCCCACCGCAACGGCTACAAGACCATGATGTCGCACCGTTCCGGCGAGACCGAGGACACCACCATCGCCGACCTCGCGGTCGCCGTCGGGTCGGGTCAGATCAAGACCGGCGCGCCCGCGCGTTCGGAGCGGGTCGCCAAGTACAACCAGCTGCTGCGTATCGAGGACGCCCTGGGCGACTCGGCCCGCTACGCCGGTGACGTGGCCTTCCCGCGTTTCACGTTCGAAGGCTGAGCAGGACGGCAGTACCGCAGGAGCAGAGAGATGACGGGGTGAGGCGCCGATGACCGAGCGACGCGCGCGCGGGACCAGTCCGGCCGGACGAGGGGACCGCCGCACGTCGCGGGCCACGCGCTCACGCACCACCCCGCTCGACGCGGGTCGCCCCGCCGCCGCCAAACGCACCACCCGCCGCCGTCCCGACACGACGGCGGCGCGGCCCGCGAAGGCCCGGCGGGGCGCGCCCCGCGCCGAACACACCATCCTCGGGCTCTCCACCGGCAAGGCCGTCATCCTGGCGGCCGTGCTGTGCGGCCTCGCGCTCACCCTGGCCGTGCCGACCCGCACGTACTTCAGTCAGCGCGCCGAGGCCGCCCAGCTCGCCGCGCAGCGCCAGGAACTCGAAGCCGATCTGGACGCGTTGCGCAATCGCCGTGCCCAGCAACAGGATCCGGCGTTCATCCGCTCCGAGGCCCGCGACCGGCTGCGTCTGGTGATGCCGGGGGAGACCCCCTACATCGTGCAGATCCCCGGCATCGAGGAGCCCGCGCCGCCCCCGATGAGCACCCGCGCCCCCGCGCCGGACCCCTGGTACACCGACATGTGGCGCAGCATCTCCGAACCCCAGCCCGCCAAGGCGTCGCCGACCACTCCCGGTCCGCCGCCCGCCGCGCCCCCGCCCGCCCCGGAAGGACAGAGGTGACCGCACCGACCGAGCACGATCTGGAGATCATCGCCGAGCAGCTGGGCCGCGCCCCGCGCGGCGTGCTCGCCGTCGCCTACCGCACCCCCGACGGCCTGCCCGCCGTGGTCAAGACCGCGCCGCGCCTGCCCGACGGCACCCCGTTCCCCACCCTGTACTACCTGACGGACCCGCGGCTCACCGCCGAGGCGAGCCGCCAGGAGTCGGCCGGGGTCATGCGCGAGATGACCGAGCGGTTGCAGAACGATCCCGAGCTGGCCGCCGCCTACCGCGCCGCGCACGAGTCCTACCTGGCCGAACGCGACGAGATCGAGTCTCTGGGCACCGACTTCAGCGGCGGCGGCATGCCCGACCGGGTGAAGTGCCTGCACGTGCTGATCGCGCACTCGCTGGCCAAGGGGCCCGGGGTCAATCCGTTCGGCGACGAAGCGGTGGCGCTGGCCGCGGACGCCGGGCTGCGTGGGACCGCCATCCCGGCGGACTGGCCCGCCGCCCGGTCCACCGCCGAGGAGCGCTAGGCCCGGCCTGTCCGGACCTGCGGCGCGGTCGGCCGTCGCGTCGCCCGGCATAATCGCGGGCAGCGCCCGGTGCACGGCGTGACGTCGGAGATCTGGAGGAAACCTCATGGGTGAGCGCATCGCCGCCGTGGACTGCGGCACGAACTCGATCCGTCTGCTGATCGCCGAGGCGGACGCCGACGGCGTCCTGACCGACGTGCACCGGGAGATGCGCATCGTGCGGCTCGGTCAGGGCGTCGACGCGACCGGCCGGCTCGCGCCCGAGGCGATCGAGCGCACCCGGGCCGCCCTCGCCGACTACGTGGACCTGATGCGCGCCCACGGCGTCGCCAAGGTGCGGATGGTCGCCACCTCGGCCACCCGCGACGCGGCCAATCGCGAGGACTTCTTCGCGATGACCCGCGCCGAGCTCGGCCGCGTGGTGCCCGGCGCGGTCGCCGAGGTCATCACCGGCGACGAGGAGGCGCGCCTGTCGTTCGCCGGCGCGGTGGGCGAACTGCCCAGCGAGGCGGGCCCGTTCGTGGTCGTCGACCTCGGCGGCGGCTCCACCGAACTCGTCGTCGGCGACGGCGCGGGCGTGCGGGCGGCCTATTCCGCCGACATCGGCTGCGTCCGCATCACCGAACGCTGCCTGCCGGGCAACCCGCCGACCGCCGAAGAGATCGCGGCCGCACGGGAATTCGCCCGTGCGAAGCTCGACGAGGCCTTCGACCGCGTGCCCGTGGACAGCGTGCGCACCTGGGTCGGGGTCGCGGGCACCATGACCACCATCACCGCCGTCGCCCTCGACCTGCCCGAATACGACTCCACGCGCGTGCATCTCACGCGGCTGACCCTCGACCAGGTGCACCAGGTCTGCGATCGGCTCATCGCCATGGATCACGACCAGCGGGCCGCGCTCGGCCCCATGCATCCCGGCCGGGTGGACGTCATCGGCGGCGGCGCGGTCATCACCGAGGAACTCGCCGACGAACTGGCGCGCCGCGCGGGCGTGAAAGAACTCGTCGTCAGCGAGCACGACATCCTCGACGGCATCGCGCTGTCGGTCGTGCAGGCCGTCTGACCCTCCGAGAACCCCGCCCTCGCGCGGGGTTTTTCTCGGCCCGCGCTGCTAGACAAAAGTGCATATCTGTCTTACCGTCGAGTCATGAGCACCACATTGCCTCGTTCGGTCGGGTTCGAGCTCCGGTCGGGCGAGTCCTGGCGTGACCCCTGGCCCATGTACGCGGCGCTGCGGGATCACGACCCGGTGCACCGGGTGGTTCCCGACGGACGGGAGGAGCACGACTACTACGTGCTGTCCCGGCACGCCGACGTGTGGGCCGCGGCGCGCGACCCCGAGGTGTTCTCCTCGGCGTCCGGGCTCACCGTCGACTACGTGGATCTGGCGGCGGCGGGGTTCGGCGGGGTCAAACCGTTCGTGTTCATGGACCCGCCCGAGCACACCGGGTTCCGGCGGCGGGTCGCGCCCGGTTTCACGCCGCGCCAGGTGAATTCGGTGGAGCCCGCGGTCCGGCGGTTCGTCGTCGAGCGCATCGAGCGGCTGCGCGCCGCGGGCGAGGGCGACATCGTGGCCGAACTGCTCAAGCCGCTGCCGACCATGGTGGTCGCGCACTATCTCGGGGTCCCCGAAGCCGACCACGGCAGGTTCGACGCCTGGACCGAGAACATCGTCGGCGGCGCGGTCGCGGGCGCCGGACTCGCCGCGGGCGACCAGCACGCCTTCACCGCGGTCGGCGAACTGGTCGGCTACTTCACCGAACTGATCGCCCGGCGCCGCGTCGAACCCGGCGACGACACCATTTCCCACCTGCTCGCCTCCGGCCTCGGCGACGACGGCGACGAGGGCATGATCGCCATGCTCGGCTTCGCCTTCACCATGATCACCGGCGGCAACGACACCACCACCGGCAACCTGGGCGGCGCCGTCCAGCTGCTCACCGCGCACCCGGACCAGCGCAGGCTGCTCCTCGACGACCCGTCGCTCATCGGAGATTCGGTCGAGGAATTCCTCCGGATGACCTCGCCCGTGCAGGGGCTCGCCCGCACCACTACCCGCGAGGTCACCATCGGCGACACCACCATTCCCGCCGGCCGCCGCGTCCTGCTGCTCTACGGCTCGGCCAACCGCGACGACCGCGAATTCGGTCCCACCGCAGGAGAACTCGACGTCCGCCGCAACCCCAAGCGGATCCTCACCTTCAGCCACGGCCATCACCACTGCCTCGGCGCCGCGGCCGCCCGGATGCAGGCACGGGTCGCCCTGGAGGAACTGCTCGCCCGGTGCCCCGACTACACCGTCGACCTCGCGGCGGTGCGGTGGTCGCAGGGCAACTACGTGCGCTGGCCCGTGTCCGTGCCCTTCCGTGCCGAGGGTGCGGCGTGAGCGGGGACTGGCTGGCCGCCGGCCGCGCGGACCTGGCCGCCGAGCGCATCCTCGACGCGGCCGCCGAACTGTTCGCCGAGCGGGGCGTCGACGCGGTCGGGATGGGCGACATCGCCAAGGCGGCCGGGTGCTCGCGCGCGACGCTGTATCGCTACTTCGAGAACCGCCAGGCGGTGCGGGTGGCCTTCGTGCACCGCGAGACCCGCCGCATCGTCGCCCGCCTCGGCGACGAGGTCGCCGGGATCGCCGATCCCGCCGAGCGCGTCATCGCCGCCATGCTCGGCGCGGTGCGCGAGGTCCGCGCCGACCCGCTGCTCATCGCCTGGTTCCGCGGCGACGCGGCCACGGCGGGCAGTATCAGCCGCGACTCCGACGTCATCGAGTCCCTGGCGGCCTCGATGTTCGCCGACACCGAGCACAGCGACCCCGAGCGCGGGCGGCTGGCCCGCTGGCTGACCCGCGTGATCGTCTCGCTGCTCACCACGCCCGGCCGCGACGCGACCGACGAGCGGCTCATGCTGGAGGAGTTCGTCGCGCCCCTGCTGACGGGTGCCCGCCAGGGGCGCTGAGGTCACCGCCCGGTGCGCTCCCGGTGCGCGCAGCCGGGCCAGCAGCACGGCCGCCGCTGCCCCTCCTCGAGCTCCTCCTGGGTGCGCCGGATCCGGCGCTCTCGGGTCGCGGGCTGTTTCGCGTCCTCCACCCAGCAGATGAACTCGTTGCGGGCCAGCGGGGTGATGTCGCGCCAGGCGGCCAAGGCCACCGCGTTCGCGGCCAGCGCCGCCCGCAGGTCGGCGGGCAGGTCGTGCACCACCCCGCCCGGAACCGGCTGACCAGTCATGTCCCCACGGTAGCGGACCGGGAACGACGCCGAGTCAACTAGAACGTGTTCTATATTCGAGGCAGAGTTCCGGCGATCCCCCAGGAGTCAAGACATGTACCAGTGGTCCGACGAAGACCTGATGTTCCGCGACGCGGTGCGCGGTTTCATCGCCAAGGAGGTCACCCCGCACATCGAGGCGCTGGAGAGCGGCGTGCTGCCGCCGTTCGACATCATCCGGAAGCTGTACGCCACCTTCGGGCTCGACGAGATGGCCCGCGACGGGCTGGCCAAGGCCCTCGCCAAGGAAGAGGCGGGCACCACCGGCTCGGGCAAGTCCGGCGGATTCAGCGGCGCGGGCAGCATGGGCGTCATCCTCAACAGCGAACTCGCCGGGGTGAGCCTCGGGCTCGTCGCCTCGATGGGCGTGAGCCTCGGCCTCACCGCCGCGACCATCCGCAGCCGGGGCACCCTGGCGCAGAAGAGGCGGTGGCTGCCCGAACTCGTCACGATGGAGAAGGTCGGCGCCTGGGCCATCACCGAACCCGACTCCGGCTCCGACGCCTTCGGCGGCATGAAGTCCTACGTCCGGCGCGACGGGGCGGACTACATCCTCAACGGCCGCAAGACCTTCATCACCAACGGCCCCTACGCCGACGTCACCGTCGTCTACGCCAAGCTCGACGAGCAGGACGGCACCGACCGCCGCGACCGCAAGGTGCTGACCTTCGTCCTCGACAAGGGCATGCCCGGCTTCGTCCAGAGCCCGCCGTTCAAGAAGATGGGCATGAACTCGTCGCCCACCGGCGAACTCTTCTTCGAGAACGTCCGCCTCACCCCCGACCGGCTCCTCGGCGAATCCGAGAGCGTGGCCGGGAACGACGGCAAGGACAGCGCCAAGGAATCCTTCGCCGCCGAACGCATCGGCATCGCGTCGCTGGCGCTCGGCATCATCAACGAATGCCACCGGCTGTGCGTCGATTACGCCAAGTCGCGCAAGCTGTGGGGCCGAGAGATCGCCCAGTTCCAGCTCATCCAGCTCAAGCTGGCCGAGATGGAGATCGCGCGCATCAACGTGCAGAACATGGTCTTCAACGCCATCGAACGCACCGCCGCGGGCGAGCGGGTCTCCCTCGCCGAAGCGTCGGCGATGAAGCTGTACTCCTCGCGCGCCGCCACCGAGGTCGCCATGGAGGCCGTGCAGCTCTTCGGCGGCAACGGCTACATGGCCGAGTACAAGGTCGAACAGCTCGCCCGCGACGCCAAGTCGCTCATGATCTACGCCGGCAGCAACGAAATCCAGGTCACCCACATCGCCAAGGGGCTGATCGCCGGATAAGAGCCCTGTTCGCGCCGGAGGGCCGCTCGTATACTCCGAGGATGCGCATCCACCGGAATGCCCTCGCCGGCGCCGTGGTGGTAGCCGCCGCGATCGGCGCTCTCGCGCCCTCGGCGTCGGCCACGCCGTCCTCGGGGGTGCGTGTCGAACAGCTGTCCCAGGTCGACGTGAGCGGCTTCGGCCCCTTCGCCGGGCTGCCCGGCGTGTACACCTTCCGGCGCATCACCGTCGCGCCCGGCGGCACCCTCGGCTGGCACTATCACGACGGCGCCGTGCTCGCCTTCGTGACCGCGGGCGAGGTGACCCGCTACGAGACCGACTGCGTGCCCGTCACCTACGCCGCCGGTCAGGGCCTGTCGGAAACCGTCGGCCCCGACCACGTGCACGTCGGCCGCAACCTCGGCGCCGACCCCGCCGTCCTGTACGTCGCCTACGTCAACCGGGCGGGCGAACCCCTCTTCGTCGACTCGCCCGCACCGGACTGCGCGTAACCGGGCCCGCGCCGCGGCGCCGTTCCCACCCCCGACCAGCCCCGATGAAGTGCCCCCACTGGGACTCGAACCCGGACTCGACGGGTGTGGTTCCGGAGCGAATGGACCTTCACGGCCGGTCACAGGTAATCACGATCGGCGGTCTACCTGTGGTGATGTCGGAATTGTATGGCTGATTGCTCACGGATGATCACGTACATTCACGGTGAATTCTTGGTGCAACCACCGATATCCCGCTCCTGCAAACGGTCCTGGACGACCCCGATTTCCAGGCCGGCCTGGCCACGACCTCGTTCATCGACGAGCGTCCCGAACTGCTCGCCCGCCACACCTCGGCCGACCGTGCCCCCAAGATCCTGGAGTACCTGGGCGATGTCACGGTCGACAAGCCCTACGGCGCGCGCCCGACCATGGTGTACCCGCATGACAAGCTGCCCGCCATCGACATGACGGTCGACCCGCCCGCCGGTTCGCGCCAGCGCCTGCGCGCTCGGTCCGGAAGGGTTTGTGACGGCGATGCGCGAACAGAAGGCGCTCGGTGTCACCGACACCAACCTTCCGCGACGCGCACCAGTCGCTGCTGGCGACGCGGGTACACACCAGCGGATTGCTCGCGGTGTCCGGGCATGTGGCGCGGTTGCCACCAGAGCTGCTCTCGATCGAGGCATGGGGCGGCGCGACCTACGATGTGGCGCTGCGGTTCCAGGTCACCCGTGCTTTCGTGGCAGAGGCCAGCGCCACCGGTGTGGACATCTTCCGCCTCTTCGACGCGCTCAACAATGTCGACCAGATGCGCCCTGCCATCGACGCCGTGCGCGAAACCGGAACCGCCCTCGCCGAAGTGGCGCTGTCCTCAATCGGCGACCTGTCCGACCCGGGCGAAAACCTCTACACCCTGGACTATTACCTGAAGCTGGCCGAACAGATCGTCGACGCGGGGCGCCCACGTGTTCGCGATCAAGGACATGGCCGGCCGCTTGGACCGCCTGCGCCAAGCCAGGGCATCGCCCACGACCCGCGTCGCCCTGGTTGTAAACCTTAGTGCCGACAACTAGATTCGAAGTCGTACTACGGATCAAGGGGGTCAGATGGCAGGCGAATCTTCCACACCCATCACTGATTTCACGATGGTTCCAGCCGAGGTCACCGACGCTGGCGTCTACATCGAACAAGTCGCCGCGTCGCTGCGCACCGGCCTCGAATCACTCGACCGCGAAGTAACAGGCACTCTTGGCACCTGGACCGGAGCGGCAGCCGACTCGTTCGGCACCGGCTGGACCACGACAAAGGAGGGTGCCACCACCGTGCTGGCCGCCCTCGCCACCATGGGCGAACTACTGGGCGTCGCAGCCAAAGCCGTAGCCGCACAAGACACATCCAACGCAGGCAACCTAAGCTCACTCGACCTACCGAAACTGAACCTCTAATGCCCGAGAACACCCGCGACTTCAGCTTCGACCTCGACGCCCTCGACCAACTCGTCAGCCGCGCCAACGGATTCATCGGCTTCCTCACCGAAAGCCTCGACGGAATCACCCAACGCGTCGCCACCATACAGCAGGGCTGGAACGGCGCAGCCGCAGACGCCCAGGAACAAGCCTTCCGAGACTGGCTGACCGGCGCAACCACCGTGATAGAGGGACTCCAGGAGATGCATACCGCCGCGGTCACCGCCCGCGACGCCTACAAAGCCGCCGAAGAAATCAACCTACGAATGAGCGGCGGCTAATCGATTGGCATCAATCGCTCCAAAGAGCTACATCGATGCAGCAAAAGAATGCTACGCCCTCGCACAGGAATATGAAACGGTCTACAACTCCTTACAATCCATTCTTATAGAGGTGGGCGGTATGGCAGGCGCCTACAACGCGGTAGACGCCTGGACCAAGTCGTATGACAGTCGCGCGACAGCGATGACAGTCACGGCCCCGTATTTCGTGAAGACCTTGCAACATATGGGTGATGTACTAACCGCCACTGCGTACAACTGGGCTCTAAAAGAATACGAAGCTAACCGCGATCCGAAGAAGGGTGATCCACCTACTCGCCCAACCTTGCCTACGGAGCGAGCATTTCCTCCCCACTTGGTCCTCGGCATCGGCCCGTCAAAGACCAAGAATAGCGACGGCCTCGAATGCAACATTCCCGGGCTGTACGATAGAGTCAGCGCAAATGTTAACGGCGGTCAAATACCCGACGGTGACACAGACAAATTGGCCAAAGCGGCGTCCAAATGGAAGACATTCTCCACCTCCACGCCGGTGGCAGACGCAAGCCTTAGAGTCAAGGTGACCGCTGATGGACTCCAGCGCGCCTACGGTTCAACTGCAAAAGACGTCCCGAACCTGGTCGCCCATTTGACCACACTTCGCAACTGTGCACGAGAAATCGAAACCGCCGCACTCGACATCGCCGCCGCTGTAGAAGCCCACAGCACGGGCTTAACCAAAATGCGGAAGGACATCGACACCAACTTCGCGGGTGTGGCGGTCGGCTACGCGATCTGGATCGCCATAAATCGCATACAGATCAAGAAAAAGACCGGCCCTTCGAAAAACCGCAGAAATCAGACGGCAAGTCCCCGAACTCAAATAAGTCCGACGAAGACGAATTCCTCAACCTAGCAACTCTATACATAGTCCCGCCCATCAACACCTTCCTCACGGCCTTGATCGGGATAGTCTTCACCTCCACCGATCTAAACACCGACAACCTCGCCAAAATTGCCAATTTACCGATCCTGCTCGCTGACATTGGCGACACAGGGAAGGGATCTGCTGACCAAGGTGTGCCGAGGACAGGACTTGCATCGACAATTGCGGAACGGGAAGCGCTTATCAAAGAGCTTGAGGCTGCGGGAACAAAATTCGATCGCAATAACATTGTCCAAATAGGTCGCGATCCGTCGGGCAGAGTGGTATTCCTTGAGAATGGAAATGATCGCGCCGGATTGCAGCACGTACTGCGACATTCAGAGGAATTTGAGGCAAAGGGGATCGCCAAGGATGAGATCGACGAAGTTGTCGTAAAGGCGGTTACTGAGGGGAAGCAGGTGGGGGTGTCCGGGCGAGATCGCCCCGTCTACGAGGTCATGCATAATGGTAAAATTGTCAAAGTCGCCGTCACTGTAGGCGGAAATGGATTTATCGTAGGCGCCAACCCGGTATCCTAATTTCTCTGTGAAGCTCTACACGATAGGAAAGGTTCAGTGTGGCATATATCAAGCTACTCCCAGAGGTTCAGTGCTTCGCGACGTGGAAATGCCGTGGGGGAGTATGTGAGAACGTTGATCCGGCGTCGCTCGGAATATCGAATCATTTGGCAGATGACCTGAACGGATGGGCGGAGGAATGGGATTCGATATACGATCTCACCGATGATCCGCGCGATCCAAGTTTTAGTTCTCCGTCGGATGAGAAACGGTTCTGGGATGTAGGTAGGGTTCTGGCGGAGCGACTCAGGGAGGAAATCGGGTATCGCTATGAAATCGAATACTCGCCACCGTGTTCCTTGGCGTGATCGGTCGTTTGTGGCGGACCTGGATTTCCCGTCGGGTCTGCGGTCTGGGCCGAAGTGTGAGCGGTCCGGCGACCTTCCGGGTCACGTGCGGAGGTTGAAGGTGGGCGAGCCCGCGGCACATGCGGCGGAGCTGGCTCCGGATTCATCGGATGTCTTGGAGAAGGAACCAGGCGTGGATGCTGGATCATCGGGCGGCTGACGGCCGACTGGCTGGGAATTCTTGATGTTTCTTGGGTGCAGCCGCTGGGTTGCTGGTCCGTCGAGTCGGCAACCAGGGCTGACCTGGCCCTTTGGTGCCCCCACTGGGACTCGAACCCAGACTCGACGGATTTTAAGTCCGCTGCCTCTGCCAATTGGGCTATAGGGGCGTCCCGGACAGCGTAACGACTCGTACGGTTGTACCGGAATCGAGCGGGTGCAGTGGGGCGTTCGGCGTGTCGCGGGGCGTGGGAAACGCCTGGTGGGCGGGGTTTCGGGGGTGGGGAGTCAGCGGATGGTGAGGACGCGGGTGTGGTGGCCGGTGGCGCCGTCGGGGAATGGAGGCGTGCGGTCGGGGGTCTGGGGGCGGCCGGTGGAGTCGGTGGCGCGTACACGAAGGGTATGGGTGCCGGGGGTGGCCTGCCAGGCGAACGACCATTGGCGCCAGGTGTCGAGGGAATAGGCGGCCGCGAGGGTGGCGGGCTGCCAGGGGCCGTCGTCGACCTGGACCTCGACGGCGGCGATGCCGCGCGTCTGGGCCCAGGCGACGCCCGCGACGGTGACGGGGCCCGCCGGGAGGGTGGCGAAGGCGGCGGGGACGTCGATGCGTGAGGCGGTCTCGATGGGGGCGCGCGGCGACCAGCCACGGCGGGTCCAGTACGCCTCGGCGCGGTCGAAGCGGGTGACCTCCAGATCGACGACCCACTTCGTGGCGGAGACGTAGCCGTAGAGGCCGGGGACGATCATGCGCGCCGGGTAGCCGTGCGTGACGGGCAGCGGTGTGCCGTTCATGCCGACGGCCAACAGAGCGTCGGGGTTGCCGAGAAGCGCGGCCAGGGGGGTGGACGCGGTGAACCCGTCGATGCTGCGGGACAGCACCATGTCGGCGCCGGGGGCGGGGCCCGCCTCGGCGAGCAGGTCGGTGAGGCGGTAGCCGGTCCAGCGGGCGGTGCCGGCCAGATCCCCGCCGACCTCGTTGGAGACGCAGGTCAGGGTGACGATCGACTCGACAGCGGTGCGGGCGGACAGCTCGTCGAAGTCGAGGCGGATCTCGCGGTCCACCATGCCGTGGATGCGCAGGCGCCAGTTCGCGCGGGTCAGCGCGGGGAGCTGGAGGGCGGTGTCCACGCGGTAGAAGTCCTCGTTCGCGGTGAGGAACGGGGTGAGGCCGGGGAGCCGGAGGTCCGTGCCCGGCGCGACCGGCGGGGCCGCACTCGCGCGGGGCAGGACGAAAGCGGCCCGGTCGGCGGCGATGTCGTGCAGGCGGGAACCGAGAGAGCGGCCCGCCGCACCCGCCGCGGCCGCGCCCGCGGCGACGGCGGCGAGGGTGCAGAGGAAGGCGCGACGTGGTCGGCCGGGGGGTGGCGGTGCGCCCTGTCCGATTCGGTCGGCCTGAGCGTCCGAGGGCGGCGCACCGGGTTGGTCCCGGTCCGGCTTCGCGGGCGGGAGCGCGAGTGCGTGCGGCTCCTCGGGGGCGGGACGGCCGACCTCACGTCCGGCGCGCCCATCCGGGCGCCGGGCGGCGGGGACGGCTCGCCTGGTGACCAGCGCCAGGAGCGCGAGCACGGCGGCGGCGGTGGCCACGACGGACGGCGCGGCGAACCAGGGGGTGGCCGAGGGGCGGAGGAGGGCCGCCCCCGCCACGCCGAGCCCCAGCGCGGCCAGGATCGTGGCGCCTGCGGCGGGGCGGCGGCGGGCGAGGACGCCGATCGCGGCGGCCGCGAGGGTCATGACGACGGCCATCGTGATCGACAGGGCCAGTTTGTCGTTGGCGCCGAACCAGCGGATCGCGCTGTCCTTCAACCAGTTCGGCGTGTGGTCGACGACGGTGGCGCCGAGGACGAAGAACGGGGAGGCGGCCGGGTCGACGAGGACCGCGATCAGGTCGCCGACGCCGAGGAACAGGGCCGCGGCGGCGATGCCCGCGAGCGCGGCGGCGAGAGCGGAGAGCGGACGGGATGCACGGCGGGCCATGCTGACCTCCTGGAAGGGGATGTCGGCAGGGCCCGCCGCGCGGGTCAGCCGACGGTCATACTGCCGAGTGGCGTCGTGGTCGGAGCGGGCGAGCCGCCCGCGGGTTCGACGGTGACGGCGAGGGTGTCGGTGGGCCGCACGGTCGCCACGACCATGCCGGGACCGGCGACGACCGCCACCGACTCCGGCGTGCCGCCCGCGGGCACCCGCCACAGCTGATAGGCGCGGTCGGCGGGCAGTGCGGGCATGTCGTGGAAGGCGACCGCCGCGGCGCCGAGTTCGTTCGACACGGCCACGGTCATCTCGCCGCCCCCGGCCATCGGCGCCGAACCCGTCCGGCTGTCGGGCCGGTCGAGCACCTGCTGGGCGGTGACGGTGCCCGGAGCGTCGCCGGACCGGTCGACGACGGCGGTGATGCCGAGCGCCGCGCCCGCCACCACGACCACCGCCGCGGCCACCGCGAACCAGCGTCCGCCGAAACCGGGGCGGGCCCGGCGACGCAGCGGATGCACGCGCCCGACGGTGCGCTCGTCGAGCGCCCTTTCCAGCGCCGCCTCCAGCCGCGCGGGTGGCGGCACCGCGTCCACCGCGCTGAGCGCGGCCAACGTCTCCTGGATCCGGCGCACCGCGGCGTGGAAGTCGGCGGCGACGGTGGCTCCGGCCTCGCGCAGCCGGTCGTCGATCTCCCGGCGTTCCCGCTCGTCGAGCGCGTCGAGGGCGTACGGGTACGCCTCGTCGAACCACGACCAGGGGGTGCGCCGATCTGTCTCGCTCATCGGGGATTCCCTCCGGTCAAGCAGTTCTCGAGCCTCTTCAACCCGTCGCGGATCCGGCTCTTCACCGTCGGCAACGGCACCGCCAGGGTCTCGGCGACCTCGACGTAGGTGCGCCCGCCGTAGTAGGCGAGCGCGACCGCCTCCCGCTGGAGTTCGGTCATGGTGTCCAGGCAGTCCAGCACCGACTGTTCGTCGAGCCGCTGCGACACCTCCTCGGCGACGGTGTCGTGGTCGCGGCCGAGGTGACAGTGCCCGAACACCAGGTCGCGCTGGGAGGCCGACTGCTCGGCGCGCACCCGGTCGACGGCCCGCCGGTGGGTGAGCATCATCAGCCAGCCGATCGGGCTGGCCCGCAGCGGGTCGTAGTCGGCGGCCAGCGACCAGACCTGGAGGAACACCTCCTGGGTGATCTCCTCGGCCGCGGAGTGGTTGCGCACCACCCGCAGCGCGAGCCCGAAGACCCGCGGGCTGGTCGCCCGGTAGAAGGCGGTGAAAGACGGCCGGTTTCCCGTGGCGATCTCGCCGAGGAGGCGCGCCAGCCGCGCCTGCGCGGCCTCGTCCGGACCGCCACCCGCGGGGCAGGCGGGTGGCGGCTCGGCGTCGGCCGACTGCAGACGGATCGGCGAGGATCCCGGGACGTGCGTCATCGTTGTGCCCCTGCTCGAATGCGCATGGGAGGGATTTCGGCGTGCCCGTCCCGGCGGATGGGTGCCGTGAAAAAAATCCTCTCCCGACCGTACTGCCCGGAGCGGGGGCGCCGCACGCACGGTCACGCCGGTGGCATGAGCACGGTGTCGATCATGTAGACCGTGGCGTTGGCGGTCTGGACGCCGCCGCACAGCACCTTCGCGTCGTTGACCACGAGGTTGTCGCCGGAACCGGTGACCGTGACATCGGCGCCTTCGACGGTCTTGTGGGTGCCGGGGATCTGGGCGGGCTCGATCCGGCCGGGCACGACGTGGTAGGTCAGGATCTTGGTCAGGGTGGCCGAATCGGTCTTCAGGGACTCGACGGTGGCCGGGTCGATCTTCGCGAAGGCCGAGTCGACCGGGGCGAACACGGTGAACTGGCCGCCGTTGAGCGTGTCGACCAGGTTGACCTGGGGGTTGAGTTTGCCCGACACGGCCGCGACCAGGGTGGTCAGCATCGGGTTGTTGGAGGCGGCCACGGCCACCGGATCCTTGGCCATGCCCGCCACCGAGCCGGGGCCGGTGGGGACCTGGGCGGCGTACTGGGCACAGCCGGGGCCGACCGGCGCCGCCGCGGTGGCGGTGCCCGGGGCCGAGGCCGAGGTGGTCATCGCGGGCATCGCCGAAGTCGTGCTCGTGCTGGAGCTGTCGCTGTCGCTGGAACAGGCGGTCAGCCCGACCACCGAACCGACCAGCAGGGCCGCCACGAAGGTACTGCGCAGGGGTCGCATCGTCATCCGTCACTTTCGTACAGGCGGCCGAGCGGCCGCGGCTGAAGACGGAAAGGATTTCGGCCTGCGCAGTACCCCGGATGGGTGCGGTTCACGGAGCCGGGTCGGATGCCTCCGCGCGCAGGGCTTTCTCGGCCTTGCCGAGCACCGAGTGGCGACGGCCGTAGGCGAAGTAGACGACGAAACCGATCGCCATCCAGATCAGGAAGCGCAGCCAGGTCTCCACCGACAGATTCACCATCAGCCACAGGCAGGCCAGGACCGCGAGGATCGGGATGAACGGGACCCACGGCACCCGGAAACCGCGCGGCAGGTCGGGGCGGGTGCGGCGCAGGACGACCACGCCGACCGAGACCAGGACGAAGGCGAACAGCGTGCCGATGTTCACCATCTCCTCGAGCGTGCCGAAGTCGACGAATCCGGCCAGCACCGCGCAGATCACGCCGACGATGGCGGTCAGCCGCACCGGGGTGCCGCGGGTGCCGGTGTGGGCGAGCCAGCGCGGCAGCAGGCCGTCGCGGGACATCGCGAACAGGACCCGGGTCTGCCCGAGGAACAGCACCATGACCACCGTCGTCAGGCCGGCCAGGGCGCCGATGGAGATCAGCGACTTGGCCCAGTCGACGCCGTTGATCGCGAACGCCGTCGCGAGGGTGGCGTCCTTCCCGGAGAGCTCGGTGTAGGGCACCATGCCGGTGAGCACCAGCGAGACGGCCACGTAGAGCACGGTCACGATGACCAGCGAACCGAGGATGCCGCGCGGCACCGCCTTCTGCGGGTTCTTGGTCTCCTCGGCCGCGGTGGCCACGACGTCGAATCCGATGAACGCGAAGAAGACCAGGCTCGCCGCGGCGAGCAGGCCGTACCAGCCGAAGGTGCTGTTGCCCGCGCCGGTGAGGAAGGAGAACAGCGACTGGTGCAGGCCGCTGCCCGCGTCGCCGGGCTCCGAGGGCGGGATGTAGGGCGTGAGGTTCTCCGGCTGGAAGAACGTGATGCCGACGACGAGCACCAGCGCGATCACCGCGAGCTTGATCGCGACCGCGATCGCCGACACCCGCGAGGACACCTTGGTGCCGATCGCGAGCAGCACACCGAGGACGGCGATGAGCAGCACCGCGCCCCAGTCGAAGGTGACCGAGCCCAGATGCATGGTGGTCTGGGTGTCGCCGAAGACGGTGCCCAGGTACTGCGACCAGCCCTTGGCGACCACCGAGGCGGCGAGGGCGAATTCGAGGATGAGGTCCCAGCCGATGATCCAGGCGACGAGTTCACCGAAGGTGGCGTAGGAGTAGGTGTAGGCGCTGCCCGCGACCGGGACGGTGGAGGCGAACTCGGCGTAGCAGACCGCCGTGAGGCCGCAGGCGATCGCGGCGAAGACGAACGCCAGCGACACCGACGGTCCCGCGACATTGCCCGCGGTGCGCGCGGTCAGGGTGAAGATGCCCGCGCCGACCACCACGGCGACGCCGAAGATGGTCAGATCCCAGGCGGTGAGGTCCTTGCGCAACCGTGAGTCGGGATCGTCGGTATCGAGGATGGACTGCTCGACGGTCTTGGTGCGCAACAGCCCACCCCAGCGAACGGCGGACTTGCTGGCCGCCGCTGCGTCTTCCGGCGTCGTCACGGTGTTTCTCCTTCGGTCGTACGTCTGTCGGGGAGTACCCGGCCGAGCGGGTCAGTGCACACCTTCCATGTGCCGCTTGATCCAGGGCGCCAGGGCGAACACGATCAGGCCGACCAGCACCGTCACGCCGCCGAGGACGCCGAAGTATGGCGCTTCGTCGTCGGTGTCGTACCAGCGGGCCAGGGTGCCCGCCATGGAGGTGCCGATGCCGACGGAGAAGAAGTACAGCGCCATCATCTGGGAGCGGTAGGCCGCGGGCGCCAGCTGCGTGGTGACGGCCAGGCCGATCGGCGAGAGCAGCAGCTCCGAGACCGCGAACGCCCCGAGGATCGCGAACACCGCCAGCACCGGGACCGTCTTGCCGTCGTACCCGGTGAGCAGCAGGAAACACCAGAACGCCAGGCCCATGCCGATCACGCCGAGCGCGAACTTGACCGGCGTGCTCGGCGCCCGGTTGCCCAGCCGGGTCCACATCATGGCGAACAGCGGCGAGAGCGCGATGATCCATACCGGTTCCACCGAGCCGATCCAGCTGGGCGGGGCGTCCCAGCCGAAGATGTCCCAGTTCACCCGCTCGTCGGAGTAGACGGCGAGCACGGTGAAGATCTGCTGGAACAGCGACCAGAACACGGCGTTGGCGAGGAACAGCGGGATGAAGGCGCGCACCCGGGTGCGTTCGACGGCGTTGACCTTGGGACTGGTCAGCAGGACGGCGAAGTAGACGACCGAGGCCAGCG
Source organism: Nocardia thailandica NBRC 100428 (assembly GCF_000308795.1). Taxonomy (GTDB): domain Bacteria; phylum Actinomycetota; class Actinomycetes; order Mycobacteriales; family Mycobacteriaceae; genus Nocardia; species Nocardia thailandica. The sequence goes on along the minus strand of NZ_BAGK01000205.1, from coordinate 14,320 downwards.
CGATGACCCCGGTGGTGACGTCGGGCAGGTTGTCCAGGGTGACCAGCCCGGTGAACGCGGCGACGGCGACCACGACGGCGGCGACGGCGACGCCGATCAGCACCGGGGCCAGCTCGCGCCGGGTGATCGGGTTGGGTACCTCGCGGCCGTGCCCGCCCAGATTGCCCCGGAACACGACGTACTGGGTCAGGCCGATGGCCATGCCGATCGCGGCGGCGGCGAAACCGGCGTGGAAGCCCCACTCCCGTTGCAGCAGGCCGGTCAGCAGCGGGCCGGCGAAGGCGCCGATGTTGATGCCGAGGTAGAAGAGGGTGAAGCCGCCGTCGACGCGGCCGTCGCCGGGTGCGTAGAGGGTACCGAGCAGGGAGGAGGCGTTGGCCTTGAGCGCGCCGCTGCCCAGGGCGACCAGGACGAGGCCGATGCCGACGCCGCCGAGTCCGGGGATGATCGCGAGGGCGATGTGGCCGGCCATGACGATCACGCCGCCGTAGAACACCGTGCGTTCCATGCCCAGCAACCGGTCGGCGACCCAGCCGCCGAGCACCGTGGACAGGTAGACCAGGCCGCCGTAGGCGCCGACGATGCCCACCCCGGTGCTCTGCGACAGGCCGAGGCCGCCCTCGGTGACCGAGTAGTAGAGGTAGTAGCCCAGGATGGTCGTCATGCCGTAGAACGAGAATCGTTCCCACAGCTCCACACCGAACAGGTTCGTCAGCCCGATGGGGTGACCGAAGAACGTTCTCTCCGCCGACATTCTTGAACGATCGCACGCCCGGCCGCGCCGGACGGCAATTTTGTGGCTTCCGTGCCCTCGGCGTGCCGCGGCCGCTCTCTCGCCGTGATCCGGCGGCGGAATCGAATTATCCTGGGGCCGATGCTGACTGCTCGCGTGACGGTGCCGGTGCCGTGCGAACGTGCCTTCGCCACGCTCGCCGACGGCTGGCTGTACGCGAGCTGGGTGGTCGGCGCGTCCCACATCCGCCGGGTCGACCCGGACTGGCCCGCGGTCGGCAGCCGCATCCACTACAGCGTGGGACTGTGGCCGGTGCTGGTCCGCGACACGACCGTGGTGCGCTCGGTCGAGCGCCCGCATCGGCTGGAGCTGGAGGCCAGGCTCTGGTCGCTGGGGTCGGCGGGTATCCGCCTGACCCTCACCGAGACCCAGCCCGGCTACACGACCATCGACATGGTCGAACGCGCGATCAGCGGGCCCGGGCACCTCGTGCCCGGGCCCGCTCAGGACCTGCTGTTCGCCGCGCGCAACCAGGAATCACTGAACCGGCTGGCGGCCTTGATCATCGCGCGCGACGGACGGCCCCGCCCCGATCACTGACTCGGCTGCGGCAGGTCGCAGTTGTCGACCTTCGGGTTGACGCCCAGGTAGTTGAGCGGCCCGGCCACCACGGTGACGGCGAGCGTCCCCAGGGTGGCGCAGTTCTGGTCGCGATCGGTGATGTATCCCCGCTGGCCCGCGGCGACCGCGCCGATGATGAGCCAGATCAGGATGAGGACGGGGAGGATACTGCGGACGCTGGTCATCGTGCCCACCTCCGTCAGTAATAGTGTCGCCTGCCGCCGACCGGCCGTCCGATGGAGCCGGCCAGCAGCAGAACGAGACCGATCACCAGGACGACGATGCCGATCGTCTCCAGGATGGGAACACCGAACAACAGTCCGGCGAGGAAGAGGACGGCTCCGAGAATAATCATCGAGCTTTCACCTGTACCACTGCGAGCGACGGACCGGGTTGTCCGTCTGTGTGCTCAGACATGCCCGGTTCAGGAGGGCGGAAACAGGTCGGATTTCCGGGCCGTGAGCGCGGCGTTGTCGGCGGTGAGCCGGTAGACCGTGCGCTCCAGGGTGGGCAGGATCTCGGTGATCTCGAGGGTGCCGGTGGCGAAGCGTCCGATGAGCGCGAGCGCCATGTTGCCCAGGATGAGCACCAGGTCCTGCAGGTAGGTGGGGTCGAGGTCGCGCAGGACGGGTTCGGCGACGGGGAGGACGACGCCGAGGCCCTGTTCGTCGAGGCGCTGGCCCCCCGGTCCGGTGCGCGCGAAGTGGTAGGCCTCGAGCATCTTGGGGTTGCGCTCCCAGGGCTCGAAGACGCAGCGCAGGACCTGGGTGATGCTGTCGCGGACGGAGGCGTCGGCGGCGGGCGGGGTGATCGCGGCGTAGGCGTTCTCGTCCATCCACTGCGCGAGCGCGGCGATGATCAGTTCGTCGCGGGTGGGGAAGTGCCGGTAGATCCGGGTGAGCGAGACGTGGGCGCGGGCGGCGACGGTCCGGAGCTGGACGGCCTCGTAGCCTTCGGAATTCAGCAGATCGAGCACCACCGCGACAATTCTTGCCGATCCGTCCGATTCTGTTCCCCTGCTCACACCGGAATGGTAGCGTCGGCGCCCGGTAACACGGTTACTACTTCGTGAAAGGCGCCCCTCCTCGCCGGGGCGACGAACAAGAAATGATCGCATTCTCCACCCGCGCGCTGCGGCGCTCCGGTCTCGCCCTGACCGCCGCCCTCCTGCTTCCCCTCGGCGCCGTCGTCGCGCATTCCGCGCCGGCCGCCACCCGCGCCGACTGCCTGCCCGGTTCCGCGCCCGAATCCGGCCTCCAGGGCGACGTCCCCGCCGCCGACCGCGACAGCGGCCGCTCCAGGGACGGCTTCCGCTGCAACATGCGGCTGCTCGGCGCCCTCGGCGGGCGCGGCGGCGGCATCACCTCGGTCACCTTCGACCACTGCGCCTACGTCGGCACCTTCTTCCCCGGCGACCTGCTCGGCCCCGACGCGGGCGTGCACGTCGTCGACGTGAGCGATCCCGCCGCGCCCGTGCGCACCGCCACGCTGGCCGAACCGGCCATGCTGGCGGGCACCTGGGAGAGCCTGAAGGTCAACAAGGCGCGCAAGCTGCTCGTCGGCGCAGGCGTGCCCGCCCTCACCGGCGCGGGCATGCTCTCGGTCTACGACATCAGCGACTGCGCGCACCCGCGCCTGCTCAATCCCGGCACCGGCACCGACCTGTCGCTGCCGCTGCCCATCACCGCGCACGAGGGCGGCTTCTCCCCGGACGGCCGCACCTACTGGAGCTCGGGCACCGCGCCCGGCCTGGTCAGCGCCGTCGACCTGGCCGACCCGGCGAACCCGAAGGTGGTGTGGCAGGGTCTGCCCGGCCTGTCCATGCACGGACTCGGCGTCTCGCCCGACGGCAACCGCCTCTACCTCGCCGACAACCTCGGCGGGATGAAGATCTTCGACATCGGCGCGGTCCAGCGGCGCGATCCGCGGCCGGAGGTGCGCGAGCTCGCCGCCCTGCCGTGGTCGGACGGCTGGGCCACCCAGCACGCCGTACCGGTGACCTACGGCGGGACGCCCTACGTCTTCGCCGTCGACGAAGCCGGTTCCGGCGGAGTGAAACTCATCGACGTCTCCGACGACCGGAACCCGCGCGTCACCGCCTCGATCAAGCTCGAGATCAACCTGCCCGAGCATCAGGACTCGATGCTCGCCTCGGCCTCGGGCGGTTCGCTGTTCGCCTACGACGCCCACTACTGCGCCGCCGACCGGCCGGTCGACCCCACCGCCCTCGCCTGCGGCTGGACCTCCTCGGGCATCCGGGTCTTCGACGTGCGCGAGCCGGGGAACTTCCGCGAGATCGGCTACTTCAACCCGCCCGCGCGGACGGGGGAGAACACCGAGCTGTGGAACTCGCCGCACGCGCTGGCCTCGATCATCGGGCCGCCGGTCCTGGCGGCGCCCTCGGTCGCGCAGGCGATGCTGGCGGGCCGCTTCGACCCGGCGCAGGCGTGGAGCGCGCGCACCGGCACCGTGGCCTTCGGTGACCTGTCGACCGACTGGTGCTTCTCGCCGCCGGAATGGCGCGGCAACCAGATCTGGACCACCTGCGCCGACAACGGATTCCTGGCGCTCGAGCTGTCCCCGCAGGTCTACACGCCACCGCCCGGCCAGGACTCGACCACCGGATCATGAGTCGCCGCAGCGGTTTCCGGGTCGCCGCCGGAGTCGCGCTCGCCGCGCTGCTGCTCGTCATGGGCGCGGCGCTGCGGCCGGCGCTGTCGCCGCCCGCGGCGCGACCCGTCCTGAGCGACACCGAGATCGGGTTCGTCCAGGACATGGTGGCCCACCACGGCCAGGCCCTCCTGCTCACCCAGCGGCTCGACCCCGCCGCCGACCCCTACGTGGTCGCGCTGGCCCGCCAGATCGCCGACGGCCAGCGCACCGAACTGGGCATGCTGCTGGGCTGGCTGCGGCTGGCGGGCGCGCCGGTCACCGGCGAGCGCCCGATGGCGTGGATGCCCGCCTCCGGCGGCCACGACCACGCGGCGGCCACGCACCCCTCCGGCGCCCCCATGCCGGGCATGGCCACCGCCGCCGAACTCGACGAGCTCTCCGCCGCGCGCGGCACGCGGGCCGAGGTGCTGTTCCTCGAGCTGATGCGGCGCCACCACGCGGGCGGCGTCGAGATGGCCGCGGCGGCCGACGCGCTGCTCACCGGGGGCGAGGTCGAACGCAGCGCCCGCGACATGGTGCGCACCCAGGGGCAGGAGATCGGCCTGCTGTCCCTGCTGCTCGACCGGCGCGGCGGATGACCCGCGACCGATCCCGAACGACCCGAACGACAGCAACGACACGATGAAGGTAGTGCTATGGCGACGATGACCCGCCGTTCCCTGTTCAGCGGCGCCGCCGCGGGCCTGCTGCTCGCCGCCGCGGGCACCGCCTCGGCGCGCGGCGGGATCGCGGCCCGCGTCGGTGGCGTCCCGCTGACCCGCGAGGACCGCCGCGTGGTGGTGATCGGCTCCGGCTTCGGCGGCGGCGTCACCGCGCTGCGGCTCGCCCAGGCCGGCGTGCCGGTGCTGCTGCTCGAACGGGGTCGGCGCTGGGCGACCGGCCCGAACTCCGAGACCTTCCCGCACGCCACCCGGCCCGACAAGCGGCTGCTGTGGCACCGCTCCAGCCCGGCGCTGTTCGGCACGCCGCTGCTGTTCGAGAAGTACACCGGTCTGGTGGAAGCGGTCGCGGGCACCGGGATGACCGCCCTGTGCGCGGCGGGCCTCGGCGGCGGATCGCTGGTGTACCAGGGCATGTCGCTGCAGCCGACGCGCGAGGTCTTCGAGGCGCACTTCCCGGCCGGGCTGGACTGGGGCCGCATGGACCAGGTCTTCTACCCCCGGGTCGCGCGCATGCTGAGGCTGGCCACCGCCCCGGACGAGTTGGTCGACAGCGCGCCGTACGCGGCCGCCCGCGTCTTCGCCGAACGGACAAGGGCCGCGGGCTTCCCGGTCTCGAAGATCCCCATGCCGATCGACTGGAACTACGCGCTGGCCGAGCTGCGCGGGGAGATGAAGCCCTCCTACACCAACGGCGACGGCGCGATGGGGGTGAACAACGGCGGCAAGAACTCCGTCGACGTCACCTACATCGCCGCCGCCGAAGCGACCGGGCTGGTCGACGTGCAGACCCTGCACGAGGTCACCGGCGTCGAGCGGGCGCCGGACGGTCGCTGGGTGGTGCGGGTTGACCGGCTCGACACCTCGGGCACGGTCCTGGAGAACAAGATCATCACCACCTCGGCGCTCGTGCTGGCCGCGGGCAGCCTCAACACCACCCGGCTGCTGGTGCGCGCGGGCGCGACGGGCGCGATCCCGGACCTGCCCGACGAGCTGGGCAAGGGCTGGGGCACCAACGCCGACCGCATCTACGTCTGGCGCGAGCCGACGGCGGGATTCGGTGCGGCCCAGGGCGGCCCGGTCGTCTACGGCAGCAGGAACTGGGACGACCCGCAGGCGGCGTACACCTTCATCCAGGCCTCGATCCCGCCGCTGGCGATGGACGCGGGCAGCACCATGCTGGTCGGCTACGGCGTGAGCCGGGGCCGCGGCGAGTTCGTCTACGACGGCGGTTCCGACAGCGCGACGCTGCGCTGGCCCACCGAGGGCGACGCCGCGATCCAGGTCCACATCGATGCGGCGGTGCGGCGGGTGGCGGGCCCGGCCGCGCAGGTCGTCGACACCAACGCGGTGTTCCCCTCGACCTGGCACGCGCTGGGCGGGGCGAACATGGGCAGCGTGTGCGATCTCGACGGCCGGGTGCTCGGTCAGCGCGGGCTCTACGTCCTCGACGGCGCCCTCATGCCGGGCAACACCGCCGCCTGCAACCCGTCGATGACCATCGCCGCGCTCGCCGAGCGCGCGCTGGACACGCTGGTGCGCACCGATGTCGGCACGCTGATCTGAGCGCCGGGCCGTGCCACCCGGAGGGGGAGGGTGGCACGGCCCGGTGGGGATCAGCTGCCCGAGCCGGTGCCCGAGCCCGTGCCGCCCGAGCCGGTGCCGGACCCGGAGGCGGGCGGCTTGGGCGCTCCGGAACCGAAGTCGGCGTCGACGGAACCGGTGGGCAGGCCGATGTCGACCGAGCCCGCGCTACCGGTGGGCGGGCCGATCTCGGCGGAGCCCGACGGGAAGAGGTCCCAGTCGAGACCGCCCGCGGCGCTCGCCGTTCCGGTGGTGACGAGCGCGGCGGCAGCGGCCGTGGCGACGACGAAGGCCGCGCGCGCGAGAGTTGTTCGGTGGGACATGGGGAGACCTCCGGCCTAGCACTGGGAAAGTGGGGCCACGGTATCTGAAACAAGCCGATTTCACACGTGTTCGGCCCAGGTTGCTCAGCTCCGCCTGCCGACCTCCATCTGCAACCGGTACCGATCCGAGCGGTACCAGCTCTCGGTGTGCTCGACCGCGTGGTCGCCGCTGAAGGAGATCCGGTCGAAGTGCAACACCGGTGCGCCCTTGCGGATGTCGAGCAGTTCGGCGACGCCGGGATCGGCGGCCTGCGCGTCGACGGTCTGCTCGGCGCGCTCGATCACGCGCCCGTAGCGCTGGGCCGTGAGCTGGTAGAGCGAGCCGGTGAGGTCGTGCTCGATCAGGCCGGGCAGCAGTTCGGGATGGAACCAGCCGTCGTCGACGCTGACCGGATCGCCGTCGGCCAGCCGCAGCCGCCGCACGTGGAAGGCGGACGAGCCGCCCGGCAGCCCGAGGGCGCGCAGCGTCGGCTCCGGCGCCGGTGCCCGCTCGGCGGCGAGCACCAGCGTGGTCGGCTCGTGGCCCTGGGCGCGCATCTCCTCGCTGAACGAGGCCAGGTGCAACCGCGACTGCATCTGCCGGTGCGCGACGAAAGTCCCCTTGCCGCGCACGCGCACGAGATAGCCCTCGTTGACCAGCTGCCCGATCGCCTCGCGGACCGTGATCCGGCTGACGCCGTAGTCCTGCATGAGATTGCGTTCGCTGGTCATCAGATCGCCCGGCTGCAGCTCCCTGGTGCACTTCTGCAGCAGGATCGCGCGCAGCTGTTCGTGTTTGGGCACGGCGCTGTCGCGCAGCGGAACGGGCATGGGGACCCTCCTCCGGTCGCCTCCGGCAGGTCCCTACTGGTCCTGTCCGGTCCCGGACAGGATACTCCCGGCTACCGGATGCCCGGCGTCCGCGCGTCGGTGCCCGCGCAGCCGAGGATGAAGCAGCCCGGCGGCCAGTCCGAGAACGGCGCCTTCGGGCGTTCGCCCAGGCAGGACAGGAAACTGCACCCGGGATAGGCGTAGTCGCCGATACCGGCCAGGCCGAGGAACGGCGCCGGATTCGCGATCATCGGATCGGTGACCGCCACGTCCGGCAGGGGCTGGTACGGGCCCGGATCCGGGATCGCCACGTCCCGGAACGCCGCGACCAGCTGCCGCATGACCTGGTGGGTCAGCCCGAGCGGGCCGTTGGGCACGCTGACACCGGTCCAGCTGAACACCAGGCCGAGGCTCGGGACGATGTAGCTGTCGTTGCGCAGCATGCCCGACATCTTCACCGCGTCCGCGGGCAGGCCGGGAAACTGCGGCGAGCACTGCGGCCCGTTGACCACGAACAGGTAGCCGTAGCAGGGGTGCGTCGGCGAGGGGGTGGTCGCCTCGCGCAGGTACGCCGCCGAGACCACCTGCCGCTCGTTCCAGGCGCCGTGGTTGGCGACGAGCAGGCCGAGCTTGGCGAAGTCGTCCGGCGGCAGGATCAGGTGCGCGTGGCCGTAGGTGTTGCCCGCGCGGTCGCGTGCCCAGTAGTAGTCGCCGCGCTGGATGCCGAGCGGATCGAAAAGGGTGCGCTGGGCGAAGGTCTGGAAGTCCTCGTCGACCGCGCGCCCGATCACATAGGCCAGCAGGTCGACCGCGCGCTGGCTGTACTTGAACTCGGTGCCCTGCGGCTTCTCGATGGGCATGGCCATGGCCTGGGCGACCACGTTGGGATCGAGCTGGACCAGCCCCGCGGCGCCCTCGGCGGCGACCGCCACCTCCATCCCGGAGGACTCGGTGAGCAGGCTGCGCACGGTGATCGCGCGGTGTTCGGCATCGCCGAGGCCGGGCGGCAGGTACCGATCGATCGGGTCGTCGACGCGCAGCCTGCCCTGATCGACGGCGATGCCGGCGACCAGGGACACCACGCTCTTGGTGCCGCTCCACAGGTTCCACGCCACCCCGCCCGAGGCGGCGTTGTGCGGGCCCGCCGCGACCAGGCAGTTGTTGCGGTAGAGCTGGACGTTGAACCGGGTCGAGTCGTCGGCCGTCGCCATGGCCGCGGCGACGCCGGCGGGATCGAGGGCGACCGCGGCGGGGTCGGCGGTGGCCGGGGCCCGGTCCGAGGTGACCCGGCACTGCTGCGGGGTGGCCGGGTCCGCGTGCGCCGCGGCGGGTGCCAGAACCAGACTCAAACTCGAAACGGCAACTGCTGCAATGCTTCTCAACGAGACGTGCACGATCTCCCTCTCGGTTACGCTCCGCGGTGAGAATCGTGAACGGCGCTGTACGCGTTACGGGCGGCTCACTTGCTGTGCGGCCTGCACACCTCGATGGCGTGGTCCTTGGTGGTGTTGAACTTGTCGATCACACCGTTGAGCTCGTCGGTGCCCGCCCGGCGTTCCAGGGTGTCGGCCAGCACGTTGGTGTCGTCGCGGTAGGCCTTGAGCGCGGTCGCGACCTCGGCGAGCACGTCGGTGGTGATCTTGCGGTCCAGCTCCTTGGCGTTGGTGCGCAGGGTGGTCACCGCCTCGGTCGCCTTGGTGTTCTCGTCGGGCGCGTGATTGTTGCTGGCGGTGATGTAGGCGTTGAACGACTTCACCGAGCTGCTGTTCGCCGCGCGCATCTGGTCGCAGGCGTTGAGCGTCACCCGCGCGATCGCCGCGGCCTTGGACGACGACGCCGCCGCCGAGGAGGCCGAGACCTCCGACCGGTAGGCCGACAGCTCCGGCTGGCTCACCTCGGCCTTGCCGTCGACCTGGGTGGTGCAGGCGCTGACCAGGACAACGCCGGTCACGGTGGCAGCCAGCGCGGTGCCAAGACCCACGCGTTCCAGTACTCGCATCTCCCTCTCCTCCCTCGGGACAACACATCGACGGTACTGGCTCGCGGGGCGTGGCGTCAGCCTGGCCCGCCGCGCCGGAGCGGGTGATCCGGCGCGGCGGTACCGCTCAGCGCTGAGCGAGCATGGCCCGCATCTGGGCGATCTCCTTCTCCTGGTCGGCCACGATCGCCGTCGCCAGCGCGCGGGCCTCGGTGTTCACCCCGGCCGCGAGCTCGGTCTTCGCCATCTCGACGGCGCCGAGGTGATGATCGATCATCATCTCGAGCCACATCCGGTCGAAGGCGGGGCCGGAAGCGGCGGCGAGCGCGGTCATCTGATCGGCCGTCATCATGCCGGACATGGTGTGACCGCCGTGGCCGCCGTGGCCCATGTCGGCGGTGGGGGCCGGTTTGCCCCAGCCGGTCAGGAGGGTGGTGATCTGCTCCATCTCCGGCGCCTGCGCCTTCTCGACGTTCGCGGCCAGGGCGATCAGCTCCGGGTTCTGCGAGCGGGAGGGGACCAGCCGCGCCATCTCGACGGCCTGCGCGTGATGCGGGTACATCATCTGCAGGAAGGTGACGTCGGCCTCGGTGTAGGCGGCCGCCTGCGTGCCGGTCGGGGCGGGCGTCGTGGTGTTCGAGGTCGCGGCGGGGGCGGGCGCGCTGTCGTCGCCGCAGCCCGCGGCGAACAGGGTGGCGGCGGTCGCGACGGCGACGGCGGTGACACGGAAAACGGACATGGGTGTGCTCCTCGGATCGGATTCGACGTGCGATGGGCAGGACGAGGCGCGACCGGTCCCTGGTGGGACGGCCGGGCCGACCTGTCAGATCCGCAGAATCGAGAGCTGAGCCAGGGAGAGCACGGTCCACGGCGGCGCACGCTCGCGCGGCGCGCGACGGAAACCGCGCAGCGCGCCGCCCGGGCCCGGCCCCGTGCCGGGCACCCGGTAGAGCAGGACGAGGGCGATGGCGAAGGCCGCGGCCACCAGGACGAACACGCAACCGTGCAGCCCGGCGTGCTCGCCGCAGCCGGCCATGATGCAGCCGAAGTCCTCGTGGTCGGGACTGCCCGCGGGGGCGAGCGCCGGGGCGGCCGCCGGGCCCGGGGCCGAGCCGGCGGCCTGGGCCGGGATTGCGTGCCCGGTGGTCTCGTGGCCGGACGGGCCCGCGAAGACCGCCGCGTGCATGGCGACGATGCCCGCCAGCAGCGCGAGCAGGCCGAGCGCCCGGGACACCCCGGGTGCGCGCGGAAGCTCTCGGCGATCGGCCACGGGGTCAGTGTAGCGAGGCGGCGTCGGCCGCCGCCGATACCCTCACGCGGTACGGGTTCAGCCGGTGGCGATGTCCACGACCAGCCGCGTCGGACCGGTCAGGCTCGACACGGTGAACGCGGGGCGGTCGCCGCGCACCCCGATGAAGGACTGCGCCACGCCCTCGAACACGAGCGGCTTGTAGACGCCGGTGATCTCCGGGACGCCGGGATCGGTGGTGGGATCGGGGCCCGCGTAGGGGACCTCGGTGGTGTCGAAGGGGTAGACCGCGCCCAGGATGCGCACCTCGAGGATCGATCCCGCGACGTCGACCGTGCGGCCGCTGCCGTCCCGCACCGCCTGATCCACGTAGCGGACGTCCCAGCCCGGGGTGCCGGTCCCGCCGAACTGGTAGACGACCCGGTCGAAGCCCGGCTGTTTGCCGAGGCGGATCTCGGTGACGGTCAGCGCGGCGCGGGGCCCCGCCTCGGCGGTCTTCGGGTCGCTGTCGGCGGGCAGGGCGCCGGTGGCGTCGGTGAAGGTGCCCGCCGGGGGCGTCGTCGACGACGGTGGCGCGGCCGCCGGGCTGTCCGTGGCGCAGCCGGCCACGGCCACGGCCGCGGCGGCGAGGAGGGGCACCAGGACGTTACGCATGGTGCCGATGGTAAACCGGTCGGGCGCCCGGACGGGGGCAGGCGAGGCGGCCGTGTTGCCCGGACGGCGAGGTTTGCTGGCCTCGTGCCGGAGAGGTCCAGGCGGCCGGATGGACCGATCGGTCCGGGTCCGCGCTGGGCCGCGCGGTCCGACGGCGGAAAACGGACATCGACGGTCGAAGCGCCCCGGCGGAGCGCCGTCGGCGGTGAAGATCTGCGGAACAACATGTTTCGTCAACAAATGACGCGGCCCCCGGTACGCTAGGAACCCGCTAATCGCCGAGAAGTGTTCGTATCCAGTGTTTTACATCGCGAGACAGTCGAGTGTGAGTAACAACACCACGGCAATTCCGGGGTGGATGTGACCGTGGGGCAACGATCTAGCACACTTGTGGCGTGGAAATCGTCGAGGATGTGTTGACCCGGCTGCGCCGGTATCCGGATGTGGAGGCGCCGAACCTCTACGCGGTGGATGCCGCCGATCGCCTCCTCCTCGACACCGCCGACGAGGCGCTCACCGGCGCGGATAGCGGGACGATTGCCGTCATCGGGGACAGCTACGGCGCGCTGACCCTCGGCGCGGCCACCCGCTACGGCCACACCGGCCTCCGGGTTCACCAGGATCTGCTGACCGGCGAACTCGCCCTGGCCAACAACGCCCGCGTGCTCGGGCTCGCCGATCGCTACGGCGCCGCCCCGCTGGGGCCCGATCTGCTGACGGGCGCGCGGCTGGTGCTGATGCGGTTGCCACGCGTGCTCTCGGGCCTCGCCGAGGTCGCCGAGGCCATCGCCCGCTACGCCGACCCGTCGGTGCTCGTGTTCGCCGGCGGCCGCGACAAGTACCTCACCCCGGCCATGAACGACGTGCTCGGCGAGTTCTTCACCGAGGTCAGGGCCAGTCGCGGCAGGCAGAAGTCGCGGGTGCTGCTGGTCTCGGGCCCCCGCCCGGTCGACGCGACGCGGTTCCCCGTGCGCGAGTACATCGCCGAACTCGGCGGCGAGGTCGTCGCGCACGGCGCCGCCTTCTCCGGCCCGCGCCTGGACATCGGCACCCGATTCCTGCTGGAGCACCTCGACCGCATGAAGCCCGACGCCCGGGACGCCGTCGACCTCGGCTGCGGCACCGGCATTCTCGCCGTAGCCCTGGCCAAGTCCCGGCCCGCGATCCGCGTGCTCGGCACCGACCAGTCCGCGGCGGCCGTGGCCTCGGCGCAGGCGACGGCGGTGGCCAACGGTGTCGGGGAACGGGTTTCGGTGGTCCGCGACGACGCCATGTCGGCCACCGCCGACAACAGCGCCGACCTGGTGCTGTGCAACCCGCCGTTCCACGTGGGGGCCGCGGTGCACACCGGTTCGGCCATCAAGATGTTCGCCGAGACCGGCCGGGTGCTGCGGCCGGGCGGCGAACTGTGGACGGTCTACAACTCGCATCTGGACTATCGCGGGGTCATGTCGCGCATGGTGGGCCGCACCGACGTCATCGGGCGCAACCAGAAGTTCACGGTCACGCGGTCGGTGCGTGGACTTCGTGACGGACAGGGATAAGGGCGGCCCTTCGGGGTAGAGTCCGATTTGTCCGGCTGGTTGGGTGTCCGGTGGTTTCGGGAACCTTGTCCGGTTGCCGGGCGTTGGAAAAGTCGAGACCGCAGCCCGAACCGGCTGTGACAGCGGCAACCACTCCGAGAAAGGCACACAGGTGCGCAGCACATCGAATCCGGTGTTCCGGAACCTCCCGCGGCAGGAGGCAGGCAACTACGCCAACTTCGGCACGGGCGCCGCCGGTGCCGGTCAGTTCGGTAACCAGTACGGACAGCAGCAGTACGGCCAGTACGGTCAGCAGCCCTACCAGCAGCCGTACCAGCCTGCGCCCGCCACCCGCACGATGACCATCGACGATGTCGTCACCAAGACCGGCATCACCCTGGCCGTGCTGACCGTGGCGGCCATCATCTCCTACGCGCTGTCCTACAACAGCCCCGGCCTCGCGCCGCTGTTCGTCATCGGCGGCGGCCTCGTCGGCCTGGTCCTCGTCCTGGTCGCCAGCTTCGGCAACAAGATGGACAACCCGGCCATCGTGCTGTCCTACGCGGCGTTCGAGGGCCTGTTCCTCGGCGCGCTCTCGCTGATGTTCACCGACGTCACCTTCGGCGGTGTCGGCGGCAGCGCGCTGATCGGTCAGGCGGTGCTCGGCACGTTCGGCGTCTTCGCCGGCATGCTGGTCGTCTACAAGACCGGCGCCATCCGCGTCACGCCGCGCTTCACCCGCATGCTGCTCGGCGCGATGGTCGGCGTTGTCGTGCTCGCCCTGGGCAACCTGATCGCGAGCTTCTTCACCGACGGCGGCTTCGGCCTGCGCGACGGTGGCGCCCTGGCCATCGTGTTCAGCCTGGTCTGCATCGCGATCGCCGCGTTCAGCTTCCTGCTCGACTTCGACGCCGCCGACCAGCTGATCCGCGCCGGTGCCCCGGCGAAGGCGGCCTGGGGCGTCGCGCTCGGCCTGACCGTCACCCTGGTCTGGCTCTACGTCGAGATCCTGCGCCTGCTGAGCTACTTCCAGCGCGACTGATCGACCCCGCACGACGACGAACCCCCGGCCTCCACAGGAGGCCGGGGGTTCGGTCTTTCCCGGTCGATCAGCTCAGGCGCTCGATGACCAGCGCCATGCCCTGGCCGCCGCCGACGCACATGGTCTCCACACCGAACTGCTTGTCGTAGGTCTGGAGGTTGTTGATCAGCGTGGTGGTGATGCGGGCGCCGGTCATGCCGAACGGGTGGCCCAGCGCGATCGCGCCACCGGAGACGTTGAGCTTGTCCTCGTCGATCTTCAGCTCACGCGCCGAGCCGAGCACCTGCACGGCGAAGGCCTCGTTGATCTCGAACAGGTCGATGTCGGAGACGCTCTTGCCCGCCAGCTTCAGCGCGCGGCGCACAGCCTCGATCGGGCCGAGACCCATGATCTCCGGCGACAGGCCGGACACGCCGGTGGAGACGATGCGGGCCAGCGGGGTCAGGCCCAGCTCCTTGGCCTTGGTGTCGC